>NZ_JACIFH010000001.1:3000000-3300000 GCF_014197265.1 Microbacterium invictum | reverse complement strand
TCGGTGTCGATGGTTCCGCCCGCGACGAACAGGTGGTTGTACGCCTGCATTGCGCCGTCGGCATACTCGGTGTATCGCGCGGCATCCGCCTGATCGCCGAGCTGCTCGGCGATCTCGGCGAGGTGCGCCATCGTGTAATGCAGGTACGCCGTTGCCTCTTCAGTGCGCGGGACGCGGCCACGCACCGAGTCGCGGAACTCCTCGGGTTCGAGCCACTCCCCCAGGTGCATGCCCTTCTCGTAGACGTAGCGGTTGTACGGATTGGATGCCGCGGCCGAGCGCTGCTTGTGACCGGTCCGGCCGATCATGTACTCGCCGTACGCACGCATCATCGGATAGAACTCGCGCAGCAGGTCGGCGTCGCCGTAGCGCTTCCAGAAGCGATACGGCACAAGGACAAGCGCGTCCGCCCACCCGACGGATCCGCCCGTTGCGTCGTACATCATCGCGACCCCGTTGTAGGGAACGACAGCCGGCGCGACACCCGACTTCTTCTGCGCATCGCGCAGGTCGCGCAGCCACTTGCGGTAGAAGGCAGCGACGTCCATCAGGTAGGCGGCGGTGTCGAAGAAGATCTGCGCGTCGCCGGTCCAGCCGAGCCGCTCCCGGGTGGGGCAGTCGGTGGGCACGTCGAGGAAGTTGCCCTTCATGCTCCACCGCGTGTTCGCGACGAGCTGGTTGATACCGGGGTGCGAGCACTCGAAAGTGCCCGTCTGCTCCATGGCCGAGTACACCGCGATCGCCCGGAAGTCGGCGGGGTCCACGTCGATCTCGGTCTCGAGGAGTGCGTAGCGGAATCCGAACACCGCGAACGCCGTGCGGTACTCGTTCACCCCCTCGGCGCACGTGTAGTCGACCTCCTGTTTCGGAGTCGGTTGCAGCTCGCCGCGGATGCGGTCGGCGTTGTCGGTCATCAGCAGAACCTCGCTGATGCGCCCGAACTCACGGACCGGCTTGCGCAGCTGGAAGTTCTGCTGGGTGAACTCGCCGTGCTCATCGAGGGTCTCACCCATCCGCAGGCGGATCCGCTGCCCGTCGCGGGCCGAGACGGTGAACCCGACGAAACCGGCGATGTTCTGACCGAAGTCCAGCACCCGCGCGCCGCTGGCAGTGGTCACCAGGGTGGGCGTGAGAACCTCGTACGCGAGCACCGGGACGTTGTCGGATGCCGTCGGCTCGACCTTCGGCGCAGGGACGACCCGCGCGCGTTCGGCGTAGCCCGGCGACCGGCGGGCGTCGATGGTCTCACCGTCCTTGAGGTCTGTGAAGCGGACCGGTCCGTCGTTGCTCCAAGACCACGACCCGTCGGTGCCGATCGTCTGGCGGCGTCCATCGGCGTAGGTGATCTCAAGCTGGGCGAGCACGGAGGTCTGCCGGCCGAAGACGTTGGTCTGGCCGTAGGCGGCCAAGGATCCCCGGAACCAGCCGTCGGCCAGCTGCAGATCGAGCGTGTTCTGCGCACCGAGCAGGGCGGTGACATCGTAGGTCTGGTACTGAATGCGCGAGCGGTAGTCGGTGCTGCCGGGCGCGAGTTCGAACGCGCCGATGCGATGCCCGTTGAGGTGCCCCTGGTAGACGCCGCGGGCGGTGGCGTACAGGCGCGCGTGGGCGACCTTGGCTGTCGTGGCGAACGAGGTGCGGAAGTGGTCGACTGGGTACCGGGTGTTCTTCTTGGGGGTGTAGTCGCCGGCGATCCACGTTCCTGCCCAGTCCCCTGGCTCGAGCAGGCCCAGCTCGAACGACGAAGACGCGTCCTGACCCGCGAGGTCCTGTTCGTCCCACAGCGTGAGTGTCCACTCGATGCGGTCACGGCTGGTGAGCCGCGCACCCTCATACGCGATGTTCGTCATGCGCGGCGACGCGACGCGACCGCTGTCCCACAAGACCTCGCCGGCGCGCGTAGCGACGATTCGGTAGGCGCTCTGACGTGTGCCGCCCTCGACGTGCCACGAGAAGCGGGGCGCGACGATGCCGAGGCCGAGCGGCTCGTCGAGATACTCGGTGCGAAGTCGGACCGCTCTCATAGGGGCTGCTCTGACGCGTCGGCGTCCGCGCTGTTGGCGAGCGCAAGCATGCCGGCGAGCTGCTCGGGCCCGAGCTCGCCGCCGCTGAACGCAACCAAGCGGTTCACGGGGATCTGCGCCATCATGACCGCGGTGTCGACGCCCATTGCGGCATCGTTGTCGTTGGTGTGCTCCGACTGCCGTGCGCTCAGCGCAGCGACCATGGGGCCTGCGACCGGGTGCGCCATCAGCTCACCGAGCGTCGAGTGCTCGGTCAGCGGTAGCCGAACGGCATCGCCGTCGACACTCACGTGCACGGCGGCACGGATGTCGCGACTGGATGCCGCGGCCGAAACCTCGTACGTGCCTCCCTCTACGACCCAGCGCGCGACGGCCTCATCCCAGTACGCGAGGTCGGCGCGGGCGATGTCGATGGTGACTCGCTGCGCGGCGCCGGCGGCGAGCTCGACGGTCGCGAACCCCTTCAGCTCGCGCACCGCCCGGGGCACCCCGCTGCCTGGCGCACCGACGTACACCTGCACCACTTCGCGACCGTCACGAGCGCCAGTGTTCGCGACGACCACCGAGACACGCAGCCCTTCCGTGTCCGACTGGACGTCGAGGTCGCGGTAGGCGAACGAGGTGTAGGACAGTCCGTGCCCGAACGGGTAGGTGACACCGAGGTCGCGGGCGTCGTACCAGCGATACCCGACAAACACGCCTTCGTCGTAGCGCACTACCGATCCGGCCCCTGGGAACGAGAGGAACGCGGGAACGTCCGCCAGCCGGCGTGGGACGGTCTCGCTCGTCCGCGCCGACGGGTTCACCACGCCGAAGAGCACGTCGGCGATACCACCGCCCGCTGCCTGCCCGAGCAGGGCGCCGTCGATGATCGCGGCCGCCAGCTCGTCGACTTCTGCGAGCCGCACCACGCCACCGTGACTGAGCACGACGACCGTGCGGGGCTGTGCCGTGCGAACTGCGCGGAGCAGTTCGACCTGCTCGGCGGGCAGGTCGATGTGCGAACGGTCGAACCCTTCCGACTCATCGTGGTCGTCGAGCCCGAGGAAGACGACGGCGGTGTCCGCGGCCGTCGCGGCGGCCACGGCCTCAGCCCGCAAGGCGGCGGCGTCGCCGGCATCGCCGAAGCCGGCCGAATAGGTGACCTCTGCCGCGCCGGCGAGTGCCCTGATCTCATCGAGCGGAATGTCGATGCGTGCCGCGTTGACGTGTGAGCTGCCGCCGCCCTGAAACCGGGGAACGGTCGCGAAGGGGCCGATGACGGCGATCGTTCCGCCCGGGGCGAGCGGAAGCAGCGCGTCATCGTTCTTCAGCAGCACGATGCTGTGCGCCGCCGCCTCGCGCGCGAGGGCATGGTGCGCGTCGAAGTCGACCGGTTCTGCCGCCTGGCCGGCCGCGACTCGCGCGCGCGTGAGGAGGCCGGTCACACGGCCCGCGGCGAGCTCGACGCTCCCCGCGTCCAAAGTCCCAGCGCCGACGGCTTCGACCACGGCCCGATCCGAAACCCCATGACCGCCCGGCATCTCCAGATCGAGGCCCGCCGCCACCGATGCGACGCGGTCGTCGACGGCCCCCCAGTCGCTGACGACGACACCCTCGTAGCCCCACTCGGTGCGGAGCACGTCGGTCAGCAGCCAGCGGTTCTCGCAGGCATAGACGCCGTTGACCCGGTTGTACGCGGCCATCACCGTCCAGGGCTTCGCCGTGCGCACGACCTTCTCGAACCCGCGGAGGTAGATCTCGCGCAGCGTGCGCTCGTCGACCCGGGAGTCCGAGCGCATCCGGTCGGTCTCGCAGTTGTTGGCCGCGAAGTGCTTCACCGACGCGCCGACGCCACCGGACTGGACCCCGCCCACCCACGCCGTGCCGAGTACGCCGGTGAGGTGCGGGTCCTCGGACAGATACTCGAAGTTGCGCCCGGCGCGCGGATCGCGCTTGATGTTGATCCCGGGTCCGAGCAGCACCCCCACCCCGTAATGGCGTGACTCCGCCGCGAGCGCCCGACCGACCCGCTCGACGAGAGCGGGGTCCCACGACTGCGACAGCCCGGCCGCCGGCGGAAAGCAGGTGGCCGGCATGCTGGGCGCGATGCCGAGGTGGTCGACGTCGGCATCCTGTGCCCGCACCCCGTGCGGACCGTCGGACATGACGACCGCCCGAAGACCGGGCAGTTCTTCCGTCTTCCAGAACGAGGCGCCACTGCCGAGGGCGGCCTGAGTCTCGAGGTCGGTCGCAGTCATCTTCCACCTCCGAGGGTGCTGTGTGCTCAGCGCAGGCACGCGGTCGGCGGGCATCAGACCGATCGTCGCGTCGCCGTGCCGTCGGCTGCGGGCAGTCACCACGATCTCACCCTCGGTCGCGGTGCGGCGGATACCGGCGAGCGCGGAGCCCTGGTGGGTGGTGTGGGTGGCAGAGGTGAACGATTCCTCGGTGGCGGGCGCCGCGCTGCCGAATCCCACGAGCTCACCGGGCCCGTCGATCGTGAGGGTGATCTCATCGGATGCCGCGAAATCGACCACGCCGCTCTGATCGGCAAGTTCGGCCCACACGAAGGCGATGTCGTCGCCACCCTTCGGCTGTTCGACGCGGAGCGTGAGCGTGCACCTGTCGGCGGTGCGCAACGAGGAGCGACCGGCCTCCACTCCGCCGCGGTAGGCGACGGCCACCAGCTCGCCCGGCTCATACACGGTGCGGAAGCGCGTGACGAAGCCAGCGCGCCTGCCCGCACGCTTGCGGCCAAGCGACCGGCCGTTCAGGATCAGCTTCACCTGATCCGCGTCGGAGTAGACCTCGATGTGCGCGGCGCCCGCGGCACCGCGCCATGACCAGCTGGGCACGGCGTCGGAGGTGCGCCACGGGGTGCGGTTGGCGCGGTGGCCGACACGGTCCATGGGCCGCACCGCGATGGCGGGGGCGTCGAGAAGTCCCCACACGGCCCGCGCGAGGAAGACGGGAGCGCCCGGCCTGCCCAGGATGTCGAAGGCGCCGGGGCCGGCGAGCAGCGCCGGGTAGGGCTTGTTGAGCCCGCCGGCGTCGTCGCCGTAGCTCCACACGCCGATGCCGGCTTCGCCGAGGTAGTCCCAGCCGGTCCACATGAAGTCGCCGATCACGCCGGGGACCTTCTCGACGCGCCGCCAGATCTGGGGTAGGTCGCCGGGCATCGATTCGCTGCCGACGATGACGCGATCCGGGTAGCGCTTGCGGTCGGCCGCGTAGCGCCCATAGGCGTAGTTGTAGCCGGCCACGTCGACGGCCGCGAACGCGTGCTTACTGGCTTTGTCGGCCGCCGGCAGCCGCGACACCAGCTCCATGACGCGTCCGAGCTTCGCTGTGAGCAGGTTGGCCGCGGTGCTGGTGGCCTTCTTCTTCTCGCCGGCGCCCTTGGGCTTCTCCCGGTGGACGTTCGTGCCGCGCGACGCCATGACGTTCAGCAGCAGGTTGACGGCCGTGGTCGTGGGCCGGGTGGGGTCGAGCTCTCGCACGAATGCGCTGATGCGGCGGGCGGCGTCCTGCCCGGCATCCGTGGCGGTTTCGGCGATCTCGTTGCCGATCGAGTACATGATCACCGAGGCCCGGTTGCGGTCCTTGGCGATCATTGACCTCGCGTCGTCCGGCCAGACAGCCTCAAAGTCATCAGCGAGGTCGTGGGGCGTCTTGTGCTGCAGCCACACGTCGGTGAGCTCATCCATGACGTAGAGTCCGAGTTCGTCGCAGGCGTCGAGGAACGATCGCGAGAGCGGGTTGTGCGAGCTGCGGATCGCGTTGTAGCCGGCTTCCTTCAGCATCCGGGCACGACGGCGCTCGGCCGCATCGAAGGTGGCGGCTCCGAGGATGCCGTTGTCGTGGTGGATGCATGCGCCGCGTAGCAACACGGCGGTCCCGTTGATGCGCACACCGTGCCGCGCGTCAACGGCGAGGGTGCGGATGCCAAATCGCAGCCTGCGCTCGTCGACGACGCTCTCGCCCCGTCGAACCGTGACGCTGACCTCGTACAGGTACGGCGTCTCCGCCGACCACAGCCGCGCATCGGGCACGGTCAGCTCGAGGCGCGCGACCCCGGCGATCACGTCGGCGGTCGCCACCGCGACAACGGCATCATCGGTGGCGAACTCGACCTGCACGCTCATGCCGTCGGTCTCGCCGTCGACCGCGATCGCTGCGTCGACGGCGGCGGCCGGGGTGATCGTGCGTGTGTCGAGTCGGATGCCGTCGTCGGCGATGCGGGTCGCGCCGACCTGCTCGAGCCACACCGGACGGTAGATGCCCGAACCGGTGTACCACCGGCTGTTCGGCGTCCGGCTGTTGTCGACTTCGACGATGATGCAGTGCGTCGAACCGCGCTCGAGTGCGCCCAGCGGGGCGGAGAACTCGCGGTAACCGCTCTCGTTTTGGGCGACGACCGCCCCGTCGAGCGACACCGTCGTGGTGCCATACACGCCCTCGAAGAAGAGCCGAAACTCTGCCCCCGCGGCATCCGTCGGCACGGTCCATTCGTTCTCGTAGCGGTAGACGCCGCCGGGGAAGTACCCGCCGTGGTTGCCGGTTTCGGCGTCGGCCGACCGCTGTTCGCCGATCATGGCGTCGTGCGGCAGTGTGACGGGAACGGGTTCGGACTCGGCGGCGCGGCGGAAGGTCCAGCCCTCGTGGAATTGGGTGGTGCTCATGTCAGACCTGTACTTCTGTGGTGGTGCGGGTGATGGCCGCGCCGTTGCTGCGGGCGACGTCGCCGAGCCAGGCCAGCGACGGCTTGGGGGTGCGAACGAACGTCTCGCGATCGACGGCGATCAGCCCGAAAGTGGGACCCCAGTGCCCCCACTCGTAGTTGTCGAGGAGTGACCAGTGCAGGTAGCCGCGCACCTCGACGCCGTCCTCGAGGGCGCCCGCGAGATGCGCGAGGGCTTCGGAGGTGAAGGCGATGCGACGGGTGTCGTCTGCGGTCGCGATGCCGTTCTCGGTGACCAGGATCGGAAGCCCCGACACGGCGGCAGCGTGTCCGACGGCGATGGCCAGCGAGTCGGGCCGGTACGCGGTGCCGACCATGGTGTTGTCGGGGTGCTCGGGGTGCGGCACGAGGCCATTTTCGTCGACACGCTGGGTGGAGTAGGACTGGACGCCGACGAAGTCGTCGCCGCGCGATGCTTCGAGGTAGACGTCCTCGTACGCGTATCGCACCTCGGCGAGCTTGGCGGCGTGCTCGGGGTTCGCGTAGAAGGCGCCGTTGGCGATCGACCAGCCGACCTTTGCGCTCGTGCGGGCGCGGATGATGTCGCGGGCTGCATGGTGGGCGGCGATCATCGGCTGCGCGTAGTCGAGGGTCGGCACGGGCAGTGCCGCCGCGATGCGCTCCCGATCGGACTCTCCTTCCACCGTGGGGCTCTGCCACTGCGCGGCGTCACCAGAGCGCATCGCCTCGGTCATCATCGTGATCATCGCCATCATGTTCGGCTCGTTGATCGTGACGACCCATTCGACCCGGTCGAGGATCTCGGTCACCTTCTCGACATAGGCCGAAAAGCGCTCCACGGCGTCGGGCGAACGCCATCCGCCTTCCGTGGCGAACCACAGCGGCAGGCTGAAGTGATTCAGGGTGACGACCGGGATCACTCCGGCCTCCAGGCAGGCGGCGATCATGCGCCGGTAGTGGGCGAGTTCGGCGCGCGAGAACTGCCCCTGCCGCGGCTCGATCCGTGCCCACTCGATGCCGAACCGGTAGGCCGTCAGCCCGGCATCCGCCAGCAGCGCGATGTCTTCGACGTACCGGTGGTAGCTGTCGTCGGCATCCCCGCTGAACTCCATCCCGGGCATCTGGCCTTCGCGCGCCCACCAGTCGCTGTTGACGTTGTTGCCTTCGATCTGGTGCGGCGCGGTCGATGCGCCCCAGAGGAAGTCGTCCGGGAACTCGGTCATTGGGTCCAGTCCTTCGAGATTCGGGAGATCGGATGCCGGGGCGACGGGCGTGACACCGCGCCGCCCCGGCGGTGGTCAGATCTTGATCGTGCTGGTGTCGGAATGCACGCCGGCCGCCAGGTCGGCCTGGATCGCACCCATGTGCTTGTCGACCCGGTAGAGGTAGGTCAGGCCGAACATGACCGCCGTGATGACGAGCGGCATCAGAGAGTACAGGCTGACGATCGCCGACTCCGCCGCGGGCGTCTGAGAAGCGGCGAGGCCGTCGTAGCCGACCGCGCCCATGATCACGCCCACGCCGGCAGCGGCGATGCCCTGGCCGACTTTGCTGGCGAAGCCCTGAATCGAGTTGGTGACGGCATCGATGCGCTTGCCCGATTTCCACTCGCCGTAGGCCATCGCCTGGATCATGAAGAAGCCGACGAGCATCGTGATGACGGTGGTGAACGAGCCGAGGAGCTGCCCGCCCACGACCATGGCGAGGGAGTTCGGGGCGATCAGCACCATGGCGTAGCCGACGATCGCGACGCCGAGGCCGATCCGCACGAAGTTGAGCGCACCGATCGTGCGCACCGCGAGGGGGAACAGCAGGTAGGCCAGCGGGACGACGATTCCGGCGAGCGAGATCAGGGAGAGGAGCCCGAGATCGCCGAGGATGTACTTGAAGAAGTAGGCCCCCACGACGGCGTTCGCGCTGATGACGATGTTCGCCAGCAGGATGATCAGCGCGAGGATGAACACGTATTTGTTGGCGAACAGTGCCCGCAGCGTCGCCGCGACGCCCAGCCGCTCCTCGGTGACGTGGTCGGTCTCATCCTCGGGCAGTTCCTTGATCGTGAAGAAGCGGACCAGTCCGATGAGCATGAGCGGAATGCCGTAGACCAGCGCGATGCGGGTCCAGCCGCCGGGCTCGGTGCCCCAGCTCGCCATGAGCTGCGGGAGCATGATGCTCGCGATCGCGGCGACCAGGATGATGAACACACCCTGCCGCGACAGCACCTTCGCGTACTGCACCTCACCACGGAGCGAACGCTTGAGATAGACCGCTTCCGAGGCATTGAGGAACGTGGCGCACACCGAGTTGATGAGCGTGAACAGCACGAACAGGTAGGTGGCCTGCCAGAACGTACTCATCTCGGGCGTCGAGAAGATCGCGATCGTCAGCAGCCACAACGGAATGAGGAACAGCTCGTACGGGCGCGCCTTGCCCCACCGCGTCTTCGTGCGGTCGATGAAGAAGCCGGCGAGCAGATCCGTCACACCGTCGAACAGTTTCGCAGCGAGGAAGAGCCCGCCCACGAGTGCCGCCGGAAGACCGAGCACGTCGGTCGCATAGAAGGTGAGCTGCAGCAGCACCACCACGTTCACGGCAAGCGCGAACCCTCGGGTGGAGAAGCGCAGCGAGAAGAACGGCGGCAGCTTCGTGTCGCGCGGCAGCGCGGTCTGCGGATCTTCGACCGCGGCGGACTGTGGCGACGCGGTGTCGGGCGTGAGATCGGACATGGATGGTCTCTCCGTTGAGTCGGGTGGTGACGGCGTTATCACGTGTCAATGCCCATTGGACCACATCCGATTATCACGTGTCAAGACGCGGAATTCCGGCTGTCTCGGTAAAGTGGGATGGTGAAGGGAGCGAAGTGAACGCAACAAGTGCGGACGTGGCGCGACACGCGGGCGTCTCGCGCGCGACGGTCAGCCAGGTGCTCAACGGCTATGCCGATCGCTTCGCCCCGGAGACAGCAGCGAAGGTGTACGCGTCCGCGGAAGAGCTCGGGTACGAGCCGTCCGCCGCGGGGCGGACGCTTCGTCGCGGTTCCAGCGACTTCGTCGTCGCGCTTCTGCCCCACACGACGTTCGGCGGCCACCTACAGGATTTGTTCGAGCAGATGAGCGTCGCGCTCGCCGATCACGGTTACACGCTCGTGCTGCGCATCGCGGGAGCAGCGACGGCGACCTTGGACCGATTGGTCGCGGGGATGAAGCCCGCGGCGGTCTGGTCGTTCGCGCCATTCACGGATGACGAGCGAGCGGTTCTCGATCGACGCGGGGTGCTCGCGATCGACCCGCCGAGCGTGACCCAGGTCGACCACAACCGCGCCATCGGGCAGCTGCAGGCGCGCACACTCATCGAGCACGGGTATCGGCGACTGGCCTTTGCCCACCTGCAGGATGAGCGCCATGACCCTTTTGGATTTGCACGCGAGGACGGGGTGCGTGAGGTTGCACGCCAGCACGGGCTTGACGAGATCGACGTCACGAACGTGGCGCTCGACCTCGACTCGGCGGTCAGAGCGCTTGACGGGCTCTCAGCACCCGGAGTTGCGGTCGCCGCTTACAACGATGACGTGGCGATGGCACTACTGTCGGCAGCCCGGCTACGCGAACTCGAGGTGCCGCGCGACCTCGCGGTGATCGGGATGGACCGCACCGACCTGTCGCGCATCGCCGTGCCACGCCTGACCACGATCGAGTACGACATCGTGGCGGCGTCAGAGGCCGGCACGGCGAGCTTGCTGCAGGCCCTCGGCGCCGGCGCGCCGCAACCCGCCGCCGCGCCGGCTGTTCTCCACTTGATTGAGGGCGAGACGATCTGACGCGGGCGTCGCCGCCGCCGCCCGCCTGAGGACGTCCAGGGACATCCGCCACTGTCATCTCTCAGGACATCGGTGGCGAAAGTGCATCAGGACATCGGTGACACTTCCGCAGTGTTGGGGGTGACACTTCTCCCCGTCTATCTGTGAGGGATGAGTCGTGTTGAGCCTGTTGATCCCCGCGTCCGTCTCGCGATCGCGCAATGGCCGCCCGATGCGCCGCGTGGGGCGGTGACGACGTTCTGCGCGGAGCATTCCATTTCGCGGAAGACGTTCTACGCGATCCGACATCGCGCCCTCGTGGAGGGGCAGGCTGCGGCGCTCGAGCCGCGCAGCCGACGACCAAAGTCCAGCCCCACGACCATCGCCAACGACGTCAAGGTCCAGGCAGTCGGGGTGCGGCGCGCGCTGGAGGAGTCCGGGCTGGATCATGGGCCGATCAGCGTGCACGACAAGATGGTCGCTCTTGGGTGACACCGGTCCCCTCTATCGCCGTCTGGCGCGGATCTTCCGGCAGACCGGCGTCGCCCGAGCGGAGCCGAGGAAGAAGCCGCGGGCCGCGTATCGGCGATTCGTCTACCCGGCGCCGAACGCATGCTGGCAACTCGACGCGACCGAGTACATCCTCGCCGGTGGCCGCAGATGCGTGATCTTCCAGCTCATCGACGACCACTCCCGCTACGCCGTCGCCTCCCACGCCGCCGTCGGAGAGACCTCGAGGGACGCGATCCGTGTGGTCCGCAAAGCGATCAAACGCCACGGGGTCCCGCAGCGACTGCTGTCGGACAACGGCGTCGCGCTGAACCCGTCGCGCCGCGGGATCGTCGGCCAGCTCGTAGAGTACGTATCCCGGCTCGGTGTCGAGCCGATCACCGGGAAGCCCTACAAGCCGACCACGCAAGGCAAGAACGAGCGGTTCCACCAGACCTTGTTCCGCTACCTCGACAAGCAGCCCATCGCCGGCGGCCTCCGAGAACTGCAAGCGCAGATCGACCGGTTCGACCACATCTATAACACCGAGCGAGGGCACCAGGCGCTGCCGGGAAGGATCACGCCGCTGCAGGCGTGGGAAGCGACACCGAAGGCCACACCGCCCCGACCACGATCATTGCCGACACGGAAGCCGAACGCCCCGTTGCCGCCAGCACCATCACCGAACGGTCGGGTGCTCGACGGAATCCGTGTCGCGACGGTCCACCCGAACGGTTCGATCAAAGTCCGCGGTTGCATCTTCAACATCAGCTACCCGATGCGCGGACAGGATGTGTTCGTCCTCTACGAAGCCGCCGGGATCATGGTCTTCGACGAGCGCGGCACCCTCATCGTCGAGCACCTCTGGCCTCCGCCGGGCATCCGCTACGTCGGCAACGGCCAACCACGCGGACCGAAACCGAAGGAACTGCCACCGATGTCCTGATGCAGAAAGTGTCACCAATGTCCTGATGCAGAACTGTCACCCATGTCCTGAGACATCACAGGGACATCCGCCACGCGGCACGCGATTAGATGTGGGCAAAAAGTGGGCAGACGCACTTGGAAAATATAGTTTGACCAGGACTTCTTATGGCGGAGACGGAGGGATTTGAACTCAGGCTCCGGGACATTTCGTGGGCGACACTGACTGTGCGGGCGAACCATTCCGCCAGTTTCGAGGTTTCGGCGACGACCCTCAGTGTGTCTGGGCGATTTCCACCCTTCCCAAACCGTTCTCACGTTCAGACCGGACAACGCCGGACTTTGATGGCGCCTTTCAGACGGACCGAGTGGACGGCGTTCGAGATCTTCGTTCTCGCCGTCGACACTTGGGCGGACCTATTGGTCGGTCACCAAGCGCCCGTTGGTACTGCCACCCTTCTGTAGCACTCCCCTGCCGGACAAGGCTGTCCGCCGAAGAGGGGACAGATGGAAGATCGATCACACCCATATCCTCAGCCTCAGAAGGCCACACCGGGGTGGCGACGAGAGGGGCCAACGTGATCAAACGTTCGGGTGGGGCGGGCAGGCGCCCGAGCAGAGGATTGAGGGCAGCCTCCTCGCGGATTGGCGCGGTTGCCATCGCGGCGTTGATTGGAGCCGTCCTCGGGCTGCCACAAGCTGCGTTCGCCGGCCCCGAGGATCCAAGCCAGATCGAAGAGTTCAACAGCCGCGTCGCGGCGCCGGCGGACACGGAGCCCGGTGCGACGGCACACAGCGAAGTCACCCCCGCTCCAGCTGACCCGCAACTGCTACGAGGCGGTAGCGGGGAACAATTCTCACCGCTTGGTGGAGGACTGAGGGGCTGCATCACCATCGGTCACGCCGTCGACCTGAAAGGTCGGGCCGGGATTATCGCACCGTCCGAGCAGATCGCCGATCTCCCCGTTCCGGAGTGGTGTCTTGACCTGGGCGTGACCGAGACCTACTACGCCGACCGCTCCTCTATCTGCGGAATCTTGTCCGGTGAGTTCGTAGTCGAAGAGACGAGCTCGAGCGGAGGGCCTGGCGCGATCATCGGATCGATGAACTTCAACATCTATCACTACGTCCAGCTTCTAAGCGACATGACGGTCTTCTATAACAAGCTGTCTGTCTCACCGTCCTACGCATGGGGCGCCGCCGTCGGCACAGAGATCTCCGCGACCGCAACGTGCTGGAGCCCGTGTGACTTGATGAGCGCCAGTTTCCCGGTGCAGGTGCCGGCGCTACACGCACGTGCAGAAGGCGAGGCGTACGCAGAGTGGGACCCAGTACCTGGCGAGTCAGCGTATGTTCCCACCGTGTTCTGGGACATCTCGTTTCGAGCTCAGATCGGCCCCAACACCGCAGCGACTGGCGCGTACGCGCCAGGGATGCGGTGCGACGACATGTTCAGCCACATGCAGCCGGGATGCGTCGTTCCCTGGGTCACGCCGTCGATCGAGTATGACGCCGCCACACTGCCTGAGTTCGCCGCACATGTGTACCAGGCACAACTCTCCGGGCTCGCCGGCTCGCGGACACTCGACACCGGCCCCCTCACGCGCCTAACCGATGAGACCCTCCGAGACCTCAACCGAGCGGAAGCTTGCC
The DNA here is from genome assembly GCF_014197265.1 of Microbacterium invictum. NCBI lineage: Bacteria > Bacillati > Actinomycetota > Actinomycetes > Micrococcales > Microbacteriaceae > Microbacterium > Microbacterium invictum. Next base: position 3,286,430 of record NZ_JACIFH010000001.1, on the reverse strand, counting down.
CCGCCAGCTACCCCAGACCCTCCGGCAAGTCGTGCGACGAGTATCCGTTCGCATCGACGTGGGAAGGTGCATTGTTCGCACAAGAACCTCAGACGTACTCGTGGTGTCAGATCGAACTTCCTGCGGTAGCGCCCCCGCATCCCAGAAACTACAGCGTTTGCATGATCGACGCGCTTGAGAACTCCTACGCGGGAAGCCTGCTCGAAGCGGTGCTCTACCGGCCAAAGCGCGTCCTCGAATGGGACCCCTTCTACGTCGAGGTCATCTTCTGATGAACGAATGGTCCGGCATTGGCCAAGTCGACAATCATCTAGTCGCGATCGGTGGCCTCCGACTACTTGGTGAAGTCATTGATGCCTACCGAGCGGGCGTCGGCTGTCTGCTGCAACTATCCACTGACGCTTCAATAGCGCTCGCTGCAGCCCCGAATCGAGGGCCCGTTCAACTGTCACTCGTTACGCGAGATGCCGAACCTCCACCTGCGGCGGTGTGGGAGGACGTTGTGGAGGTGCCAGTGGAGGTAGTCGGAAGGGTTTCGATTGCTGGGGCTGTTCCTGCTGAGATCCCTCGATGGGCGAGAGCTACGTTGCGCATCTCCTCCGTCGGGGCAGACAACGACTACGACCTAGTGGTCATGGACGCAACGCAGCGCATCGAACTTGTGATCTGGCCTGGCGAACGACGCCCTGCAAGATCGCTGCGCTGCACCAGCAATCGCGGCGCAGAACGCGCGGCCGGCGCGCTGAGACTGCATGACCGAATGGAAGCACACGCAAGAGGAGGAGCCTCGGCAGGCAGGGAGGTACCTCAGCCAGCCCCCGGCACGGCGCCGAGACTTGGGCCGCAGCCGTGGTTTGTCGAAGAGAACCTTCGCAGGAACGGCAAAAGGCCGGACTGATTAGCCGACTCAGTCGCCGGCGGAACAGTGGATCCGCCACGGACAACGTCTCTTTCGCAGCGGGCGCACCAGAGGCAGTATGACTTTGGGATCAAACTGCTACAGGCCTGCGGCGTTCTGCTCTGACGGCTTCGAAGGGATTACACGCAGATGGTTCTCGACCTCAACGAGGACGCCAGATGGAAGGCCCTCGTCGCAGCGTTCGACGCGCGTGAGGCCCTCGGGTCGCCACTGGGGTTCGGGTCGGCGCGCTGGAATCGCGCGTTCGATGCCTTCGCACGCGCACGGGATGCCGTGGTCGCCGACCCTGCCCTGCTCGCCCGGGCTCGTGAACTCGGAACACTCACGTCAAATCCGGGGGCGCTGCAACTGCTGTGGGAGCTCACCTCGCCGCCGTTCCACGAGTATGAGCACGTCGCTCCGATCCTCGCGGACTCTCCACGTGGTCATCGTGGCACAGACGGGTTGGCGACCTCGCTGAACCGGCAAGCTCGCTCGAATCCACGACGGTGAAATCGGCGTTTCGAGTTCTCCAACGCTGCATCGAGTCATATGGAGGCAGTACGTCTGTTCCGCTGCTGTCCCACACACGGGGACGAGCCTTCGTCGGTCATCCTCGATGTGCCGACCATCGAGGACTGACCGACCATCGAGGACTCTTCCCAGTCTCTTCCCACGTCCGCACCGGACGGTCTCGGCTTGGAGGCCAGAGCTTCGTGGCCCGAAACCTACCGCGGAACTTTGAACCCGGACATCATCCCCATGTGGTGATGCGTCGCCAGTCCGATCGGAGTTAGCTGATCCTGCCGACATCCGGATGTGGAAGGAACGCCGATGACCCCTGACCGCCACGCACGCACGATGCTCCCAATTCCCGATCGGCCCGCTTACGGATTGACGACCTACGACGCGAAGGACCCCGATACGACTTATCCGCCGATCGAGCCGCTCCTCCCGCCACAAGGCGCCCCCAATGTCCTGATCGTGCTCATCGATGACACCGGCTTCGGCGCGTCCAGCGCGTTCGGTGGGCCCTGCGCCACTCCGAACGCGGAGAAGCTCGCCGCTGGCGGGCTGAAGTACAACCGCTTCCACACGACCGCGCTGTGCGCGCCCACGCGGGCAGCGATGTTGAGCGGTCGAAACCACCATTCGGTGGGCATGGGCAGCATCACCGAAACGGCGACGTCGGCTCCGGGCAACAGCTCGCTGAAGCCGAACACCAAGGCGCCGCTCGCGATGACGCTGAAGCTGAACGGCTACTCGACCGCACAGTTCGGCAAGTGCCACGAGGTGCCGGTGTGGCAGTCGTCGCCGATGGGCCCGTTCGATGCGTGGCCGTCCGCGGGCGGGGGTTTCGAGAAGTTCTATGGGTTCATCGGCGGCGAGAACAACCAATGGGAGCCGGCGTTGTACGACGGAACCACCCCGATCGAACCGCCCGCGACGCCCGAGGAGGGCTACCACCTGACCGAGGATCTCGCCGACCGTGCGGTGAGCTGGATCCGCACGCAGAAAGCGTTGATGCCGGACAAGCCGTTCTTCGTCTACTTCGCGCCGGGGGCGACGCACGCACCGCACCACGTGCCGAAGGAATGGGCCGACAAGTACAAGGGCCAGTTCGCCGACGGGTGGGATGCCCAGCGCGAGAAGACCTTCGCCCGGCAGAAGGAGCTGGGCGTCATCCCGGCCGACGCGGAACTGACTCCGCGTCATTCCGAGATTCCGGCGTGGGATGACATGCCCGTCGAACTCAAGCCAGTGCTGGAGCGGGAGATGGAGGTCTATGCCGGCTTCCTGGAGCACACCGACTTCCACGTCGGCCGGGTGATCGACGCGATCGAGGACCTGGGCGTACTGGAGAACACGATCATCTACTACATCATCGGCGACAACGGCGCCTCAGCCGAAGGCACCGTGAATGGGGCATTCAACGAGATGGCGAACTTCAACGGGATGGCCGCGCTGGAGACGCCGGAGTTCATGCTGTCGAAGATGGACGAGTTCGGCAGCCCTGCCTCGTACAACCACTACGCGGTCGGCTGGGCGTGGGCGATGAACTCGCCACTGCAGTGGACGAAGCAGGTCGCATCGCACTGGGGCGGCACTCGAAACGGCACGATCGTGCACTGGCCGAAGGGGATCGCGGAGAAAGGCGGGCAGCGCAGTCAGTTCACCCACGTGATCGACATCGCCCCCACCATCCTCGAAGCTGCAGGCCTGCCTGAGCCGACCATGGTCAATGGTGTGCAGCAGTCGCCGATGGAGGGTACGAGCATGCTCTACACCTTCGACGAACCCGACACCCCCGAGAAGCACGACTTGCAGTACTTCGAGATGTTCGGCAACCGCGGCATCTACTACAAGGGGTGGAGCGCGGTCACCAAGCACCGCACTCCGTGGGTGATGGTCGGCGGAGATCTCGCGGCGTTCGACGACGACGTGTGGGAGCTCTACGACGGCAGCACCGACTTCAGCCAGAGCCGCAATCTCGCCGCCGAGCATCCCGAGAAGCTGCACGAGCTGCAGCGGCTGTGGCTCATCGAGGCGGTCAAGTACAACGTGCTGCCTCTCGATGACCGCACCGCCGATCGGCTCAACCCCGAGATCGCCGGCCGGCCCACGTTGATCCACGGGAACAGTCAGCTGCTGTTCTCCGGAATGGGCCGCTTGTCCGAGAACAGTGTGGTCAGCATCAAGAACAAGTCGTTCTCAGTGACCGCCGAGGTCGAGATCCCCGACAGCGGCGCGGATGGCGTAATCATCACACAGGGCGGGCGGTTCGGTGGCTGGAGCATCTACCTCACCGGCGGGAGGGCGAAGTTCGTCTACAACGTCCTCGGCATCCACGAGTTCGCAGCGGAGGCCACCATTGCGGTCCCGCCTGGTAGACACCAGGTCCGGATGGAGTTCGTCTACGACGGCGGCGGTCTGGCCAAAGGCGGCGACGTCACGATCTACTACGACGGTGAAGCGGTCGGCACCGGCCGCGTCGGGTTGACGCAGCCGATGGTGTTCTCCGCCGACGAGACCACGGATGTCGGCTACGAATCGGGCACCGCGGTCAGCCCCGACTACACCCCACAGACCAGCAAGTTCACGGGCAAGATCAACTGGGTTCAGATCGACGTCGGCGAGGACGACCACAACCACCTGATCGACCCCGACGAACGCCTCCGCATCGCCATGGCGCGTCAATAAGGCAATGGCGCTGTTCATCGCTCCGAAGCTCGACCGAATCGGTATGGCCACACACGATCGCGGGAGGGGCGACCGACGATTATCGACGACGCAAACTCGCAGCCGCCCCGCCGTCTCGCGCCTACTCCCTCCTGCGCGGTCTCGCAACTGCCAGCCTCACCCATACGAGGACATCGCCGAGACTTTCGACACCTAGGAAGCGAGAGACGAAAGTGCTGACCGGCGGCAGTCATCGCCTGCGCAGCGTTGAATCCGGTGAAGTCGAGCCAGCAGATCGCTGGCGCTTGCGGTCCCGCCGTTGCATAGCTGCAACCTGCCGCAGCGGCCGCCGCGATTACCGTCGGCGCGGCGTCGGCCGGTGCGGTGGCATGGACAACCGAAGTGTGCGCCGACGCGGGCGCTACCGACGCACCGAGCCCGATGGCGAGCAAGACCGCCATCGTAGCCCGCCAGGAAGCCGTGCGCTCCATGTCACCATCCTTGGATCGATTGTGTGCGCTCCCGCCCAAGGCAGGCCGAGCGGGTGCGGGCGGTCAGGACGCTTCGATATGCACCACTTCTCCCGGCCGCCACGTCTGGTCGAACCATGGGTCGAGCGGACCATAGAGGCGCAGGATGGTGAACCACCCCTTGCCGGGGACGGTCTGGATCCAGTTCGCTTCTCCCGCCTCGGGCGGATTCGGGCCAAAGAAGAGGTCCACCGATCCGTCCGGGTTCACCGCCAGACCCGGCTTCGAATTGTTCTTGCTAGGGAACGGTTGACCGGTCTGCAGCTCGGAACGCGTCTGCGGGTCGTACACGACCACGGACCAGAAGTCTTTGGCCGGCGCGTCGGCGGGCACGTGCAAGCGGTAGTCCTTGGCGCCGTCCAGGTAGACGCCGCTGCTGTCCCGGTCTGCAATGGCGTATTGGGATCCGCGGCCGACCATCTTCATGGCCATGGCGGGCGTGTTTACGGTGGCCATGTAGAAGAAGGCGGTGCGGGCATCGAGATTGCGCTCACCGCCACCGCCCTGCATCAGGAACCGGTAATCCCCGCCGAAGAAGCCGCGCTTCCACTGGCTTCCCTCGTAAAGGTAGTTGTCGGCGACAGGGGTCTGGAAGAAAGCAGCTCGTGCGGTGGCGTTGGCCACTGCCGCTGCATCGATGAGCGTCGCCTTCAGGGCGGAGTCGGGATTGAATGGATAGCCCTTGCGGATGCCGATGGCCGCCAACAGCCCCCGAACTTCCGGGTCGATCATCTCGACCGGCTCCCGGTCGATCACGGTGTGCAATTCATCGTAGAACTCGACATTGTTGGCGTGGATGGTGTTGAACACCCTGCCTGACGCGTTGAGGAACTCCATGGCCGGCGGATCCTGCGACGCGCTCAGCGGATAGACCTTCACGCCATCGCGGAACATCCGGGACGCCGCATCCGGCTTCCCCTCCACCAGGAACCCGCGCAGCACCATGACGTTGATGTAACTCGTCGAGGTCGCGGTGAAGTATCCCTCGGGGACCTCGCCGTCGTATCCGGGCGGAAGGATGAGGTACTTGCCTCCCTGCCCGCGGTCCGGCCCCGGGGCACCCATGTCGATCACGAACCGGAACCAGGCGTCATCCACCGTGCCTGGCCCGCATCCCGGCGGAATCTCCACCACCGTCGGTCCATCGTGTTCGAGATTGAGCACCGCGAGCGCGTACACGGTGTCGGTGTTGCCCGTCAGGAACAGCGAGTTCGAATCCATGAGCTCGTCGAAGATGACGACCTGGCTCGACAAGGTCGCGCCGAACTCGGCAAGCCCGGCGCGCACCGCCTCGAGCGACGCCGCCGGGATCGTGCTGAGGAACACCTCGACCGCTCGGAGGAAGATCAGATGATCCTGGACCAGCGCCGCGGTCGCGTCACTGGGCATTCCGTCGAAGAACTCGAGCGTGCCGATCCGAGTCGACACCCGATCGGGCGTCATGATCTTCGCGGGGATGGGTGTGTTGAAGTTCGGCGTTGCCGCGCTTGACATAGGTCTCCTCAGTGCGGTGTGCGGTGGTCTGGGGTCAGATGCGGGGTCGGCCGGGCGTGACGACGGCGCCGACGACCGTCGCCGGAGCGACTGGCGGTCCTGGCCCGACGGCCGCGCCCACGACGACCTCCCTGTCGAGGGCAGAGGGTGCCGGGCGAACGTCCGCGGGTGACTCGATGACGAAGTCGTCCACCGTTCCCAGCTCAGCCAAGTTCATCCCGCGCATTTCCCATCACGCCCCTGTCCCGTCGTGGACGCGCGTACATTGCCCCATGCTCCCGGTGAGGTGCGGGCAGGGCGTCACCCGCACCGGGTGACGAGTGTCGAGTTTCGCGACGCGCCCGGCTCTACAAACCTCACGTGGCCCTTCAGCACCATCGGTCGACGTCGCGCTGACTCATGGGATAGATTCCCTCACAGACGGGACTTGCACCGATGGGGGCGCGGGAGTGAGTAGGACCCCGAGGGTGCCGCGCTATACCGTGGGTCTCCCGGGGCTGCGCGCGAAGTTGGATGCAGCGCTCGGCGGGCCGTTGGCGCTCCTGGTCGCCCCTGCGGGCGCTGGGAAAGTCGTTTTGGGGCAAGAAGAATGCCCCGCGATCCCCCTGTTTCCAAGGGTTCGCGGGGCTTCGACGTGGCGGTGCCGGTGGGAATAGAACCCACCGGAGCGCCACCCTAACTCACCAGCGCCACCCGAGCTCAGCTCGACGATCACGTCACGAAGGTGCGCGCCGGAGACGGAGGGAATCGATCCCCGCGTCCCCTCGAAAGCCGCACTAGATGCCGAAGCGATGACGTCGAGAATCGCGTGATTCCGCGGCTCGCGGAGCTAAACGAACGCTGCTCAACCGGACAATGTCAGGCGCGGGCACACGAAACGCGCGCAAACTCTTCCCAAATCCTTCTCACGCCGAAACAGAAATAGTCCCTGATCGGGGCTATTCGTGGCGGAGACGGAGGGATTTGAACCCTCGGTTCCCTTACGGGAACTCCACCTTAGCAGGGTGGTGCACTAGGCCGGACTATGCGACGTCTCCAGGCATCCGACCGCCACAGCGGACAGACACGCTCAGCAATCATAACCGATGTGAACCGTCGCACTTTGCCGTCAGCCGGCCAGGCGCTCCTCGCCGGGAGTCCCGTATGTCCGGCGCCACTCTCGCTCGAGAGCGTCTTCGAAGTCGTCCTCCTCGTCGATCAGCTGGGGCACGAACTAGACATCAGCCCCAAAGACCTCATGGTCATGCTGGACACCTCCAGCGCCACGGTGACGAACCTGGTGCGCCGCGGGCTACGTAGACCGAGAACTCAGCGCTCCGCGCGCGTGCAGGTGACCTGAGCCGCGGTCTGTCCGGGGATGGTGCTCGGAAGCTCAACCGAATCATCCGGGCCCGGCGTCGCTGCGGCATCCGGAGTCTCGCCGGGATCGGGCGTGGCCGTCGCGCCGCCACCGACCTCGTCGGCCTCGCCGACCACCTCGACACCGTAGCCGCCACTGGCCTCGCCGGTGAGCTTGATCGCCTTGTTCTCGGCGAGCGCGGTGAACAGCACATCGGCCGCGTCAGACACCGGCACCACGCGCGAGCCGCCGGTGGCGTACGCGGTCGGGTACTGCACGAACACGATGTCCTCGTACTTGACGTTGCGCACCGCCATGGCGATCTGCACCATGCGCTGAGGGTTGGTCATCGAACTGCTCAGCACGAGCTGACCCTCGTTGACCTGGCGCACCGCGGTGGTCGCGAGGTTCAGCAGCGTTCCCGGGTTGCCGAGCACGCCGCCGGACTGCAGCTTGCGCACCATCGAGCTCATGAACTGCTGCTGATTCGAGATGCGGCCGAGGTCCGACCCGTCACCGATGCCGTGGCGGATGCGCAGGAACTGCAGCGCCTCGTTTCCGACCAGTGTGTGCGGGCCTGCGGTCAGGTCCAGCCCGGTGTGCTTGTCACTGATATCGGACTGCACGCACACGTCGACGCCGCCGATGGCGTCGGACATGTTGATCACGCCGGTCCAGCGGACGGCCGCGGCGTACTGGATGTCGACGCCGGTGAGCTCTTCCACGGTCAGCACGGAGCACGCCAGCCCGCCGTACATGTACGACGAGTTGATCATCTGCGCGCTCATCGCCGAATAGTTGCCACCCTCGCCGTCGGGGCAGGAGGGGATCGGCACGATCATGTCGCGCGGGAACGAGACGACCGTCACCCGGCGCGGGTCGTCGCTGATGTGCACGAGCATCGTGACGTCGTTGCGCTCGCCCCCGTCATCGTGCTTGCAGCGCGGGAACAGCGTGACATCCTGGCCCTCACACGAGTCGGTGCCGACGACCAGCAGGTTCACGCCACCCTCGATCTCGCCGAGGGTCGGCGGCAGCGTCTCGTCGTCGTCGCCGATCGACACGCCGCGCTCGTCGAGAGCGCGTGCGGAGTCCCATACGGCGAACGCGCCGACGGCCGTGGCGCTGACGACGACGACCGCGACGATCGCGACCAGCACCTGCAGCACCTGCACGAACGGGTTGGGGGATGTCAGGATGCCGTGACGGGCAACGGGCTGCCGGCGCCGCGACGCCTTCGCCTCGGAACTCTCGCTCACTGGCGTCCTTTCACACTGCGGAGGGTGTGGGATTCGAACCCACGGGACATTGCTGCCCACCGGTTTTCAAGACCGGATCCTTCGGCCGCTCGGACAACCCTCCCGATGATGCACGCGGCATCCATCGAACAGGGGTCGAGTCTAGTCGAGGACCGACGTCCAATTCTCGCGCAGCCGCCTGTGGAGGCGCTGAACGACGCCTAGAGTCGCCGAAGAATGTCGGCTACGCCGCCGGCCTGGACGGATGCCGTGGTCTCACTCGCCTCACGCCGCACCTCTTCGGGTCCTTGGGCCATCGCGATCGCCCTTCCGCCGTGATCGCGTGCCCACCGCAGCATGCCGACGTCGTTGCGCCCGTCGCCCATGACCAGCACGTTCTCGGGTTCCACCCCGAGCCAGACCCGGACCTTCTCGAGTGCCGTCGACTTGTCGACCCCCTGGGGGGCGATGTCGAGCCAGGCCGACCAGCCCACGGCGTACGACACCTCATTCAGCCCGATGCGCGAGACCAGCTCGACGAAGTCCTGGTCGGTGTCTTCCGGCGAGACGACCACGACGCGGCACACCGGCTGCGACGCGAGCTCTTCGAACGGCACGCGCCGGGCGTTCTGAAGATTCCAGTCGTCCATGAACTCGGTGTACCGGCGCCGTCCGTCCGGCAGCTCGACGAGGTACCGCGCGTCGGGCAGGTGCTCGCGCAGCAGGTGCAGCACCTCGGCCGGGTCGAACGTCTCCACGTGCACCCGGTCGTAGTGCAGCTCTTCGCCGAACTCACCGTCGACGCGCTTCAGGATGACGGCACCGTTGGAGCACACGACGTACTCGGGCTGCACCTCGAGGACCCGCAGGATGCCGCGGGTGCCCTCCCAGGATCGCCCGGTCGCGAGCATGACCTCGTGCCCGGCGCGGTGCGCGTGCGCCACGGCATCCACCACTCCCGGACTCAGCGTCTCGTCTTCGAGCAGCACTGTGCCGTCGACGTCGAGCGCGATGAGCAGACGCGTCGAAATGACGGCGGGATTCTCGGCGTCCTCGGCGATCTCCTCGACGAGCTCGGCGGCGGCATCGGGCCGGACGATCTTGACCGAGCCGGTCGGCGGCAGGTGCGCTTCACTCACGCGATCGGCTCCGCGACCTCGAGCCCTCCGAGGTAGGGCCGCAGCGCCTCGGGGATGACGACCGAGCCGTCCTCCTGCTGGTGGGTCTCCAGCAGCGCGACGATCCAGCGGGTGGTGGCGAGGGTGCCGTTGAGCGTCGCGACGAACTGGGTCTTGCCGGGCTGGCCGTCTACGAGCGGCCGGTGGCGGATGTCCAGGCGCCGCGCCTGGTACGTGGTGCAGTTCGACGTCGAGGTCAGCTCGCGGTAGGCACCCTGGGTGGGCACCCACGCCTCGATGTCGTACTTGCGCGCCGCCGACGAGCCGAGGTCGCCGGCGGCGACGTCGATGACGCGGTACGCCAGGCCCAGGTCCTGCAGCATGCGCTCCTGCATGTCGACCAGGCGCAGATGCTCGGCCTCGGCATCCTCGGGTGTCGTGTAGACGAACATCTCCAGCTTGTTGAACTGGTGCATGCGGATGATGCCGCGGGTGTCCTTGCCGGCCGCCCCCGCCTCGCGGCGGTAGCACGTCGACCAGCCCGCGTAGCGCTTCGCACCGGCGGTCAGGTCGAGGATCTCGTCCATGTGGTACCCGGCCAGCGGCACCTCGCTGGTGCCGACGAGGTACAGGTCTTCGCCGTCGAGATGGTAGACCTCGTCGGCGTGCTGGCCGAGGAATCCGGTGCCGCGCATCACCTCGGGCCGCACGAGCGTCGGCGGGATCATGGGGATGAAGCCCGCCGCCACCGCGCGCTCGAGCCCCAGGTTCATGAGGGCGAGTTCGAGCCGGGCGCCGATGCCGGTGAGGAACGTGAACCGCGCGCCGGACACCTTGGCGCCGCGCTCCATGTCGATCGCGCCGAGCTTCTCGCCGATGGTCAGGTGGTCGAGGGGATCGAAGGGGAAGGATGCCGGTTCGCCGTGCGTCCGGAGCGTGACGAACGCGTCCTCTCCCCCGGCCGGAACCCCGTCGATCACGATGTTCTCGATGCGGGCGAGCGCCTCGGCTGCGGCCTGCTCGGCCTCGGTCACGGCGTGCTGGGCCTGCTTGACCTGGTCGCTCAGCTCCTTCGCCTGCGCGACCAGTGCCGCCTTCTCGTCCTTCGGCGCCTGCGCGACCTTCTTGCCGTGCGCATTCTGGGTGGCACGCAGCTCTTCGAAGAGGGTCAGCGCCGCCCGGCGGTCCCGGTCGGCCGCGACCGCGGCATCCACCGTCTCGGGCGACTCGCCGCGCGCCTCCTGCGAGCGCTTGACCAGGTCAGGATTGGCGCGGAGAACGGCGAGATCGATCATCCGGCAAGTCTACCGACGTGCCGCAGCGCCACACATCGGGGACGTGACGCTATCGTGACCTCATGACCGAAGCCTCCCGCACCGCGAAACGCGCTGCGCTGGTCTACAACCCGATCAAGGTCGACGCCGACGCGCTGCGCGCCTCGACCACCCGCCACGCGCAGGACGCCGGCTGGGCTGAGCCGCTGTTCTTCGAGACGACGGTCGAAGACCTCGGCGACGAGGTCGCGCGTGAGGCACTGGATGCCGGGGTCGACGCCGTGCTGGTCGCCGGCGGCGACGGAACGGTGCGGGCGGTGTCCGAGGCGATGAGCGGGTCGGGCGTGCCGCTGACGATCGTGCCCAGCGGCACCGGCAACCTCCTGGCCCGCAATCTGCGCCTGCCGCTGGACGACTCCGACACCATGGTGCGGGCGACGTTCGAGGGTGAGACGCAGCCCATCGACGTCGGGTTCGCGCGGCTGCGGCGCGGCGACGGCGAGACCGTCGAGCACGCGTTCGTGGTGATGGGCGGCATGGGGCTCGACGCGGCGATGATCGCGAACACGAGCGGTGACCTCAAGAAGAAGGTCGGCTGGGTCGCGTACGTCGACGGGGCCGCCCGTTCGCTGGTGAAGGCCAGACCGTTCCCGGTGATGTACCAGGTGCCCGGTCACCGCATGCATCGCGCGAACGTGCAGAGCGTGCTGATCGCCAATTGCGGGTCGCTGCCGGCCGGACTCGAGCTGATCCCCGAGGCGTCGATCGCCGACGGCGAGCTCGACATCGCGATCTTCCAGCCCAAGAACCCGCTCGGCTGGCTGCTGGTGTGGCGGCGCGTCGCGTGGGACAACAGCGTGCTGCGGCGGTTCCGCGCGGGCCGCGAGATCCTCGCGCTGCGCACGCGCGACAACTCCATCCGCTACACCAAGGGCACCGGCATCGACGTGGCTGCCAGCGCGCCGCAGCCGGTGCAGCTCGACGGCGACGAGTTCGGAGAGGCCACCCACATGGCGGTGCGCATCGCCGCAGGGTCGCTGCTGGTCGCGGTCCCCGAGGGCCACACGTCGCCGGCGCTGGCGGCGGTGCGCGCCGCGCTCGCCGCGGACTGACGCTCACGGGCGCTCGCCGCGGACTGACCGCGCGCACCCCGGCATCCATCACCCCTTGACGGCACCGCCCAGGCTCGCGCCGTTCAGGAACAGTCGCTGGAACACGAGGAACAGCGCGATCGGGATCACGGTCGCGATCGCGAGGGCGGCGAGGAACACGTCGAGTTCGATGAACTGCTGCAGCTGCGGCAGCCGCACCGACAGCGGCTGCATGGCCGGGTCCTTCAGCACGAGCATCGGCCAGAGGAAGTCCTTCCACGCCGCGATGACCGCGAACACCGACACGACTCCGATGATCGGTCGCGACATGGGCACCACGATCGACCAGAACAGGCGGTACGGGCCGGCGCCGTCCATACGGGCCGCCTCGAAGACCTCGCGCGGCAGCGAGTCGAAGAACCGCATGACCAGCAGCACGTTGAACGCGTTCGCGCCGGCCGGAAGCCATACGGCCCAGAACGTGTTGATGAGCGACTGGCCCAGCAGCGGCGGCTGCACGATCGTCAGATACAGCGGCACGAGCAGCACGATGGACGGCACGAAGAGCGTGGCCAGCACGAGCCCGACGATGATCTTGCCGTAGCGCGGGCGCAGCACCGAGAGCGCGTACCCGGCGGTGGTCGCCACCACGACCTGCACGAGCCACACGCCCAGCGCGATGATGACCGTGTTGAGGAAGTATTTGTCGATCTCGACCCGCGTCCACGCCTCGGCGAGATTCGCCCAGTCGATGCCGTTGGGCCACAGCGCGAGCGGCTGGCGCAGCGTGTCCTGTGTCGGGGTGACCGCCGACTTGGCCAGCCACAGGATCGGGCCGAGCCCCACGACCACGAGCGACAGCAGCAGGATCAGGTGGGTGAGTCTGGTCGTGAGCCGCACCCGTCCGCGACGCCAGTCGGCGACCGACAGGATGCCGCGGTCTTCGGCCTGCGGCCGCTCCCGGCGCTGCGCGGGCGCGGCCTGAGGCTCGGCGGGTGCGTCCGCGCCGATCACGCCGCTCATGAGGTGCTCCAGCTGCGGGTCAGGCGGAAGTAGATGGCCGAGAAGATCGCGAGGACCACGGCGAGCATGAGGCTCAGCGCGGTCGCGGCCCCGTAGTCGCCGCCGAGGCTGTTCTGGAACGCGTACTTGTAGATGAGCATCAGCACCGTGGTGGTCGAATTCGCCGGTCCGCCGGCGGTGAGCAGGAACGGTTCGAGGAACACCTGCGCAGTCCCGATGATCTGCAGGATGAACGTGATCAGCAGCACCCCGCGCAGCTGCGGGATGGTGACGTGCCAGACCTTGCGCCACACTCCCGCGCCGTCGACTTCGGCCGCGTCGTACAGCTCGGGTGCGACGCCGACCAGCGCGGCGAGGTAGATGATGATCGTGCCGCCGGCGGCCGACCAGGTCGCGAACAGCACGATCGACGGCATCGCGGTGGCCTGGTCCTGCAGCCAGGGGAAGGGACCGGCGCCGAACCAGGCGGCGATGGTGTTGAACACCCCGTTGGGCGAGGCGTCGTAGAAGAACTTCCACAGCAGTGCCCCGACGACCGGAGGCACGATCACCGGGAGGTACGCGAGGGCGCTGTACAGCCCGCGCGCCCGGCGCACCTCGCTCATGAGCACCGCGACCACGAGCGGAATCGGGTAGCCGAGCAGCAGGGCGAGCGCGGCGAACCACAGGGTGTTCACGACCGCCTTGCCCAGCAGTGGGTCGCTGAGCACGGTCGCGAAGTTCTCCCACCCGACCCACTCCGCCGGCGCGATGAGGTTCGTGTGCTGGAACGCCATGACCGCGGCATCCACGATCGGCTTCCAGGAGAACAGGATGAAGCTGAACAGCAGCGGCAGCAGGAACACCAGGATGTGGGGTCCGTCGCCGCGGAACCAGCCGGCGACGCCGCGGCGACGGCGGGTGGCCGCCACGGTGCGCTCGATCGTCTCGGCGGTGGCGGGCAGAGGGGGTGGCGCCGTCGTCGGGGTCAGCTGCGTCATCTCGGATGCTCCAGGTGAGGGTGCGGTCTCCCGGGGCCGGGGCGACCCCGGGAGACCCGGGGACTATCCGGCCTTGGCGTACAGGGCGTCGGCCTGGGTCTGGACGTCGGCGAGCAGCGCGTCGATGTCGGCGTTCTCGTCGGTGAGGACAGCCTGCACCACGGTGTCCAGCAGCGCATAGACATCCTGCGTCGCGACGCGCGGCTCGGGGATGAGCGGCTGGTCGAAGATCGCGTCGGTGTAAGGCGCCATCTGGTCGACGGGGACGTTCACGAACGGCGCGATCCAGCTCTGGTAGGTCGCGAACTGCTCCTGATCGAACACGGGCAGCTCGGGTGCGCCGACCGGCTGGTCGAGCGACGCCGCGAGTTCGGCCGTCTCGACGGCGGTGTCCTCATCGGCGAGCTTGGCCATGTAGTAGAAGTCGATCCACTTCACCGCCGCCTCCTGCTCCGCCGCGCTCGCCTTCGGGCTGACCGCCGCGAGGGTGCCGCCGCCGAGCAGACCCGGGTCGGCGCCCTGCAGCGGCAGGACCGTCAGGCCGTAGTCGTCCGGGTTCAGCGCATTCTGTGTGACGAGGTTGCCGTAGTTGCCCCCGCCCGAGACGTACATTCCGATCCGGCCGGATGCGAAGTCCTGGTTGATCGTGCCCCAGTCGTACAGGAAGTTCGCGCCCATCGCGTCGTCTTCCCAGCGCAGGTCGTGCAGGTACTGGAGCACTTCCGCGACGGCGGGGTCGCTCGTGAGGGTGGATGCCGTGGCTTCCGCGTTCTCGGTACGCCCGCCGAACGCGTTGACGAGGGTCGTCAGGATCCAGCCCCCGGTGTTGCCACTGGTCATGGTGGCGTAGCCGGCCTCGCCCGTGGCATCCGAGATCTTCTTCGCCGCCTCGCGCACCTCGTCCCACGTGGTGGGCGGGTTGTCGGGATCGAGACCGGCCGCCTCGAACAGAGTGCGGTTGTAGTGCAGGCCCTGGCCGTATGCGGCGATCGGGATCGCCCATTGGGTGCCGTCGTCGGCCTGCCCGGCCTGCGCGACGTTCGGGTTGAACTGATCGGCGTAGGGCAGGTCGGCGACATACTGCGAGATGTCGGCGATCTGCTGGTTCGCGATCAGGCCGCGGCCATCGGTGAACGGGATGGTGAAGACGTCCGGCAGCGTGCCGCCGGCGAGGTCGGTGGTGAAAGTCGGAGCCGTCCAGGTGTACTCCTGCGCCTCGATCGTGATGTCTTCGTTCGCGTCCTCGAACAGGGCGACACGGGCGTCGAAGTTGTCGCGCGCCTCCTGTTCGAGTCCGGCGTCGATCGACACGGTGATGGTGACCGGTCCGTCCTCGGCCGCTTCGGGTTCGGCGGCTCCGGCGCAACCGGCCAGCAGGACGGCGCTGCTGACGAAGGCGACGCTCGCGAGCGCGCTTCGGGTGATGTTCGACGACATTGTCTGTGCCTTTCGTGCTGTGGTGGTGGGTGCGGATCGTGCGGTCAGACCTCGAGCCAGACAGTGGCGTCGGGCGGGAGGGTGTCATCCGTCAGGGGCGCGCTGGTCAGCAGCACCCCGCGGTGGGCGGGCAGGTGGATCGGCACGGGGCCGAGGTTGGTGAGGGATGCCACGTGCTCACCGCGCCGGAATGCGAGCACGTCGGCGCCGAGTTCGAGCCACTCGAGGTGCTCGGTGCGCAGGTCGGTGTTCGCACGGCGCAGCGCGAGGGCGTCGCGATAGAGGCGGAGCATCGAGTCCGGCCGGGCATCTTGCGCTGCAACGGTGAAGGGCCCCCAGCCGTCGGGCTGCGGCAGCCACGTGCCGGCGCCTTCGCCGAAGCCGTAGGGCGGGTGCTGTCCGGACCAGGGCAGCGGTACGCGGCATCCATCCCGTCCCGGGTCGACTCCGCCCGAGCGGAAGTGCATGGGGTCTTCGATGCGGTCGCGCGGCACATCGGCCTCGGGGAGGCCGAGTTCGTCGCCCTGGTAGATGTACATGCTGCCCGGCAGTGCGGCCACGAGCAGGGCGGCAGCGCGGGCGCGGCGAGTGCCGCGGGCGAGGTCGGTCGGGGTGCCGAACCGCTTGCGCGCGAACGCGAAGCCCGAGTCGGCGCGGCCGTAGCGGGTGACCGGCCGGGTGACGTCGTGGTTGGACAGCACCCAGGTGGCAGGGGCCCCGACGGGGGCGTGCTCGGCGAGGGTGCGCTGGATCGATGCCCGCAGCGGGCCGGCCGAGAACGGCTGCGTCATGAAGTCGAAGTTGAACGCGGTGTGCATCTCGTCGGGGCGCAGGTAGCGCGCGAAGCGCTCGGCGTCGTCGAGCCAGACCTCGCCCACGAGGATGCGGGTGCCGTCGTACTCGTCTGCGACCGCGCGCCACGAGCGGTAGATGTCGTGCAGCTCGTCGCGGTCGAGATGGGGATGGGTGCCAGGGGCGGCCGGCCCGGCGGGCAGTTCGGGGAGATCGGGATCCTTCACCGGCAGCGCCGCCGAGTCGATGCGGACGCCGGCGACGCCGCGGTCGAACCAGAATCGCAGGATGTCTTCATGCTCGCGCCGCACATCGGGGTGGTTCCAGTTGAGGTCGGGCTGCTCGGGCGTGAACAGGTGCAGGTACCACTCGCCCGGCGTGCCGTCGGGGTTCGTGGTGCGCGTCCAGGTGTCGCCTTGGAAGCTCGACTCCCAGCGGGTGGGCATCTGGTCGCCGTGCTCGCCCTTGCCGGGCCGGAACCAGAACCGCTCGCGGGCGGGGCTGCCGGGGGCGGCGGCGAGCGCCTCCTGGAACCAGGGGTGCTGGTCACTGATGTGGTTGGGGACGACGTCGATGATGGTCCGGATGCCGAGGGCCAGCGCCTCGGCGATGAGAAGCTCGGCTTCGCGCAGCGTGCCGAACTGCGGGTGGATGTCGCGGTAGTCGGCCACGTCGTAGCCTCCGTCGGCGAGCGGGCTCGGATACCAGGGGTTGAACCAGATCGCGTCGACGCCGAGGTCCTTGAGGTACGGCAGGTGCGCCCGCACCCCGGCGAGGTCGCCGGTGCCGTCGCCGTCACCGTCCGCGAAGCTGCGCACGTAGACCTGGTAGATGACGGCATCGCGCCACCAGTTCGGGTCGTTCGTCGGCAGGCTCACAGCCGCCTCGCGGCGGTGCTGGACGTCAGTGTCCACGGGGCTCCTCTTGATCTCATCGGCGGGTCGGTGAGATGAATGTAGCGATTCCTACGCGTATTCGCAAGAAGTTGATTGAGTTTTGTAATTTTCTGACTACGCAAGCGAACGCAAGTCCTTGCACGTCGGATGCCACGGGCTCGGGCCCGCAGCGCGCCGCGGGGAGGTCGCGGGCCGGAGAGCGGCGGTGGGGCCCGCGCCAGCCATCCCCGGAATCGCTCTCGCGGCCGGTACCGAAGGTCAGGCGGACAGGGGGGCGGTAGAACCGCGCAGCACGAGCTCGGGCTCGAACAGGAGTTCCTCGGGCGAGTGCGCACCGCCCTGGATCTGGGTGAGCAGCAGCTCGATCACCGTGCGCCCCATCGACTCGATCGGCTGCCGCATGGTCGTCAACGGGGGCTCGGTGCAGCTCATCAGAGCCGAATCGTCGTAGCCGACGACACTGATGTCGCGCGGCACGGCCTTCCCCGCCCGGCGCACCGCACGGATCGCGCCGAGGGCCAGCAGGTCACTCGCGCACACGATCGCCGTGGCCCCGGCGGCGAGCAGACGCGCCGCCCCGGACTGGCCGGACTCGAGCGAGTACAGACCCCGCACGATGAGGTCGTCCGCGACGGGCGCGCCCAGCGCATCGAGGGTGCGCCGCGCCGCGCCGAGTTTGCGCTGCGACGGCACATGGTCGGCCGGGCCCAGCAGCATGCCGATGCGGCGGTGTCCGAGCTGGTGCAGGTGGGTGACGGCCTGCTCGGCGGCTGCGGCATCGTCGGTCGAGACGGTCGCGAACTCCAGCCCATCCATGCGTGCGTTGACGAGCACCGTGGGCAGCTTGACCTGCTGCAGCCGGGCGTAATGGTCGTGCGCGGCGTCGATCTGGCTGTAGTTGCCCCCGAGGAAGATGACGCCCGACACCTGCTGAGCCAGCAGCAGGTCGACGTAGTCCGACTCGGTGATGCCCCCGGCGTTGCCGGTGCACAGCAGCGGGGTGTACCCGCTCTGGGTCAGGCCGCCGCCCACGATCTCGGCGAGCGCCGGGAAGATCGGGTTCGTCAGCTCGGGCAGCACCAGGCCCACCAGCCGCGCGCGCTCGCCGCGCAGCTTGGTGGGGCGCTCGTAGCCCAGCACGTCGAGCGCGGTGAGGACCGCCTGCCGCGTGGCATCCGACACCCCGGGCTTGTCATTGAGCACGCGACTGACCGTCGCCTCGCTCACTCCGACCTTGCGCGCGACCTCAGCCAGCCTCTTCGACATGCCGTTATCTTACGCAAGAAGTTGCGTGATGACGCAAGTATCTTGCATCGACCTTCATCGCCCGCGGAGGATCGGGGAGGTGGAATGCGCGGATGCCGGCGCAGGTTGGACCTGAGGATGACTACCCCCACCCGCCCCGCCCTGTCCGTTCTCGACCTCGTCCCCGTGCGCACCGGGCAGACCAGCGCGGAGGCGGTCGCGGCATCCCTCACCCTCGCGCAACGCGCCGAGGAGCTCGGCTACCTGCGCTACTGGTTCGCCGAGCACCACAACATGCCGGCCGTCGCCTCGACGACACCGCCCGTCCTGGCCGCGGCGGCCGCCGCCCGGACCACCCGGCTGCGCGTGGGCTCGGGCGGTGTCATGCTGCCCAATCATTCCCCGCTCGTGGTCGCCGAGCAGTTCGCCGCGCTCGAGGCCCTCGCGCCGGGGCGCATCGACCTCGGCATCGGCCGGGCGCCCGGCAGCGACCCGGTGATCACCCAGCTGCTGCGCCAGTCGGGCACCACGAGCGACGTCGACCGGTTCCCCGATCACATCCGCGACATCACCTCGCTGCTGTCCGCGGACGGCGCCACCGTGCGGTTCACCTCCGGCGGCACGTACGACGTGCATGCGACCCCGGCGGCCACGTCCTCGCCCGAGGTGTGGCTGCTCGGATCGAGCGACTACTCGGCGCAGCTCGCCGCCGCGCTCGGCCTGCCGTACGTGTTCGCGAACCACTTCTCCGGCGAGGGGCTCGAGCGGGCCCTCGACCTGTACCGGTCGGGCTTCCAGCCGTCGGCCACGCTCGCCGCTCCGCGCACGTTCCTGACGGTGAACGTCGTCGCCTCCCCCACCGCCGAAGAGGCCGAGGCGCGCGCCCTGCCGCAGATCCGGATGATGGCGCGGCTGCGCGGCAACCGCCCGCTCGTCGCGCTCGAGACCGTCGAGCAGGCCGCCGCAGCCGAGGCCGCGGACGGACTGGCCGCCCCGGTCATCGACGCCATCCGGAGCCGCTGGTTCATCGGCACCGGCGACGACGTGCCCGGCCGCATCGCCGCGTTCGCCGCGCAGCACGGCGTCGACGAGGTCATGATCTCGCCCGTCGCCGGGGCGTACGACGCCGAGCCGATGGATGCCGCGACCGGGCGCCTGCAGACCCTCGACATCGCCGTCGCCTGACGCGTCGACCCGCTCCGCAGTCGGTTCGGCACAGTCCGGCGACCGCACACTGGCCCCAAGCGACTGCCGAACGGGCTCGCGACCGGGCTCGCGAACGAGCTGGGCTTCGGGCTCGCGAACGGGCTACTCCTCGGGCTCGCCCGAGATGAGGCCGCGCAGCCAGTCGCGCGCCTCGACGAAGACGTCGTCGGAATACCGCTCCGGGTAGCGGACGATCGCGCGGTCCGCGCGCGGGTAGGACCCCAGGAAGATCACCTTGGGCGAGAAGCGCCGCAGGCCCAGCAGGGCGTCGGCCATGCGCTCGTCCTGGATATGGCCGTCGGCGTCGATGACGAACCGGTAGCGGCCCAGGGCGTCGCCGATCGGCCGCGACGCGAGCAGTGACAGGTTGATGCCGCGGGTCGCGAACTGCTCGAGCAGTTCGAGCAGCGCGCCCGGGTGGTCTTCGGGCAGCTCGACGATGAGCGAGGTCTTGTCGGCCCCGGTCGGCGCGGGGGCGGCGACCGTGCGGCTGACCAGGACGAAGCGGGTCACGGCACTGGTGTTGTCGCCGATGTCCTCGGCGAGCAGCTCGAGGTCGTAGTGCTCGAGGATGCCGGGGGGCGCGATCGCGGCATCCGCTTCACTCACGCCGTCGACGATCCCGACGGCCGACGCGACGTTGCTCGCCGCAGGGACGTGCGCGTGCTCGGGCAGGTTCTCGCTCAGCCAGTTCAGGCACTGCGCGTAGGCGACCGGGTGCGCGGCGACCAGTGCGACGTCTTCGAGCCGCTGGCCCGGCCGGCTGACCAGCACGAAGTTGACCGGCACGAGGTACTCGCCCACGATCCGCAGCCCCGGCATGGTGGCCAGGGCGTCCTGCGCGGTCGAGACCCCGCCGTCGACGGAGTTCTCGATGGCGATCATCGCGGCATCCGATCGCCCCACGACGACGTCGGCGAGTGCTTCGCCCACGTTGCGGACGGGCCGCCAGATCTGCTCGCGGGCCTCGGGCACCTGCGCGAGCGCCGCTTCGGTGAACGTTCCCGTGGGGCCGAGGTAGCTGTAGGTGCGACGGACGGGCGACCCGGGATCGATGCTCACGGGGGTCAAGCCTAGTCCGGCCATGACACCACGGCCCGAAGAGGGCAGACTGAACGCATGAGCCGCGCAGGACAGCCCGCAGAAGCATCCGACCTGATCGACATCGACGAGTTGATCGACGCGTATTACGACCGAAAGCCGGATGCCGGGGTGGCCGAGCAGCGGGTCTCGTTCGGCACCAGCGGGCACCGCGGGTCATCCCTGACCACGAGCTTCAACGAAGACCACATCCTGGCCACGACCCAGGCGATCGTCGACTACCGCGCGGCGCAGGGCATCACCGGGCCGCTGTTCCTCGGGCGCGACACCCACGGCCTGTCCCGGCCCGCCGAGCGGTCGGCCATCGAGGTGCTCGTCGCGAACGGCATCGACGTGCGGGTCGACTCGCGCGACGCCTGGGTGCCCACGCCCGCGCTGTCGCTGGCGATCCTCACGTACAACCGGAACCTCACGGCCGACGACCCCGGCCGCGCCGACGGCATCGTGGTGACCCCGTCGCACAACCCGCCGCGCGACGGCGGCTTCAAGTACAACCCGCCACACGGCGGCCCGGCCGACACGGACGCGACCGGCTGGATCGCCGACCGCGCCAACGCGCTCATCGCGGCGCGGCTCGACGGCGTGAAGCGCACGCGGTTCGCCGACCTCGACGCGCACACGCTCGGCAGCTACGACTTCCGCGAGGCGTATGTCGCCGACCTGCCGAACATCATCGACGTGGAGGCGATCCGTCGCGCCGGGGTGCGCATCGGCGTCGACCCGCTCGGCGGCGCCTCGGTGGAGTACTGGGCGCTCATCGGCGAGCGCTACGGCCTCGACCTCACGGTCGTGAACCCCGACGTCGACCCGACCTGGCGGTTCATGACCCTCGACTGGGACGAGAAGATCCGCATGGATCCGTCATCGCCCTCGGCCATGGCGTCGCTGGTCGCCCGCCGCGACGAGTACGACATCCTCACCGGCAACGATGCCGACGCCGATCGGCACGGCATCGTGACTCCGGATGCCGGATTGATGAACCCCAATCACTACCTGGCCGTCGCGATCGACTACCTCTACGCGCACCGCCCGGGCTGGCCGGCCGATGCCGCCGTCGGCAAGACGCTCGTGTCGTCGATGATCATCGACCGAGTCGCCCTGTCGCTCGGCCGCACGCTGCTCGAAGTGCCGGTGGGCTTCAAGTGGTTCGTGCCGGGCCTGCTCGACGGGTCGGTCGCGTTCGGCGGCGAGGAGTCGGCCGGAGCCTCGTTCCTGCGCACCGACGGCACGGTGTGGACCACCGACAAGGACGGGATCCTGCTGTGCCTGCTGGCCGCCGAGATCCTCGCGGTCACCGGCAAGACCCCATCCGAGCGCTATGCCGAGCTCGAGGCCCAGTACGGCGCTTCCACGTACCAGCGGGTCGATGCTCCGGCATCCCCCGCCCAGAAGGCGGTGCTGGGCAAGCTGTCACCCGATGCCGTCACGGCCGACACCCTGGCCGGCGAGCCCATCACCGCGAAGCTCTCGCACGCGCCCGGCAACGGAGCGGCGATCGGCGGCGTGAAGGTGCAGACCGCGCACGCCTGGTTCGCCGCGCGCCCGTCGGGCACCGAAGACGTCTACAAGCTGTACGCCGAGTCGCTGCGCGGCCCCGAGCATCTCGCCCAGGTGCAGGACGAGGCTCGCGCGGTGGTGTCGGCAGCGCTCGGCGAGGCCTGAGCTCCAGCCGCGTGGCCTCACTTGGCGCCGAGGCCGGTTATCTGCAGGAATACCCCGCGCGAGCGCCAACCTAGACCAGAGCGCCTGGCTCCACTTGGCGCTGAGGCCGGCTATCCGCAGGAATACCCCGCGCGAGCGCCAACTGTGGTCATGCGCCGCGCGCGAAGCGGTCGGCGAGGGTGCCACCGGCGTCGCGCAGCCAGCGCGCCGGATCGGCCAGCGATGCGGCCGGGCTCCCGGCGAGCTCGCTGAGGGAAAGGGATGCCGCGAAGGCTGACACGTCGGCATCTTCGGCGATCCGGCCGGCGACCAGCGCCACCGCCACACCCGCGTCGGCGGCCAGTTCGGCCACGAAGGTCGGCACCTTGCCAGCCGCAGACTGGCCGTCGAAGGATCCCTCGCCGGTGACGACGAGGTCGGCGTGCTCGATAGCCGCGCGCAGCCCGATGAGTTCGGCGACCTCGCCCGCGCCCGGCACCAGTTGCGCTCCCCAGGCCCGCAGCGCGAACCCTGTGCCACCCGCCGCCCCGGTGCCGGGTTCAGCGGGGTCGACGAACGCAGCGGCCGTGCCGGATCCACCGGCGTCGACCGACGACGCGGCACTGCCTGCACCGGATCCACCGGGGTCGTCGAACGCGGCACTGCCTCCCGACTTCGACGCCGACCGCGCGGCGACTGCGAACACTCCGGCGAGGCGCGCAAGCCCCGCGTCCGCGCGCGTGACGCCGTCGGCGTCGAAGCCCTTCTGCGGGCCGAAGACCGCCGCCGCGCCCTGCGGCCCGAGCAGGGGGTTGGTGACGTCGGTGAGCACGAGTGCTCCGGATGCCGGGAGGCCCCGGCATCCACCCATCTCCACGCTCACGATGTCGGCGAGTCCGCGCGCACCGGGCGCTACGGGTGAACCGGCGCTGTCGAGCACCCGCGCGCCGAGCGCGGTCAGCATGCCGACGCCGCCGTCGGTGGAGGCGCTCGATCCGATGCCGAGCACCAGCCGGGTCACGCCGTGGTCGAGGGCCGCGGCGACGGCCTGGCCGAAGCCGAAGGTGTCGGCGTCCCACGGCAGGCGCTGGTCGCCGAGCAACTCGATGCCGCTGGTCGAGGCGAGTTCGACGACGCCGGTGCCGTCCGGCAGCAGCAGCCACTCGGCGTCGACGTCGCGACCGTTCGGGCCGCGGACGGTGACGGGCATGCGGCGGACATCGTCCACGGCCGCAGCGAAGGCAGAGACGGTTCCCTCCCCGCCGTCGGCCATCGGCCGGGCCACGGCGTCGAGCGCCGCGCCTACCGCCTGCCACCCGTCGGCGACGGCGGCCGCTGCATCGGCGGCGCCGATCGAGCCTTTGAAGCTGTCGAGCGCGAAGACGACTCGGGGCACACGGGCTCCTTTGGTCGAATGGGACTCGGCGGTGCGTACGATGCGTAACGACACCTTCCCCGATTCTAGAGTGGGAAGCGTTTTCCTGCAGTATCTCGAGACCCGGATCACATGCCCACTCCCTTTCCTCTGGCCGAAGTCCGGCTGCGCCCCGGCCCGCTGCGCGACGCGCAGCAGCGCGGACTGCAGACGATCCTGGCCCTCCGACCGCGACCTGCTGCTCGCCCCGTACCGTCGTGAGGCCGGTCTCGACCACGGCGACGCCTACGGTGGATGGGAGTCCGACGGACTCGACGGCCACATCCTCGGCCACGTGCTGTCCGGCCTCGCCTTCCACGAGGCGGCCGGATCGCGCGGAGCGGCCGACCGCATCGACATCCTCGTGCGGGGCCTGCGCGAATGCCAGGCGCGGACGGGCGGATACCTCGGCGGCGTCCCCGGCGGCCTCGCGATGTGGGACGAACTGACCGGCACACGCCCCACGCCCACAGAACCAGGGTCACTCGTGGCCGCCTCACCCAGCAGAAGGCCACCACACGCGACCCCAAGACCGGCACACGCCCCACGCCCACAGAACCAGGGTCGCTCGTGGTCGCCTCACCCAGCAGGAGGCCACAACACGCGACCCCAGAACGAGGGTCGCCCACGGACTACGCGCGCGGCGGTGTGCTGTCGCGCAGCAGGACTTCGAGCGGCAGCGGCGTGGTGTCCGGCTGCCAATCGGCATCCACGGCGGCGCGGAGGGCCTGGTATCCGACCTCTTCGAGCGGCACACGCACGGTCGTGAGCGCCGGCGTCACATCGCGGCCGGTGGGGATGTCGTCGAATCCGCACAGCGCGATGTCGGCGCCCGGCTGTCGGCCGGCGTCGCGCACCGCGGTGAGCGCGCCGATCGCGACGACGTCGCTGATGCCGAACACGACGGTGCCGGGCTCGACGCCGTCGGCGATGGCCTGGGCCATGAGCTCGGCGCCGGACTCGCGGGTGAAGGCGCCGCGGTAGACGCGCGGCGTGCTGCCGCCGGCGGCGGTGAAACCCGCTGTGAATCCCTCGAGCCGCGCATCGCTGGTGACGACGCCGTCGGCTGCCGCGAGCACGACAGCGTCGCGGTAGCCGCGTTCGGCGATCGCGGCACCGAGCGCCTCGGCGCCGCCGCGGTTGTCGATCGTGATGGCGCGGACGGTGTCCGACCCGGTGCCGAGCGCGACGACGCGGCCACCGGTGGCGGCGACGAGGTCGAGTTCTTTCGCAAGGACGGGTTCGATCTCGTGTGCGGCTCGGGATGCCGCGAGGATCACTCCGCGCGGGCGCTGGCCGCGCAGGGCCCGCACCACCTGCACTTCACGCTCGGGGTCACGCTCGGTGATGGCGATGGTCACGACGAGCCCCGCTTCGCCGGCGCCGCGGGCGACACCGGACGCCAGGATGCCGAAGTACGGGTCGGCGATATCGGCCACCAGCAGTGCGATGACCGCCGACGTGCCTCGTGCCGTCGCCTGCGCCGACAGGTTGGCGGTGTACCCGAGCATCTCGGCCGCGGCCTCGACCCGGTCGCGATACGACTGCGCGACCTGACGGGTCGATCCGTTCAGCACCCGCGACGCGGTCGCCAGCGACACTCCGGCTTCCCGCGCCACGTCGTGGAGCGTTGCGGAGCGGCTGCGAGCGGAAACGTCGGTCACGATCGTGAGTCTAAACGGTGAGATAGGGGGACACGGCGGAGGCGAAGCCCGCGGCGGTCCGCTTCACGGCTTCGAGGGGGTCGGTGGCCCAGATGTCCTCATTGAACAGCTCGACCTCGATATCGCGGTCGTACCCCGTCGCAAGCACCGCCCGGGTCATCGGCTCGAAGTCGATGACCCCGTCGCCGGGATAGTGACGGCCCAGCAGCACGTCCGCCGGCAGCGGGGTCTTCCAGTCGCAGACCTGGTAGGTGGCGATGCGCCCCTCGCGCCCGGCACGCTCGATCGCGGACAGCACGTCGGGATCCCACCAAATGTGGAACGTGTCGACGGTGACGCCCACGACGGCGGGATCGAAGTCCGCAGCGATGTCGAGTGCCTCGTTCAGAGTCGAGACGACGCAGCGGTCGGACGCGTACATCGGGTGCAGCGGCTCGATCGACAGCGTCACCCCGGCGGCCGCGGCATCCGGGGCGAGCTCGCCGATGGCATCCCGCACCCGCTCCCGCGCACCCAGGAGGTCGCGCGAACCCTCCGGCAGCCCGCCCGCGACGAGCACGAGCACGGCCGTCGAACCCTCGGCTCCGGCGGCGGCGAGCGTCGCCGTCTCCTCGATCGCGACGCGGTTGTCGTCGAGTGCAGCCCGGCGCGCCGGCCCGGCGGGCAGCGTGAAGAACCCGCCGCGGCAGTGGGTCGACAGACGCAGGCCCGATTCGGTGAGCATCTGCGCGGCAGTCGCGAGTCCGACCTCCTGCACCGGCTCGCGCCACGTGCCGATCGCCTGCACTCCGGCGGTGGCAGTCACCCGCAGCGCGGTCGCGAGGTCGGCGTGCTTGACGGTGGCCTGGTTGATCGACAGGCGAGGGTCGGGGGTGGTCATGCGTCGACTCCATTCAGTCGGGGGAAGGCGCTCATGCGTCGAGACCGTTCAGGCGCAGCAGGCTGTGCCAGCGATCGGCAGCGAGCGCCGGGAGCTCGAACGCCTTCGAAGCGTTCGCGAGCTCGACGATGCGCGACAGGTGCGGCAGGCTGCGGGCGGAGTGCAGGCCGCCCACCATCTGGAACGCGGGCTGGTGACCGTTGAGCCATGACAGGAACGCCACGCCGGTCTTGTAGTAGAACGTGGGCGCGGCGAACACCTGGCGGCTGAGCGCTTCGGTCGGGCCGAGGATCTCGAGGTAGCGGCCCGGGTCACCGGCATCCAGCGCCTGGATGGCCGCCGACGCCACCGGGGCGAGCGCGGCGAACGCGCCCAGCAGCGCATCGGAGTGCTGGCGCGGCGAGGCGGGGTCGCGCAGCGGCTGCGGCGCATCCGGCACATCGGCGCCGCCGATCAGGCCGACGTAGTTGAAGTCGTCGCCGGTGAACATGCGCACGCCCTGCGGCAGTCTCTGGCGCACCGACACTTCAGACTCGGCGTCGAGCAGGCTCATCTTCACGCCGGCGACCTTGTCGGCGTTCTCTCCGATGATCTCGAGCAGCACGTCCGACGCCGCGCGCCAGTCGGTGCTGCCGAAGTAGCCCTCCAGCTGCGGGTCGAACGCGGTGCCGAGCCAGTGGAGGACCACGGGGACGGATGCCGCGGCGAGCACCTCGCGGTACACGCGGCGATAGTCGTCCGCGGACTCGGCGGCCCGGGCGAGGTGGCGCGAGGCCATGAGGACGGGACCTGCACCCTGCTCCTCGGTGAAGTGGAGCTGCTGCGTGTACGCGGCGATGATCTCGTCGAGCGAGATCCGGTCGTCGTCGACGTGGTCCGTGTTCACCCCGACGACGACCGAGCCCGACTCCTGGCGCGCGACCTCGGCCGACCGGGCGATCAGCTCGCGCGTCGCCGCGGCATCCAGCCCCATATTGCGCTGCGCGGTGTCCATCGCGTCGGCGACGCCGAGCCCCCACGAGTACACGTTGCGGCGGAACGCGAGGGTGGCGTCCCAGTCGATCTGCGCCGGCTGCCCGGGAGTGTTGTCGCCGTGCACGACCGGCACGACGTGCGCGGCGGCGTAGGCGACGCGGCTGCGCAGCGGGCCGCCCGGTCTGGTATAGCCGGACGTGTCGACGAGGGCGGTGCGGGTGAGTGCGCCGTCTGCGCCCAGGAGGGTCAGCTCGGTCATGCGGATCAGCCCAGCGAGAGCGTCGGCAGTTCGACCTTGCGGCCCTCGCGGCTCGAGGCGAGGCCGGCTTCGGCGAGCAGCACACCGCGCGCGCCGGCGAGCAGATCGTACTCGTACGGGGTCTCGAGCACGTACGACTCCAGGAACTCCTCCCACTGCTGGCGGAAGCCGTTCTGGAACACCTCGTTGGTCGGCACCGCCGCCCAGTCGGCGTCGTAGTCGTGTTCGTCGGCCAGGTCGGGGTTCCACACCGGCTTCGGGGTGGCGTTGCGGTGCTGGATCTTCGCGCCGAACAGGCCCACCACTGCCGAGCCGTGCGTGCCGTCGACGTGGAATTCGACGAGTTCGTCACGGTCGACGCGCGTGGTCCACGAGGAGTTGATCTGCGCGATCACGCCGCCGTCGAGTTCGAACACGCCGTAGGCGGCGTCTTCGGCGGTGGCGTCGTAGTGCTCGCCCTTCTCGTCCCAGCGGTCGGCGATGTGCACGGCGGCCTGCGCGTAGACCGACTTCACCCCGCCGAACAGGTTCTCGAGGATGTAGTTCCAGTGCGGGAACATGTCGACGATGATGCCGCCGCCGTCTTCGGTGCGGTAGTTCCAGCTGGGGCGCTGGGCAGGCTGCCAGTCCCCCTCGAACACCCAGTAGCCGAACTCGCCGCGCACCGAGAGGATGCGACCGAAGAAGCCGGAATCGATCAGGCGGCGGAGCTTGAGCAGGCCGGGCAGGTAGAGCTTGTCGTGCACGACGCCGGTCTTCACACCGGCGGCGGCGGCGAGGTTGGCGAGTTCGAGCGCCTCTTCCACCGACTCGGCGGTCGGCTTCTCGGTGTAGATGGTCTTGCCGGCGGCGATCGCCTTGCGCAGCGCCGAGGCACGCGCCTTGGTGACCAGGAAGTCGGCATAGATCTCCCAGCGCGGGTCGGCGAGCGCCGCGTCGAGGTCGGTGGTGTAGTCCTCGATGCCGTGCTGGGCCGCGATCTCGGCGAGCTTGCCCTCGGAGCGCCCGACGAGCAGCGGCTTCACGGTGACCTTCGTGCCGTCGGACAGCTCGATGCCGCCCTGCTCGCGGATCGCGAGGATCGAGCGCACGAGGTGCTGCCGGTAGCCCATGCGACCCGACACGCCGTTCATGATGATGCCGATCTCGCGGATGTCGGGGCGAGTGGATGCCGCGGGCGCGGCCAGGGTGGTCGTCTCTGACACGGTGCTACCTTCTCTCGTCGCCATCACTAGCGGTAAGCGCTTTCCAATTGATTCATCATGACACCGGAAGACGCTTTCCGCAAGCGCTTCCCCACATCTCCGTCACGCCAGCCGGACGGCGGCCCACGAGACGGCCGGCAGCGTGAGCGTCAGCGTCCCGTCGACCGCGGTGGCGCCCGCCGGGCGCACGCCCACGCGCTCCGGGTCCTCGAGCGTGTTCGCGGCGTACAGGTCGTCGTCGTGCAGCAGGTGCGACTCGACGACCGTCAGATCGCGGCCGAACGCCCCGGCGACCTGAGACAGGTCGAGGCGCAGATCCGCGGCATCCACTGTCGATCGGTTCACGACGAACAGCGAGAGCCCGTCATCGTCGAGGGTCGCAACCGCGTTCACAGCCGCCACCTCGCCGAACCGAGAGCTGGTGAACGTGCCGCAATCGACGGGCACGCGCACGGCGCGCTCCCCCGCCAGGCGAGAGGTGAGCGAGAACGGGAAGAACGTGGTCTGCTTCCACGCCGGCCCGCCGGGCTCGGTCATGATCGGCGCGATGACGTTGACCAGTTGCGCGAGCGACGCCGATCGCACCCGGTCGGCGTGTTGCAGCAGGGTGATCAGCAGATCGCCGAACACGACCGCATCGAGCGCATGGTACTGGTCTTCGAGCAGGCGCGGCGCGACAGGCCACCCCTTGTCCTTGAGCTCTTCGCCCGACTGCGTGCCGTCCTCGTTGTGGAGGTACCAGACGTTCCACTCGTCGAACGAGATCATGATGCGCTTGTCGCTCTTCTTCGTCGCCGCGACGGCGTCGGCGATCGCCACGACCGACTCGATGAAGCGCGCCATGTCGACGCCCGAGGCGAGGAACTCCTGCGCGTCGCTGCCCTGCTCCTGGTAATAGGAGTGGCACGAGATGAACTCGACGTCGTCGAACGTGTGCTCCAGCACCGTGCGCTCCCACGCGCCGAAGGTGGGCATGCCGCTCCCGGACGACCCGCAGACGACGAGCTCGACGCCCGGGTCGAGCATACGCATGGCCTTCGCGGTGCGAGAGGCGAGCGCGCCGTAGTCGCCGGCGTTGCGGTGACCGAGCTGCCACCAGCCGTCCATCTCGTTGCCCAAGCACCACATCTTCACGCCGAACGGCTCGTCGCGCCCGTTGACGGCGCGCTGCCGGGTCCAGTCGGTGTCGGCCGTCGTGTTCGCGTACTCGAGCAGGTCGAGTGCCTCCTGCGTGCCGCGGGTGCCGAGGTTGACCGCGAGCATGAGGTCGCTGCCGACCTTGTCGAGCCAGTTCTGGAACTCGTGCAGCCCGACCTCGTTGGTCTCCGTGGAGTGCCAGGCCAGGTCGAGGCGACGGGGTCGCCGATCGGCCGGTCCGATGCCGTCTTCCCAGCGGTAACCCGACACGAAGTTGCCGCCGGGGTAGCGGATCGTCGAGACGCCGAGTTCCTTGACCAGTTCGATGACATCGGTGCGGAATCCGTCGGCATCGGCCGTCTCGTGCGCCGGCTCGTGGATGCCGTCGTAGATGTGGCGGCCGAGGTGCTCGACGAAGCCGCCGAACACGCGCCGGTCGATGTCGGCGATCTCGTTGCGCGGATCGATGCGTGCGGAAGCGTCGGTCATTGTCGTCCGTTCTGGAGGTGGATGCCGGTGTGGATGAGGGATGCCGGTGGGCGGCGTGCGTGGGGCGCGGGGCGGCCTCGCCGGTCAGCGGCCGCGGCGACGCTCCGGGATGGCGACGACCGCGAGGGCGGCGCACCCGATCGCCGGGATGAACAGCGGCGGCAGCGCCCAGGTCACGACGCCCACGAACACCGCGGTCGCCACGACATAGAGGGCACCGGGGAGGTCAGCGCGGACGAGGCCGGGCACCGCGCGCAGCGCGCCGCGCCAGCCGGCCTCGGGCGTCCACGCGCCCGCCGCGATCAGCAGGGCAAGCGCGAGCGCGCCCAGACCCGCCCAGCCGACGACCTCGATCACGGCACCTCCGGGGAGGAACCCCGAGCGGGCCACGTCGATGTCGAGCAGCAGGATCAGCGCGAGCACGACCGCGCCGGCGCCGACCGCGAGGCCCGGCAGCACGGCGCGCGCCACATCGGTCCAGAACAGACCGACCCGCGAGTCCTCCGCAGCGATGAACCGGCGCAGGTGACGGATGCCGGCGGCCAGCGCCGCGGGCAGGGTGATCACGAGGATGCCGGCGAGGGTGACCAGAAGGCCGGTCAGCAGCACCTCGCCGAACAGCGCGAACTTCGCGCGGGCACCGGGGAAGCGTGCGGGCGCGA
This sequence comes from Microbacterium invictum, assembly GCF_014197265.1. NCBI lineage: Bacteria > Bacillati > Actinomycetota > Actinomycetes > Micrococcales > Microbacteriaceae > Microbacterium > Microbacterium invictum. The sequence goes on along the minus strand of NZ_JACIFH010000001.1, from coordinate 3,255,262 downwards.
CCTCCTCGCGCGTCGGTCCGCTGCCCGACAGCTCGGCTCGGCGGGCTGCGCGCTCCGCGCGACGGGTGCGACCCGAGCGGCCGGTGGAGGCGGCGGCATCCATCATCAGCGACATGGTCAGCCCTTCAGTCCCTGCGTCGCCACCCCGTCGACGAGGAACCGCTGGAAGACGAGGAAGAACAGCAGCACCGGGAGCAGGGCGATGAAGCTCGCCGTGACGGTGGCGCCGTAGTCGCTCGAGGAGGTCTGGTCGTTGTAGAGGCGCAGCGCGATCGGCAGCGGGTAGTTCTCGGGGCTCGTGAGGTAGAGCAGGGGCCCGAGGAAGTCGTTCCACGACCAGATGAAGCTGAAGATCGCGCAGGTGATCAGCGCCGGCTTGATCAGCGGGAGGATGATCGCCCAGAAGATGCGGACGTGCCCGGCGCCGTCGATGCGGGCCGCTTCGTCCATGTCGCGGGGCATCTGCCGCATGAACTGGACGAGCAGGAACACGAAGAACGCCTCGGTGGCGAGGAATTTCGGCAGCACGAGCGGCCAGAACGTGTCGACCAGTCCCAGGTTGTTGAAGATGATGTACTGCGGGATGATCACGACGTGGAACGGGAGCAGCAGCGTCCCGATCATCGCGGCGAACAGGATCCCGAGACCCTTGAACTGCACCCGCGCGAACGCATAAGCGGCCAGCGCGCTGGAGAACACGGTGCCGATGACGGCGAGGACGGCCAGCACGAGCGAGTTCCCGAAGAACCGCCACATCGGCACGCCGGCGATGCCCTCCATCACCTTGACGTAGTTGTCGAACGTGGGGGCATCGGGCACCAGGCCGGGGTTCTGCCCGAACTCGCTGTTCGGCTTGAACGTCGAGAAGAGCAGCCAGATCAACGGGTACAGCACGATCGCAGTCAGCGCGAGCAGGGCGACGAACCAGATGATGGTCTGCCAGGTCTTGCGCTTGACGGGTCGGCGACGGGCCGGCGGGCCGGCCGCAGTGGCCTGCTGGAGGGCGAAGACCGGCGTCGAGGCGGCGCCCGAGGTCGTGGCGGCGTTGGAAGTGCTCATCGGTTGTCTCCCGAGTAGTGCACCCAGGACCGTTGAGTGCGGAAGAGGACGAAGGCGATGATGGCGACGACCACCAGCAGCACCCAGGCGATTGCGGCGGCGTAGCCCATCTGCCCGTCGGCGAAGCCGCGCTTGTAGAGGTACAGGGTGATGAAGTTGGTCATGCCGGCCGGACCGCCGGAGCCGTTGGAGATGATGTACGCGGACGCGAACACCTGGAACGCGCCGATCAGGCCCAGCAGCAGGTTGAAGAAGATGACCGGCGACAGCATCGGGACGGTCACCGCGCGGAACCGGTGCCAGGCGTTCGCGCCGTCCATCTCGGCCGCCTCGTACAGCTCCTTCGGGATCTGCTTGAGGCCGGCGAGGAAGATCACCATCGTGGCACCGAACTGCCACACCGACAGGACGATCATCGCCGGCAGCACGAGGGCCGGGTTGCCGATCCATCCGCCGAGATCGATGCCGAAGAAGTTCAGGGAGTTGTCGACGGGGCCGTCGGTGGCGAACATCGCGCGCCAGACGATGGCGACCGACACCGATCCGCCGATGAGGCTCGGGGCATAGAACGCCGACCGGAAGAAGCCGGCACCCTTGTCGCGGTAGTTCAGGAGCATCGCCACCAGCAGCGCGGCCAGCAGGGTGATCGGGGTGCCCACCAGCACGTAGATCAGCGTGATCTGCGCGGACTGGATGAACTGCGGGTCGTTCGTGAACAGCCGCACGTAGTTGTCGAAGCCGATCCACTTGGGCGGCTGGAAGATGTTGTACCGCGTGAACGACAGGTACAGCGAGTAGAACATGGGGATGATCGTCAGACCGAAGAACCCGATCAGCCACGGCACGAGGAACCCGTACCCGGCGAAGGTCTCCTTGCGCTGACGGGCGCGCTGCCCGGGCCGGTCCACGTCTTCGGGGCGGCGGCGGCGCAGCAGCGGCCGTCGCCGGTCGTCGCCGGTGACGATGACTCTCGTCGCGGTAGTGCTCACGAATACTCCTGATGTGATGAGGGGAGTGTGTGGATCCGGGGGCCCGGACCGTGCGGCCCGAGCCCCCGGAATCTGTCATCCGTTCAGGACGACGTCCATCTCCGTGAAGAACTGCGAGACGGCTTCGTCAACGGTGATCGTGCCGAAGTTGAGTTCGACGCCGAGCTGACGGAACTTCTCCTCGAGCGTGCCGTAACCGACGATCGGCACGGGCGGGGCGTCGCCGAGACGGTCGGCGACGGCCTCTTCGTGGGCGCGGATCTGCTCGCTCAGCGGGTCGAGGTCAGCGGCTTCAAGGGCGGTCGACGAGGCGGGCAGGCCACGGTTGGTGCCGAAGATCTCACCGGACTGCGGCGAGTTGATGAGGAAGTTCACCAGCGTGGCGGCAGCCTCGGGGTGCTCGGTGTTCGCAGCGATCGCGTGCAGCATCGAGGGCTTGAGGTACATGTCCTTGGTGCCTTCGACCGTGACCGGCGGAGCGAGCAGGCTCAGCTCGGGGTAGTCCTCGCCGAGGTTGCCGAGGTAGCCCGCGCCGAAGTTGTCCCACGTGAGCTCGCTCGCCGTCAGGGCCGAGTCGAACCCGCCGAGAGGCAGCAGCTCCTCCACGGTCTGCTGGGGGATGGAGATGCCGTCGCGGATGCGCTGGCCCTCGTCCCAGAACGCGGTCAGACGCGCCTCGTCGAAGCCGGGCTCGGCGTCATCGCTGAACAGGTACGAACCCTCCGAGCGCAGCTGCAGCTCGAAGTTCTGGATGCGGCCGGTGTAGTCGCCACCGCCCCAGATCTCTCCCGCTCCCGCATCGGTGACCTCTTCCATCCAGTCCGTGTAGTCGTCCCACGAACCGCCCGCGAAGTCCTCGACGCCCACGCGCTCGAGTAGCGTCGGGTTGGTGAACAGGCCCCAGGCGTTGGTCGAGGTCGGGATCGCGTAGGTGGTGTCTGCCACGACGCCGATCGACAGGATGTTGTCGGCGAGCGGCTCGGTCTCGATGATGCCGCCCAGGAACGGATCGAGGTCGAGCAGCAGGCCGTTCTCGGCGTACTGGCGCAGGTAGGAGTAGTCGAACTGCATGACGTCGGGCAGGTTCTTGCCGGCCGCCTCGGTCTGGCGCTTCTCCCAGAACGCGGGGAAGTCCAGGAACGACGAGTTCACCGTGATGTTGGGGTACTCCTCGTTGAAGGCCTCGATGACCTGGTTGTACAGATCGGCGCGCACGTCGTTGCCCCAGAACGCGAGGTCGAGAGTGACCTCTTCCTCGGGGTCGTACGTGCCCGCGGGCTCGTCACCGCCACCGGTGCAACCGGCGAGGGTAAGAGCGGCGACCGCCGCGACGGCGGCGACGGCCAGTGACCGCTTCTTGCTGAACATCCTTGTCCTCTCTGCGAACATCCGCGTTCTCATGCTCGGCGAACGTTCATTGTCCGTGTGGTGCGTGTGTGGGCGCGATTCCATGAGCCGGAGGTGGGATCATCGGGAAAGCGCTTGCCGGTTACGGTACTACGCGTTGAAACGTTATGCAAGCATCCAAGGCAAACGCTTTCCGACTTTTCCGGATCGTGACCTGTTACCGGTATCAGTCTGCCCCATGTCGCGGGCGGCGCCGGCGTGACGCCGACGGCCATGACCTGGCGGGTCACGCGCATTCGAACCTGTTCCTGGCAGCGGCGGCCTCCAAGTGCGCCAGTTCCCGGCATCCGCGCCCGTTCGCACCACCGCCACCACGCCGCGGCGCCAATTCCCGGCATCCGCGCCCGTTCGCACCACCGCCACCACGCCGCGGCGCCAATTCCCGGCATCCGCGCCTGAAAGAAGCAGAGCGGATGCCGGAAACAGGCGCGACGGGCGACCAGCGCAGCGGACGACCAGCGCAGCGCGCGACCAGCGCAGCGCGCGACCAGCGCAGCGGGCGATCACGCGGGGAGTGAGCCGGGCGTGGCCGTCACCCCGCGACGGTGAGCGCGTCCGCGTCGACGCGCAGCTCGACGCGGTAGATCGCGCAGCGCCGGTCGTCGACCCTCTCGTGCGCCGGGTCGGGTTCGACGGCGAGCGCCGGATGCCCGAAGAAGTAGAACCACACCCGGTCGCCGTCGCGTACGGCGGCGCCGTGATGGCCGAACCCCGGCCCGGGCACGGTGCCGGTGCCGAGGATCACGGCATCCACCCCGCCCTGACGATCCCACGTGACGGCGTCGGAGGAGCGGTAGACGCCCATCCCCCGCCACTCGTCGACGATCAACCACCACCAGCCGCCGAGCGCGAATACGTACGGGCCCTCGTGCGGGCGGCCGCCGATCGCGGTGCCCCCGTCGGTCCAGTGCGCGAGGTCGGGCGACGACGCGACCTTGGTGACGCTGTCTGCCGCCTCATCCTTGTACCAGAGCCGCCAGAGCCCGTCCGGAGTGCGGGCGACGGCGGCGTCGATGACACGGTCGCTCGACAGGGCGAGCGGACCTCGGCGCGACCAGCGGGCGAGGTCGTCCGAGACGTACTCGACGATGTGGCGCGCGTGGCCGGGCCAGCGGTCGGGGACGCCGTCGATCTCGGTGAGGTACATGTGCCAGCGCGTGCCGTCGTGGATGACCTCGGGTGCCCAGTGCGTGCGGTCGGTGGGGTCGGGCGGGCCTCCGGAGGTGAGTGAGAGGCGGATGGATGCCGCGGATGCGGCGCCGACGGCATGGTCGTCGCCCGGGCCGGGCTCGAGCGTGCCGGCATAGGCCCACGTGACGCCGTCGGCCGAGTGCGCGACGCCGATGCGGCTGCCGTGCACCCAGGCGACCCCGGGCCCGGGTTCGGGATGAGTGGCGCGGCGCTGGGTGTAGAACATCCACCACCGGCCGTCTGCGATCACGACCGTGGGATCGGTGGCGCCGTCGTAGACCGGGTCGCGGTAGAGCTCGGCGAGGGTCACGAGTCGGCGTCCCGCATGTCGGTCACGGGGCTGGCGAACCCGGAGCGGTGCGTGGGGTGTACGGCGAGGTCGGCGGGGGTCACGACGGCGCCGTCGGCGGCTGCCGAGGCGTAGATGGCAGCGACGAGCTCGAACGAGCGTGCCGGCTCATCGGCGGTCTCGGGCAGCTCCCGTCCGGACAGCAGCGCGTCGAACACGTCGCGCAGCAGCAGCGCGTGGTCGCTGCGCTCTTCGACGGCAGGCAGGTCCCAGTCGTCGGCTTCGTCCTCGAATCCGGGGGCGGGCGTGATCGCCCAGTGCTCGTGGCCGTGGCCGTAGAGGTGGTCGACGGTCACGGTCGCCTTCTGCGTGTCGATGCGGATCGAGCTCGTCTCGCGCGGCGAGATCGCACTGGTGACCACCTGGGCCACCACCCCGCTCTCGAAGGTGATGGTGGCCGTCGAGGCGTCCTCGGTCTCGGTCTCGCGATCGAGCCGCCACAGCCGCCCCTGCACACTCGCCCAGTCGCCGAGCAGGAATCCGAGCAGATCGAGCTGGTGGATGCCGTGGCCCAGCGTCGTGCCGCCGCCCTCGGTCTCCCACTTTCCGCGCCACGGCACCGCGAAGTAGTCGTCGCCGCGGTACCAGAGCGTCTGGCACACGGCGATGAGCGGCCGTCCGAGCGCACCCTCGTGCAGCAGCCGCCGCACGTGCGCGGCGGCCGTGCCGGTGCGCTGCTGGAACACCACCGCGAGCTGGCGGCCGGCTTTCGCCGCGGCATCCCTCATCTCGTCCAGTTCGTCCAGCGACGGCGCCGGCGGCTTCTCGACGATCACGTGCGCGCCGGCGGCGAACGCGGCGAGGGTCTGCTCGCGGTGTGCCCCCGGTGGCGTGCAGATGAGCACGACGTCGGGATGCTCGGTCTGCAGCAGCGCGTCGAGCGAGTCGTAGACGGCCGGACCGCCATGCCGCTGGGCGAACGCATCGGCCGCGCCGCGCGCCAGGTCGGTGACGCCGACCAGCTCGGCGCGCGGGTGTGACGCCACCGCGCGAGCGTGGAGATTTGCGACAGAGCCGGTGCCGACGATCGCCGTACGGAGAGTGGTGGTCATGCAGGAGCCTCGGAGTTCTCGACGGGATGGAACGCTTCCGACACCCTACGACGCTCAGTGGGAAAGCGCTATCCGTTCCCTCGGTCCTGCAAGACATAAGGCACCTCGAGCGCATCATACGTGCGCTGAGCACGACGATCGCGAGTCACCAGCGTCAGCGCGTGCGCGACCGCGGTCAGCGACCAGGGCGTCGTCGATGGCGCCGGCGTCTCCCCTGGGGACGATCCGCGGCAGGCCATCAGTGACGTCGAGGTCGGCCTCCAGCGGTGCGAAGTTCCTACCCGGCTGGCCACTCCCAGGTGCGCAGCCGGCCGCACACGCCGAGGGTTCGCGCTGCCGAGCGCGGCTGTGCTCGGGTGACGGATGCCGTGGCCATGCGCCCCGGATCACCGGCGGCGAGCGCGGTGAGCTGCTCGCCCACGCGCGTTGTCTCGGCCGCGACGGTCGACTCCCACAGCTCGCGCCATCCCGCGATCCGGGGCTGGACGATCCGCACCGCGCGGGCGTGGAAGGCCGCGAGCGCGTCCGCTCCCCCGGCCCGCAGTTGCGCGAAGCCGTCGAGCGCCAGATCGCGGCGGGCACGGGCGGCCGCTTCGTCGCCCGGCGTCACTGCCGCCGCGGTGGCGTACGCCTCGGGGTCGTCGAGCACATCCGCGGGGAAGGTGAGCACGGCGTCCCCCGCCTCCGGCAGGCCCGCGTTGGCCATGACCACCAGCAGGCGCAGATCGCCGCCGTTGATCAGCCGGTGCACCGTGCCGGGCGTGAACCAGACGACGTCGCCGGGCACGAGCGGGTGCTCCTCGAAGCCCGCCGCCGACAGTGTCTGCACAGCACCGCTGCCGCCGCCGACGACGTACCCCTCGCTCGAGGCGGTGTGCAGATGGGGCGACCCGCCCCGGCATCCATCTGCCGCCTCCCAGTCGTAGACCTCGAGGTCGGTGACGGCGACACCGCCCGGGAACAGGCCGGTCACAGGAGCTCCCGCAGTCGCGTCGCGAGGTCTGCGGCGGCCGCGGCTCCGGCATCCGCGATCCCCACCGCGTAGCGGAAGGTCGCCGTCTCGCTGGGCGCGATCGTGAACTCGTCGCTGAAGAACGGCGCCGGGTTGAGCGCGGCGAACTCCTCGGAGCGCGCGAACCACTGCGGCGGATGGTGGGGGTTGGTCGCCGCGTCGACCATGACCAGCAGCGACGTCTCGTCGATCTCGTCGTGACGACCGGCGAAGCCCATCCACTCGTGACGCTGGCCGCGCAGGTCCGATCCCGACCCGGTCCCGGCCGCCGTCACGAGAGTGCCGTCGGTGAACGATCGCGGCCCGCGCCAGAACAGACCGCCGTAGCCGGCGTTCTCCCGCCCTTTCGTCGTGGGAGAGCCGAGGACGATCGGCGCGGCGGTGACGTTCGTCATGGCGGTCGCGAAGGTGAGCGCCCACGCGCCGGCGTCGATAACACGAGCGGTCAGCTCGCGCCGCTCGGTGAACAGGCGGCGGCCGTCCTCGGTGATCCACTCCAGGTCGTGCGCGAACCGGGCGACGTCGCCCTCTTCGACGGCGACGACCGTCCGATGCGCCTGGGTGCCGTCGTTGGGCAGCTGCACATACCCCTGCCCCTGCACGTACGTCGGACCGCCCCAGAAGTTCTCGTCGTCCACGACCGGCAGTGACCACGCGATGCCCTTGTGCCAGACGTGGTCCCAGGGCCGGAACAGGCTCACCACCCGGCCCGCGCGGGTGCGGAGCGCGTGGAGGTACGGCTTGGGCGATTCGAGCGCGGGCGAGTCGGGCATGAAGACGTACCTGAGCAGCTCGACGTCGCCGTCGCGGACGGTGAACTCGGTGTCGGTGCGACCGGCGGCGAGCGTCATGCGAGGGCCTCCTCGGGGCGGGTCTTGACAGGATGCCACGGCACGGCGCCGCCATCCATCGAGCGCAGGAACGGGTCGTCGCCGGCGATCTCACCGGCGCGCACCGGGGCGCCGCGGAAGGCCGAGGCGTAGGTCGCGGCGGCGAGCTCGAGGGTGCGACGCGCATCGTCGACACCGACACCGGGCTCTTCGCCGGCGGCGAGCGCGTCGAGGATCGCGGCGATCTGGCCGCGATGCCCGCTGGGCTCGTCGGAGGGCTGGGCCGTCCAGCGCGCGGCGAGCTCGTCGTGGCCCGGCGCCGGGGTGAAGGTCCAGTCGGCGTCGGTGTAGCCGTACACGTGCTCGACCTCGACGGTCGCGTGCTCGAAGTCGAAGCGCAGCCGCGAGCTCTCGCGCGGCGACACGATCGAGTTCACGACGGTCGCGAGGGCCCCGCTGTCGAACTCGACGAGCGCCATCGAGACGTCCTCGGTGTCGGTAGGCAGCACCTGCCGTGCCGCGAACGCGGTCAGTCGTGACCAGGGCCCGAGCACGGCGAGCAGCAAATCGAACTGGTGGATGCCGTGGCCCATGGTCGGCCCGCCGCCCTCGACCTCCCAGCGGCCGCGCCAGGGCAGGTCGAAGTACTCGGGCGTGCGATGCCAGAGCGTCTCGCAGGTCGCGACGAGCGGGCGGCCGAGCACACCCTCGCGCACGAGCCGGATGAGGCGCTGCGCGGCGGCGCCATAACGATGCTGGAACACCGTCAGCGCCGGCACGCCGGTCTCGCGGGAGACGGCGACGAGTTCGTCCATCTCGGCGAGGCTGAGCGCGGTCGGCTTCTCGACCAGCGCGGGCACGCCGGCGCGCAGCGCCTGGATCGCGAGCGGCACGTGGGTCTGCGGCGGCGTGCACACGTGAACGAGGTCGAGCCTCTCCGCCGCGAACAGGGCCTCGGCGGTCGAGTACACGGCATCCGCTCCGAACTGCTGGGCGAACGCCTGTGCCCGGTCGGCGTCGAGGTCGACCACGGCGGCCAGCCGGACGCGCGGGGCGAGATCGACGATGGCCTGCGCGTGAGCGTGGGCGATCGCGCCGGTGCCGATGATGGCGGCGATGAGCGGCCGGTCGTGGGTCATGTCACTCCTGGGTGGATGCGGGCGGCGGATGGGCAGTGCGGGCGGGCGCCGGCCGGGCAGCTCAGGCGAGCCCCGCCTGGGTCAGATGCAGGCTGGCGTAGCGCCCGCCGGCGGCGAGCAGGTCGTCGTGGCTGCCCTGCTCCACGATGCGCCCGTGCTCGAGCACGACGATGCGGTCGGCCTGCCGGACGGTCGAAAGCCGGTGCGCGACGACGAGGGTGGTGCGACCGCGCATGAGGCGACCGAGCGCCTCTTTCACGAGCTCCTCCGACTCGGGATCGAGGGCGCTCGTGGCCTCGTCCAGCAGCAGGATGCGCGGGTCGCGCACGAGCGCGCGGGCGATCGCGAGGCGCTGGCGCTGCCCGCCCGACAGCCGAGCGCCGCGCTCCCCGACGACGGTGTCCCAGCCCTGCGGCTGCTCCTGGACGAAGTCCCATGCGTTCGCGTCACGCAGCGCCTGGGCGATGCGGGCGTCGGTGGCATCCGGCATCCCGTACGCGATGTTGTCGCGGATCGACCCCTCGAACAGCACCGACTCCTGCGGCACCACCGAGACGAATCGGCGGACGGTGCGCAGATCGAGCTGCTGCATGTCGGCGCCGTCGAGCAGGATGCGTCCGTCGGTCGGTCGTACGAAGCCGAGCACGAGGTTCAGCAGCGTGGACTTGCCCGACCCGGACGAGCCGACGAACGCGAAGGTAGCTCCGGCCGGGATGGCGAGGTCGATCTCGTGGAGCGCGTCGGCGTCGGCCCCGACATATCGATGCGAGGCGTGGTCGAGGATGATCGTGCCGGCCACGGCATCCACCGCTCTCTTGCCCTCGTTCTGCTCGAGGTCGGGCTCCTGCAGCACCTCGGCGATGGAGCGCACCGATTCGAGGCCGCGGGCTCCGACCGGGATGAGCATGAGCAGCTGGGTGAGCCCACCGGTCAGCAGGGTGAAATAGGTCGACAGCAGTACGACTTCACCGGGGCTGATGGGCAGGATGCCGGTGAGCGAGAACACCGCGGCCAGCACGAGGCAGCCGACGCCGAGCAGCTGCATCGCGACCCAGGAGATGGATGCCACGTGCCCATTGAGCATGTCGAGGTGCAGGCCGGCGCGCCGCACGCCCTCCGCTCCCGTGCTAACCCGGGTGACGGCGGTCTGCTCGAGGCCGTGGGCGCGGGTGACGGGGATGAGTGAGGCCATCTCGCCGACGCGCGCGGAGAGGGTCTCGACCTCGCGGCGGAACACCTCGTTGCGGGTCTTCGACCGATTGCGCATGCCGTAGCGGATGCCGATGGCGATCGGTACCGCGAGCGCATACACGGGCAGGAACTGCGGCACGGCGATCGCGGTCATGGCGATCGCGCCGGTCATCACCATGATGGCCGACAGCAGCGGATGGGTGACCTGCTGGAGCATGAGCTCGACGTTCTCGACGTCACGGACGACCTTGGTCTGCACGATCGAGGAGCTCACCCTCGTGTGGTAGCCGATCGACAGGCTCTGCAGCCGGGCGGCGAGCGCGTTGCGCAGATCGGCGCCGGTGTCGCGGACGACCGTCATGAAGCTGCGGGTGTACAGGATGTGGTTCGGGTAGTTCTGCAGCAGCAGGACCGCGGCCAGCGCGAACCACCACAGCACGGCCGTCACCTGACCGCGGCCGGCGACGATGTCGATGATCGACGCGGTGACCACGGGGAGGAACCACATCGGGATCTCCTTCATCGCGAAGGCGAGGATCGCGACGGTCATGCGACCGGGCCGGCGCGCGAGCAGCCGCAGCACCGACCGCGCGGGATGATCGCCGTCGATGAGGTCGGGGAGGCGGGAAAGCGCTATCCGAGGCACTCTGCCATGGTAGACCACCGGGCGCCGAGGTGGCCGGTTCGGCGCCGAGGTGGCCGGTTCGGCGCCGAGGTGGCCGGCCATCTCGCGGCGCGCGTAGCCACCTCGCGGGACGAATGGCCACCTCGCGGGACGAATGGCCACCTCGCGGCCCGTGCGGCCACCTCGCGGGACGAATGGCCACCTCGCGGGACGAATGGCCACCTCGCGGGACGAATGGCCACCTCGCGGCGCGCGTGGCCACCTCGCGGCGCGTGTGGGATCAGCCGAACGGGCGAGCGGTGGGGCGAGGCAGGCCGGCGTGGGTGCGAGCCGGCCAGCGCGGGTCGAGCGTCAGCACCTCGATGCCGGCGTCCGTCACGAGCACGGTGTCTTCGACCTTCGCGCCGGGGGCGCTGGGGTTCCAGGCGAACGCGTGATGCGAGACCACGGCATCCCTCACCTCAGCCGTCGCGCGCGGATCGCGCCCCGCATATCCGGTCGGCCCGCCCTGGTGGTGGTTCTGCCATTCGCCGGCCTCGAACCCCGCAGCGCCGTACGCCGCGCAGCCGGCGGCGAAAGCCTCGTCGAGCCGTGCGCCGGGTCGGGTCGCCGCGAAGAACCCCGCCTCGACCTCGAGGATGCGCGCGTCGTCGGCCCCGGTATCCCCGACCCATCTCGTCGCGTTGGCGATGAGCCCGTGCCGGCGCCCGCAGACGACGAGCATGGCCCGCGTCCCGAGCGGGTCGGTCGTGGGCAGTGGATGCCGGTGGGCAAGCCGCCCGGACCCGGAAACCAGGATGACGAGCGGGTCGATGCCGCGCGCCACCAGGGCACCTGCGAGGGCCGCGGCGGTCTCGCGTTCGGTGGAGGCCGGAGACAGGAACGCCGCGACGTCGGTCATCGCCTCGGCGGTCTCGCGTCCGAGCGCGCGGTAGCGATCGGACTCGGCGGGCAGCAGGCTCGCGCGGGCGGCACGCAGCGCGCCGGCGATCTCGGCCTCGGCGATGTGCGGCCCGGCCGCTGCGGCGGCGACGGCGGGCGGCGTCTGCCACGGCACGGGCACGATGCGCGCGGCGTCGGCGGGGAGGAGTTCTTCGGCGGTGAGCCGGTCGGCCTCGTTGGCGGCGACGAAGAGGGTGTCGCCTTCGAGCGCGGCGCGGACGGCGAGCACGGACGGGCCGGCGAGCGAGACGTGGGTGCGGACCCCGTCGAGGTACCAGGCCAGCGCCTCGTGCGAGGTGAGCAGCAGCGGCGGGCCCTCGCCGCAGACGGCGGCGAGCCGCTGCTGCTTGAGCAGTCGGTCGGCGGCGGAGGGCGGCATCCGGAACTCCAGTCGTAAAACGCTTTCTCGATAGTATGGCTCCAGGCGCCGCGGCGCGTGAGCGAGAGCGAGTCCGGATGGCGAAGAAGTCCCCGCGGGTCACCATCACCGATGTGGCGCGCACGGCCGGAGTCTCGCTGTCGACCGTGTCACGGGTGATGAACGACAACCCCACGGTCGACCCGGCGCTGGCCGAGCGCGTGCGCGGCGTCGCGACCGACCTCGGATACACCGCGAACCCCCTCGCCCGCAGCCTGGTTCTCGGCCGCACGCAGACGGTGGCCGTGGTGATCCCGGACCTGGCGAACCCCACGTTCCAGGCGATCCTGCGCGGGCTCAGCCGTGCCGCCGATGACGACGGATACCACGTGCTCATCGCCGACTCGGCCGAGCAGGTCGAGAAGGAGCCCACGCTCGCGACCACGACGCGCCGCCGCACCGACGGCGTGATCCTCTGCGCGCCCCGCATGAGTCAGGACGAGCTGACCGCGATGCTTCCCGCACTCGCTCCCGCCGTGATCGTGAACCGGCCGCCGCAGCCGGGAGCCCCGACCGTCGCCGCCGACTACCGGTCGGCGATGACCGAACTGGTCGCGCACCTGTACGAGCTCGGACACCGGCGGGTCGCCTTCCTGTCCGGAGTTCCCGGCAGCGCATCCGGCGCGGCGCGGAAGACGGCGCAGGCAGAGGCGCGCATCGCGCATGCCGACCTCGAGATCGTCGAGTTCCCGGCGGGCGTCGACTTCGACAGCGGAGCACAGGCCGCGGGCCCCGTGCTCGCGGCATCCGTCACCGCCGTCCTCGCCTTCAACGACCTCGTCGCCATGGGACTGCTGTCGGCGGTCACCGCGCAGGGCGTGCGCGTGCCCGAGGACCTCTCGATCGCCGGCTTCGACGACATCCCCTTCGCCCGCTTTACGTCGCCGCCGCTGACGACGGCCGCCGTGCCGGCCGCCGAGCTCGGGCGGCGCGCGTGGGCGGCGATGAGCGCGCTGCTGTCCGGCGACGCGGCGGCGACCTCGCTCGTGCTCACGCCCGAGATCGTGGTGCGGGGCAGCACCGGCCCGGCGCCGGCATCCTGAGCGACCGCGCGCGAGTCTCCCCCGCACCCGCCCCGCGCAGCGTGCTAGCCTGAGAAAACGTTTCCTGAGTAGTCGGAGAAGTGATGACCCACACCCGCTATGCCCTCGTCGGCGCCGGCCACCGCGCCCAGATATATGTCGACGCGATCACTCGCACGTACGCGGATCGCGCGGTGCTCGCGGCGATCTGCGAGCCGAATCCGGTGCGCGCCGGGGTCTACGCCGACATGGTGACCGGCCGCGATCTGGCGGCACCGACGGTGTGGGCGCCAGAAGACCTCGAGGCGATGATCCGCGACGAGCGCATCGACCGCGTCATCATCTGCGCGCGCGACGACCTGCACGCCGAGCTCATCGTCCGCTCGCTCGAGGCGGGCGCCGACGTCGTCGTCGAAAAGCCCCTCACCATCGACGCAGCCAGCGCCGCCGCGATCGAAGACGCCGTCGCCCGCACCGGCCGCACGGTCGTGCTGACCTTCAACTACCGCTACTCCCCGCGCAACAGTGCGCTGCGGCAAGTGATCCAGGACGGGCTCATCGGCCAGGTCACCTCCATCGACTTCTCGTGGATGCTCGACACCAAGCACGGCGCCGACTACTTCCGCCGCTGGCACCGCGAGAAGCAGCACTCCGGCGGCCTGCTCGTGCACAAATCGAGCCACCACTTCGACCTCGTCAACTGGTGGATCCGGTCTACCCCTGAGCGCGTGTTCGCCAGCGGCGCGCTGCGCTTCTACGGCGCCGAGAACGCCGCCGCCCGCGGCCTCGCCGAGCGCCCCGACCGCGGCACCCACGAGGGCGCGCACGACCCGTTCGAACTCGACCTGCGCGACGATCCACGGCTGAAGTCCCTGTACCTCGAGGCCGAGCAGCATGACGGCTACCTGCGCGACCGCGACGTGTTCGGCCCGGGAATCACCATCGAAGACAACCTCGCGCTCATCGTCGACTACGCCTCGGGCGCGACGCTCTCGTACTCGCTCAACGCGCATGCCCCCTGGGAGGGCTACCGCGTCGCCGTCAACGGCACCGCCGGGCGTGCGGAGCTCGAGGTGGTCGAACGCGGGGCGGTGCTCGTGGATGAAGGCCTCCACCCCGTGCTCGATCCGAGCGCGACCGAGGCGATGGATGCCGGAGCGCTGCGTCCGCAGAGCGAGCGCCTCCTCGTGCAGCGGCATTGGGAAGCACCCGTCGAGGTCCCGATCACGGGTGGCGCGGGCGGTCACGGCGGCGGCGATGCCCTGCTGCTGGCCGACGTGTTCGTCGGTCCGGGCGACGACCCGCTGGCCCGGCCCGCCGACTGGACCGATGGCGTGCAGTCCGTCGCAGTAGGCATCGCGGGCAACCGGTCGCTCGAGACCGGCCTGCCGGTGCGGGTGGCCGATCTCGGCATCCGGTTACTGACCCCCGCGGTCCGGGAGCGGGTATGAGCCGCATCGTCGTCACCGGCGGCGCCGGTCGCCTCGGCCGCAGCCTTGTCGCAGGTCTGGCCGGCGCCGGGCACGAGCTCATCAGCCTCGACCGATCCGTCTCCGACGCCCCGGAACTGGCGGGCGTCTCGCAGGTCGCGATCGACCTGACCGATGTGGATGCCACGGCGCGCACCCTCGCCGACGCCCGGCCCGACGCGCTCATCCATCTGGCCGCGATCGCCGTGCCGTTCAGCGCACCCGAAGACGTCATCATGCGCACGAACGCGTCGCTCGCGATCTCAGTGCTCGGCGGCGGCGTGGCGGCCGGCATCCCGAAGATCGTCGCGGCATCGAGCCCCACGGTCCTGGGTTACGGCGCACCCACCGGATGGGTGCCCGACCGGTTTCCGCTCGACGAGCAGACCGAACCCATGCCATGGAACGCATATGCCCGCTCGAAGCTCCTGATCGAGCAGACGCTGCGGATGTACGCGCGGCAGACCGGCGACGTGGTGCGCTTCGCGGCGTTCCGCCCCTGCTACGTGGTCGCCCCCGAAGAGTGGGCCGGCGCACCCACCCAGCAGGGGCACACGGTGCGCGAGCGACTCGATGATCCGGCCCTCTCGGCACCCGCGGTGTTCAACTACGTCGATGCCCGCGACGTCGCACGATTCTGCGATCGGCTGCTCGAAGCACTCCCCGAGATCCCGAATGCCGAGACGTTCTTCGTCGCCGCCGACGACGCGCTCGCGCGCGAGCCGCTCGACGAACTGGTTCCCCGGTTCTTCCCCGGAACCGACGAGGTCGCGGCCGTCCTCACCGGCACGACGTCGGCGTTCTCGAACGCGAAGGCCCGCCGCCTGCTGGGCTGGACTCCGACCCACAATTGGCGGGAGGAAATCGCGGGCGCCAGTGCCGGTTCGGTCACCGAAGCGATCCTGTCCGCCGTCCGCGATGCCGCAACCCCGGCATCCACCCCTTCCGACAGAAAGCACGCGAACGCATGAACTTCAACGGCATCCTGTTCTTCCCAGTGACTCCGTTCGACGCGCAGGACCGCGTCGACACCGACCTGCTGTCCACTCATATCTCCTCGCGGCTGGAACATTCCCCCGGCGGCATCTTCCCCGCCTGCGGCACCGGAGAGTTCCACGCGCTCAGCGCCGATGAGGTCGGCACCGTCGTCCGCACAGCCGTCACCACGGTCAGCGGCGCGGTGCCCGTCGTCGCCGGGGCGGGCGGCCCGCTCGGCCATGCCCGCCAGGTCGCGCAATCGGCGGCCGACGCCGGCGCGGGCGCACTGCTGGTGCTGCCGCCGTACCTCGTCGGCGGCACACAGGAGGGCCTGGTCACGTACATCGAGACCGTGGCCGCGGCATCCACTCTGCCCGTCATCGTCTATCACCGGGCGAACGCGCAGTTCACGCCCGGCTCGATGCGGCGCCTTGCTGAGAACCCGAAGGTCGTCGGGTTCAAGGACGGCACCGGCGACATCGGCGCCGCGCAGCTGATCGTCCGCGCGATCGCCGCTGCCGGCCGCGACGACTTCTCACTGTTCAACGGACTGCTCACCGCCGAGCTGACCCAGGCGGCGTACCGGGGCATCGGGATTCCGCTGTACTCCTCGGCCGCCTTCGCGATGATCCCCGAGGTCGCGAACGCGTACTACCGCGCGTACATCGACGGCGACGAGGCTCGACGACTCGAGATCCTCGATGCCTTCTACACACCGCTGGTGGCGCTGCGCGATGAGACGCCCGGGTTCGGGGTGTCGCTCATCAAGGCGGGTCTGCGACTGGGCGGGCTGCCGGTCGGCAGTGTGCGTGCACCGCTGGTCGACCCGACCGCCGACCAGGAGCGCCGGCTGGCCGAGATCCTCGAGGCGGGACGCGCGCTGCTGTGACCAAGATCGCCGCCTTCGATACGCGCCTGATCCGCGTGCCGCTGACGCGGCCGTGGGGCGCCGATGTGACGAGCGTCGGCGTGATCGCGACCCACGTGGTGCGCACCGACGGCGTCGAAGGATGGGGGTTCGCGTGGACCCCGCAGATCGGCGCCGAAGCCGTGCACGCGCTGCTGCAGCACGACATCACCTCGTTCGCCGTGGGCCGATCGGCCGACCCCGAAGAGATGTGGCAGCCGGCGTGGGAGCATCTGCACGAGGCCGGCGGCGGCGGCGTGACGACCATCGCGCTCGCGGGCCTGGACCTCGCGCTGTGGGATGCCGCGGCGCGGGCGGCAAGTGGCTCGATCTCCGATCTACTCGGACGACGGCGCTCGTCGGTGCGGGCATACGGTTCCGGGGTGAACCTGCATTACCCGCTCGACGAGCTCGCCGCGCAAGTGCAGCGCTGGGTGGATGCCGGTTTCGACGCCGTCAAGATCAAGGTGGGCAAGCCGTCGCTCGATGAGGATGTCGAGCGAGTCGCAGCGGCCCGCGAGGTGCTCGGGCCGGGCCGCGCCCTCATGATCGACGCGAACCAGCGGTGGGATCTCGAGCGGGCGACCCGATCGATCGACACCCTCGCCCGATTCGACCTCGCCTGGATCGAAGAGCCGCTGCGTGCCGACGACCTCGCTGGGCACGCCGAGCTCGCCCGGCGCCTCGCCACCTCGAGCGGGGTGCCCATCGCACTCGGCGAGAACGTCCACACGGTTCACCGATTCGCCGACTTCCTGCGTGCCGGCGCCGCCCAGATCGTGCAGCCCAACATCGTGCGGGTCGGCGGGGTCACACCGTTCCAGAAGATCGCGACCCTGGCATCCATTCACGGAGCGGCGCTGCACCCGCACCTGCTGCCGGAGCTGTCCGGCCAGCTCGCCCTCACGCTCGAGGCCGAGTGCCTCGTCGAAGACGTCGAGGACGCCGGGTTCGGGGCGCTGGGTGCGTTGCGCGACCCGTCGCCGGTAACCGTGGCGGGCGGCATTCTCACCGAGAACCCGCACCTCGGTCTCGGGATGCGCTTCGCCTGAGCCGTACCACGAGCTTCTCCTGACCGCACGACGAAAGGCCCCGCGATGACCACCCGCACCGCAGAACTCGACCGCCTCGCCGCAGCCGCCACCGCCGCCGCACCGGCCTGGCGCACCTCCGATGCCCCGACCCGCGCCGGCTGGCTGCGCGCCCTCGCCGATGCGCTCGACGCACACGCCACCGAGCTGGTCGAGATCGCCGACCGCGAGACCCGCCTCGGCGCCGGCCGCCTCACCGGCGAGGTCGGGCGCACGACCGGGCAGCTGCGGCTGTTCGCCACGGTCGTCGAAGAGGGCACGTATCTCGAGCTGACCGTGGACGATGCCGACCCGTCTGCCACACCACCGCGTCCGGAACTGCGCCGGCTGCTCGTGGGTGTCGGACCGGTGGCGGTGTTCTCGGCCTCCAACTTCCCCTTCGCCTTCTCGGTGTGCGGCGGCGACACGGCCTCGGCGTTCGCGGCCGGAAACCCCGTCATCGTCAAGGCGCACTCGGGCCACCCGGAGCTGGCACGCCGCACCGCCGAGATCGCCACTGCGGCGCTCACTGCCGCCGGCGCTCCGGACGGATCCCTCGCTCTCGTCGAGGGCCGCGAAGCCGGGAGAGCGCTCGTGCAGCACCCCGCGATCCGGGCCGCCGGGTTCACCGGATCGCTGTCGGGCGGGCGGGCGCTGTTCGACCTCGCGTCCTCGCGCCCCGACCCGATCCCGTTCTACGGCGAGCTCGGCAGCGTCAACCCGGTGGTCGTCACCCCGGCCGCCGCGGCGGCGCGCGGCGCGCAGCTCGCGGCGGGCCTGGTGGGCTCGTTCACCCTCGGCGTCGGTCAGTTCTGCACCAAGCCCGGCGTGGTGTTCGTGCCGCGTGGGGCCGACTTCGAACAGGCGGTCGCCGCTGCGGTGGTGGATGCC
Organism: Microbacterium invictum; assembly: GCF_014197265.1. Taxonomy (NCBI): domain Bacteria; kingdom Bacillati; phylum Actinomycetota; class Actinomycetes; order Micrococcales; family Microbacteriaceae; genus Microbacterium; species Microbacterium invictum. The sequence goes on along the minus strand of NZ_JACIFH010000001.1, from coordinate 3,236,721 downwards.
GCGGGCGGACCGCTGCTGACCGATCGCATCACGGCATCCTTCCCCTCGGGCATCGACGCCCTGGTGTCCGACGCCGCCGTCGAGGTCGTCGCCCACGGTGCTGCGACACCCGACGGCGCGCGGCCGATCGTGCTGGCGACGGACGCCGCCGCCGTCGCCGACCGCGCCGACGCACTGCTCGAGGAGGTGTTCGGCCCGGTGACGCTGCTGGTGCGCTACGACACCGCCGACGACCTGCATCTCGCGCTGTCCTCCGTGCCGGGGTCGCTGACTGCGACGCTGCACTCCGAGGCTGAAGACGACGTGACCGAGACCCTCGAACTGCTGCAGGCCCGCGCCGGCCGCGTGCTGTTCGCCGGCTGGCCGACCGGGGTGGCGGTGACGTGGTCGCAGCAGCACGGCGGACCTTGGCCCGCGACCACGTCACTGCACACGTCAGTGGGGGCCACGGCGATCCGCCGGTTTCTGCGGCCGATCGCCTACCAGGACGCGCCCACCGCGTTGCTGCCCGCGCCGCTGCGCGACGAGGCCCTCGCGCGGTTCCCGCACCACCGCAACGGCGTGCTCGTGGTGCCCTGACACGGATGTCCTCGACGTAACTCCTTCGATCTGCAGTCAAACCGGGCAGAATCCGCCCGCAGCTCGCGGCAAAACGCCGATTCGAAGGAGTTACGTCGCCCGGCGACCCGAGCCCATCGGCAATCCCCTGCCGACACTCGCGGATGTCACCAGGCGTAGGCCTCCGGAGCCTGCCCAGGGCCCGGCCAGATCTGGTCGAGCCGGTCGGCGATCTCCAATGGAATGCTCACATCCGCAGCCTCCGCCAGCTCGCGGAGCTGGGCGACGGTGCGCGGCCCGATGATCGGCGCCGTCACCCCCGGCCGCGACCCGACCCAAGCGATTGCGAGGACGGCCAGGCTCACGCCGACCTCGTCTGCGAGTTCACGGGTGCGCTCCAGCTGGTCCGCATGTGCGGCCAACCGCGTGAGGAAGGTGTCATCCCCGCGGCGACCGCCAGGCGCGACGTCGGCGAGCAGCCCGCCGGCGAGCGGGCTCCACGGCACAAGCCCGATGCCGAGATGACGCGCCGCGGGGAGGACTTCGCGTTCGACATCGCGCACTGCAAGGCTGTACACGGACTGCTCTGAGATCAGCTTCCATCGGCGCGATTCGCCGGCGGCCTGTGCTGACGCGAGGTGCCAGCCGGCGAAGTTGGATGATCCGGCGTAGAGGATCTTGCCCTGCGCACGCAGGGTCTCGAACGCTTCCCAGATCTCATCCCATGGCGCCTGCCGGTCGACATGGTGCATCTGATAGACGTCGATGCGGTCGGTGCGCAGCCGTCGCAGCGAAGCGTCGCACGCCCGTCGGATGTTTAGCGCGGACAAGCCTTCGTTATTGGGCCAGTCCGCCGTCTTCTCGAAAACCTTCGTCGCCAGCACGGTGCGCTCACGCCGCTCGCCGCCCTGTGCGAACCACTCGCCGAGGATCTCCTCCGACGCGTGCGGACGCTCAGCGGTGCCGTAGCGGTTGGCGGTGTCGATGTAGTTGATCCCCAGCGCGTGGGCCTCGTCGAGGACGGCATGTGCGACCGCAGCGTCGGCGTGGCGCCCAAAGTTCATCGTCCCCAGGCACACTCGGGAGACCTCCAGCCGGCTCGCGCCGAGCGTGGTGTATCTCATGAGGCGCGTTCCGCATCGAGCGCCGCGGCCAGCTCTTCGACGAGGCCATCGTCCACGTTCGCGGGACGCCATCGCGATCGCACTGCCCAGCCGATTCCGGCGCGCCGCTGCACGATGGCCTTCGCCGACGACGGATAGGTGGGGCCCATTCGCTCTTCGACGGTGCGGAGCACCTGCTGCAGGGCCAGGACGCGCTCTGTCAGTCCCTCGGAAGCGGCAAGCCTGCCGAGCCGGTCGACCAGGTCAGGGGCGACGTTCACGATCCAGCCGGAAAGTCCCGCGACGCCGTGCTGCACCGACTCGGCGTAGTTTTCGATGCCCGCGTTGAACACGCGCAGCGGAGTGCCGGCGGCATCGGCGACACGACGCGACATTCGCGCGACATCGTGACTGGTCTCTTTGAAGAACACGAAGCGCCCCGTACCCGCCAGCGCCGCCACCGTCTCCTCCGCGAGCAGCCGATGGTACGGCAGCGGGCACTCGTAGACCCCGAGGGCGATGTCGGGCACGGCTGCCGCCACTTCGTCTGCGACGTCGAGGAACACTCGTTCGTCGTCACCCCCGGACAGGACCATCGACGCGATCAGCACCACGATGTCGACGCCCGCCGCGGCGAGCGCACGAGCCTCCGCCGACATCGACGTCGACGTACCGTCCCCGACCACCGCTGCGGCCACGGGGACCCGGCCGGCGCATCGCGCCGCCACGCGTGCCGCGACCGCGATGCGCTCGTCGGCCGTCAGCTCGTACATCTCCCCCGAGAGCGCGACCGCGAACAGCCCGCCGGCCCCCCGGTCGATGAGCCAGTCGACGTACTGGTCGAGCGTCACGAGATCGACTTCGTCGGCATCGGTGAAGGGTGTCAGAACGACGGGCCAGGCGCCCGCCGCGTTGATCTCGTTCACAATGGTCGTCCTATTCACAGTCAGCGGGTGGTCCTATTCACAATCAGCGGGCGGGGTGGAGTCGTGCCCGGCCCATATCGATCTCGGCCATCAACTCGGCGAGTTGACGCAGCGGCTCTCCCTCGTGGGCACCGATGTGCTCGGGCTTCCACCGGCTGCGCGCGCGCCAAGTCAGCCGCGAGGCCGCGTCCAGCAGATATTTCGCCGACGCGGGGTATCGCAGATTGATGCAGTGCTCCGCGACGGTGAGGAGATGCTGCAGGCGCAGCACATCGGCGTCATGGTCATCGGCGTGGTGGCACAGCCAGGCGACCAGGTCTGGATACACGTTCGCCGCATATCCGGACAGACCCGCCGCCCCCGCGCGGATCGACGGCACGAGTGAGCCGATCGCTGCGTTGTACAGTCGCATCCGGGTGTCGCCGATCACATTGAGGCGCTCCGTCATCGTCTCGAGCGAGTGACTCGTGTCCTTATAGAACGTGAACCGCCCCGTCTGCGCGAGCCAGCGCACCGTGTGCACCGGGAGCAGCCGCTTGAACGGCAACGGGCATTCGTAGATACCGAGGTCCACGCCGGGCACGGCGTCGAGGATGCGCTCGACGGTATCGATCCACGCGTTCTCGGTGGCATCCGGAGCCACGACGAGCGAAGTGATGAGTACAACGGCATCGACGCCGGTCGCCGCGATCTCGGCGATGCGGTCCGCTTGCGCACGCCAATCGCCGGTTGCCGTGGCCGAGGCGATCACGGGGGCGCGGCCGTCCGCGCGGGTACGGACACGTGCCGCGACGGCGAGCTGCTCGTCGGGACTGAGGTCGTACATCTCGCTAGAGAGCGAGACAGCGAACAGACCGGCGGCGCCGAGCTCGATAAGCCAGTCGGTGTAGGCGTCGAGCCCGTCGAAGTCGAGGCCCAGATCATCGCGATAGGGCGTGAGCATGACCGGCCAGGGACCGGCGGGCAGCCGATTCATCGTCATCCCTTCAGCGATCCGCTGACCAGGTCCAGCTTCCAGTAGCGCTGCAGGAAGAGGAACAGCAGGATCAGGGGGATGATCGCCAGCAGGCATCCGATGATGACGAGGTTGTACACGTTCAGTTGGTCCGAGCCCTGATTCATCATCGCGTAGAAGCCGACCGTCAGTGGGAAGGTCTCCTGCTTGCTGAGCATGATGAACGGCAGCAGGAAGTTGTTCCAGATGGCCACGAACTGCAGCAGGAAGATCGTGATCAGCCCCGGGACCATGGCCGGGAGCGCGATCGATCGGAACAACCGCCATTCGGAGGCCCCGTCGATGCGCCCCGCCTCGAGCAGCTCGGTCGGCACGACGGCACCCGCGTAGATGCGGGCGAGGTAGATCGAGAACGGACTGATCGCGAACGGCAGCAGCACCGACCAGTACGAGCCTGCGATGCCGATCTTCGACAGCAGCAGATACTGGGGGATCGCCAGCACGACACCGGGGATGAGCACCCCGATCAGCAGGAACGTGAAGGCAACCTGCTTGCCTCGGAAGTCGAACTTCGCGAGGGCATAGCCGGCCGCCGCGGCGACCGCGGTCGCCATGACGGAGCCCCCGACCGAGAAGAGGATGCTGTTGCCGCTCCACACCAAGAATGCGCCGTCGTTGAAGCGCAAGAGTTCGCCGAGGTTCTCGAAGAACCCGCCGGTGAAGCTGGGGACGAGCGTCGACGTGGTGAACAGCTCACCGGCGCCCTTCGTGGAGGCCGCCACGAGCCAGTACACCGGGAACAGCGAGTAGGCCGCCCCGACGAGCAGCACGGCCGTGGGCCAGAACGCCGGCTTCTTCTTCGGTGCCGTATCGACGCTCATGACTCGCTCCCGAACGCACGGTCGCGGAGCACGCGCAGCAGCCCCAGGCTTGCGATCATGGTCACCGCAGTGATGATGATCGCCGTCGCCGAGGCGCCGTACAGGTCATTGGTGACGAAGGCGTCGCGGTAGACGAGCATCATCGGCACCCAGTCGGAGGTGATCGAATTCGTGAGGGACATCATCATGTTCGGTTCGCTGAAGACCTGCAGGGCGCCGATCACCGTGAACACACCGGTGAGGATCACCCCCGGGAGGATGAGTGGGAGTTTGATGCGCAGTGCCAGCTGCAACTCGCTGCAGCCGTCCAGGCGGGCGGAGTCGTAGATCTCCTGCGGAAGACCGCGCAAGGACGTGTAAAGGATCACCATGTTGAATCCGATGCCACCCCAGATCGAGACGTTGGCCACGGCGAGGAAGACCGAGCCCCCGTCGAGGGGGTTGGGAACGGGCCACCCCCACAGCGAGAACAGCTCGCCTACCGGGCTCACCCCGGGCAGATACATGAAGCCCCACATGAGGGCGGCGATGACACCCGGCACCGCATAGGGGACGAAGATCGAGATCCGCGAGAAGCGGGTGAATCGCGTCGATAGATTGTCGAGGAGCAACGCGAATACGAGCGCCAGCCCCATCGTGACCGGCACGGCGATGAGTGCGTACCCCAGCATCCGCGCGAAGGAGCCCAGCAGCGCGGGGTTCGTGAGGGCAGCAACGTAGTTGTCGAGCCCGACGAACACATCGGCCGCGATCCCGATGCCGGATGCCGCAACCTTCCGGCCTTGGAGGCTCAGCACGACCGTATAGACCAGCGGCGCGAACATGAGGCCTGCGGCGAGCACGATGGCAGGGGTCAGGAACAGCCACGGGGCGACACGCGGTCGCAGGCGCGAACGTTTTTTCTGCATGGTTTCTCCCCGTGCGCGGCCCGGACGGATCCGGGCCACGCACGCGATCGGGTTCCGGATCTATTCGACGGTGAAGCCGAGTTTGGTCATGTCGGCGACGACGGCATCCTGGACCGTGGTCAGCGCGTCGCCGAACGAGGACTTCTGGGTGATCGCGGTGCCGAACGCATCTCCGAACGCGCTGTAGGCCAGTGCCACATCGGGGCCCCAGGTCACCGGAACGGTCTCGTCATCGATCTCGGCTGCGACATCATAGAAGTCCTCGAATCCCGGAGCGAGCGCGGCCGGGGCCGTGTCCTTGATGCCCGGCAGCTCACGCCCGGCGAGGTTCGCCGGCCAGATGCTCGCGTTCTCGATGTAGGCATTGAGCGCATCGGTGGAGTTGTTGAGCCAGATCGCGAACTCCTGCGCCTCCTCTGCATGCTCGGTGCCGGTCGTGACGACCGTGCCCGATCCGCCGAGCGCCGCGGAGACGCTGTCGCCGGCCTGCCACTGCGGCAACCGCACCGCACCCCAGAGCCCCGCCGTCTCCGGAGCATTCTGCAGGATCAGCGGCGGTGCCCACACCGCGCTGAGCCAGCTGGCGATGGTGCCGTCTGCCAGAGCGGCCTGCCACTCGGGCGTCCAGGTCTTCAGCGTCGTCACCACGCCTTCATCGACGAGGCCCTGCCAGTAGTCCGCGACCTTCGTTGCGTCGGCGTCGGCGATGCCGACGCTCCATACGCCGTCTTCCTGCGACCACCATTGCGCACCAGCCTGCGCGCTCAGAGCCGCGAACAGCTGCGCGTCATTGGCCGGGAACGTCGCAAGGTACTTCGACGAGTCGGCAGTATGGATCGTCCGGGCTGCCGCGGCGTACTCGTCCCATGTCGTCGGCGCCTCCAGCCCGAGCGACTCGAAGATGTCCGTGCGGTAGAAGAGGAATTGCGGACCGGTGCCCTGCGGCACGGCATAGTTCTTGCCGTCGAAAGTCGTGAGGTCCCACGCCGCCGGGGCGATCTCGTCCTCGTACCCGCCGAATGCCTCGGTGATGTCTGCAGCGATGCCGTTGACGACGAGATTGGGCAGGTTTTCGTACGTCGTGTTGCTCAGGTCTGGCAGGCTGCCCGCTTCCTTGGCTGCGGAGAGCTTGGCGACGATGTCGGCAGCCCCCACCGAGGTGTTCACCTCCACCTGCACGTCCGGGTGGGACTCGTTCCAGACGTCCACGATCTTGTCGATGTTCGGCGCCCACGACCAATACTGCAAGACGACCGGCTCCCCGGTCGTCGGGTCACCGGGCTCGCTCGACGTGCACCCGGCCAGCGAGGCGATGGCCAATGCGGAGACGACGGCGCCGGCGGCGATGCGCGACACTCTGCTGTTCATTGTCAACTTCCTTGTCGTGAGGGAGGGTGACCTGGTTTACCGCTCACCCAATTGGTTTAGCGGTAAACTTAACGGCAATCCACACCGCTCGCAACCCGGACCGCGATCAGTGCGAGAGGGAGGCGGACGACGCGCGAGCCACAAGCCGACTGCGGGGATAGAGCGGCATCGCCTCGCCTGGGCGCTCGATGAGTGTGAGCAGGCTCTGCGCGGCAACTTCGCCCGCCACAGTGAAATCGATGTGGACGGTCGAAAGGGGCGGCGAGAAGTAGCCGGCCTCCGGGATGTCATCGATGCCGACCACGCTCACGTCGTCGGGAACGCGGACGCCCCTCTCATCGAGCGCGCGGAGCACGCCGAGAGCCATCCGGTCGTTCGCCACGAAGACCGCGGTCGCGTCGCCGAGATCGCCCTCCACCATGACGCGATAGCCGGATGCTGCGGACCAGTCGCCGTGGCCGAGGATGCGCGGCGCGGCTACGCGCTCGAGGTAGACATCTTCGCGATTGCCCGCCGAGTCCCATCCCGCAGGGCCGCCGACGAAGGCGATGCGCTGGTGACCGAGCTCGGCCAGGTGATCCATGACGAGCTCCGCCGCCACACTGCGCCGTCGGCCGTCGGCGCCGATCCGCTGATCGCCGTTGACGTCGAGGAAGACCGGCATCCGGAATCGCACCCGCGTGAGGGCTTCGCGCACGTTGCTCGTGGGCGATGTCGCGAGAACGCCGGCGATGTCGGTTCCGTTGATGCGCTCCAGCGCGGCCGCGATCGCTTCGACGTCGCCGACGGGATCGACGCTGACGATCTCGAGCAGGTAGCCCGCGGCATCGAGCACCTCTGAGACGCCGCTCAGAACCTTGCTGGTGCTCGATTCGAAGGTCTCATAGCCGACCACACCGATGCGCTTCTGCTGTGATCGCGCGAGGGCACGCGCACCCACGTTGGGACGATAGTTCAGGCGCCGCAGCTCGACCTCGACGCGCTCGCGCGTCTCCGGTCGCATGCCCCCGAGACCGCGGAGCACCTTCGATACGGTCTGGTGCGACACGCCGGCAGCCTTCGCGACGTCATAGATCGTCGCAGGTCGGTCGGGACGCGCACGGCTCATGAAAGTTCAGATTACCGGTAACGTTCACCTCGCGTCCGACAGCCCAGGGACGTGGATCGTCCCGGGCAGCAGCGCCTATAGCTCCGCTCGATCCGTGCGTCGGACGGCGCGACCTCGACCGAGGACATATGCGCTCGACGGAGCCGATACGCGCTCGACATGCGCGGGAAAGCGCTTGCTCTCACCGGATAGGCTGGAAGCATGACCTCCCGCTTCCGCATCGGCGAGACCGACTTTCTGCTCGACGGCCGGCCGCACCGGATCATATCCGGCGCCATGCACTATCCGCGAGTGCATCCCGACCTGTGGCGCGACCGCGTCCGCAAGGCGCGGCTCATGGGCCTCAACGCCATCGAGACCTATGTGCCCTGGAACTCACACGAGCCGGTGAAAGGACATTGGCGGCAAGACGGCGACGTCGACCTCGGCCGGTTCCTCGACATCATCGCCGAAGAGGGCATGCACGCCATCGTGCGCCCGGGCCCGTACGTGTGCGCCGAGTGGCACAACGGCGGGCTGCCGACCTGGCTCACCGCGGACAAGACGATGAAGCTCCGCAGCGCCGACCCCCGCTACCTCGCGGAGGTCACTGCCTACCTCGACCGCGTCAACGCAATCATCGCGCCCCGCCAGATCGGCACCGGCGGCAGCGTCATCCTCGTGCAGATCGAGAACGAGTACGGTGCGTACGGCGCCGACAAGGACTACCTCGATCACCTCGTCACCGTCACCCGAGACGGCGGCATCACCGTGCCGCTCACCCAGGTCGACCAGCCCATCCCCCACATGCTCACTGGCGGCGCGCACCCCGCCCTCCACAAGACCGGATCCTTCGGCGGCCGCATCGCCGAACGCCTCGCCACCCTGCGTGAGCATCAGCCCACGGGACCGCTGATGTGCATGGAATTCTGGTGCGGCTGGTTCGACCACTGGGGCGAGAAGCACCACACCACCACGTTCGCCGACAGTGCCGCCGACCTCGACCGGCTGCTGGCCGCCGGCGCCTCGGTCAACATCTACATGGTGCACGGCGGCACGAACTTCGGACTGACCGCCGGCGCCAACGACTCCGGCCGCTACCTGCCGATGGTCACCAGCTACGACTACGACTCCCCCATCAGCGAGTCGGGCGACCTGACCGAGAAGTTCCACGCCTTCCGCGAAGTCATCGCCCGGCACGCACCGGTGCCCGACGACCCCCTGCCCACCCCGGTCGACGCCCCGGTTCTCACCGCCACCATGGAAGCCGTCGCGAACCCCCTCGACCTCACCTCCACCGACCGCGGCACCTTCGACGCGCCGCCCACGATGGACGACCTCGGCGCCGACGTCGTGCTCGTCGAGTACACGGCATCCACCCCCACCACCACCCCGACGGTGCTCGACGCCGAGATCCGCGACTACGCCTGGATCGCCCGCGACCGCCAGCCGGTCGGCACCCTCCAGCGCACGATCGGTGACGACAGTCTGGTGCTACCGGCCGGCGCCGACTTGCGGCTGCTCGTCGAAGAGACCGGCCGCGTCAACTACGACACCAAAATCGGCGAGGCGAAGGGGCTGATCGGCGCCCCGCGACTGAGCGGTGAGCCGGTCGCCGGCCCCTGGCGCGTGCGCACGATCGATGTGACCGCGCTCGGGCAAGCGGTGATGGATGCCGCACCCGACACCACTGCGATCGTGAACGGCCGCGCGGCCGGCCCCGTCGGCCTGCGCGCGACGTTCACGCTCGACGAGGCGGCCGACCTGTTCCTCGACACCCGCGGCTGGGGCAAGGGCTACGCCTGGGTGAACGGGTTCTTCCTCGGCCGGTACTGGCGCCGCGGCCCGCAGCGCACGCTCTACGTGCCCGGCCCCGTGACCCGCACCGGCGAGAACAGCGTGGTCATCGTCGAGCTCGAGGCCGTCACCGACGCGACCGCCCGCTTCGTCGCGCGCCCCGACCTCGGACACGAGGTGGAGTGATGACCTTCACGACAGCCTTGGACTGGGTCCGCCGGCACGTGGACGCCGGACGCCTGCCCACTGCCGTGCTCGGCATCGCCACCGCCGACGGCACCGTCGCGCTCGATGCGTTCGGCGGCGCTAAACCCGAGGACCGCTATCCGCTGTTCTCGATCACCAAGCCGCTCGTCGGCATCGCCGCCGCCCGTGTGATCGAGCGCGGCCTGCTGACTGCGCAGACGCCGCTGACCGCCGCAGTCCCGGACTTCGGCGCCGGACGCGACGACATCGTGCGCCTGTGGCACCTGGCCAGTCACACCTCAGGCATCAGCGAACCGCCGCTCGACACTGCGACGCCGCTGCGCGACGAACTCCTCAGGCAAGGCCGCGACTTCGCCGCCGGCACCGCCTCCCGGTACTCGACGCTCGGCTTCGCGGGCATCGCCGCGCTCATCGAGCACGCCACCGGCAACGCGTGGGAAGCCGAGGTCGCCACGTGGGCGGCCGAGGTCGGCGCCGACGGGCTCAGCCTCGACCTCGCCGGCACCCACCCGATCGTCGATGCGGCCGCCGCCGGCGTCGACATGGAACGCTTCGCCGCGCAGCGCAACCCCGGCGCCGGGATGGCCGGCCGCGCCGGCGACCTGCTGCGCCTCGGCGCCACGCTGCTGCGCATCGGCGCGGGTGACGACTCCGGCATCCTGCGCCCGGCGACCCTCGCGATGATGCGACGGCCACTGACCGGCGACATTCCGCGACTCGAGCCGTACCCGGCCGAGCGCGGGCAGGACTGGGGCTTCACCTGGAACCTGCGCACACGTGCCCCGGGGCTGATCGACCGCGACGTGTACGGGCACGCCGGGTGGGCCGGAACGGAGTTCTGGGTGCATCCGAGTGCGGGGGTCGCGTGGGTGCTGTTGACGAACCGTGCGATTCGCGATGGAGTCGACATCGATGAACTGGACAACGCCATCGTGAGTGGTCGCTGATGCCGACCGTCAGCCACCACGGCTGGTCCCAGCCGGCCGTCCCCGCTCCCATGCCGGCCGCCGGTGAAGCCGCCCGAGGCCTGACGGTCACCGACCGCGCCCTGCTGCGCGGCGGCGTGCCGTGGGTGCCGGCATCCGGCGAGATCCACTACAGCCGGCTGCCGCGTGCACGGTGGCGGGAACGCCTGCAGCAGCTGAAGGCGGGCGGGATCACCGTCGCGTCGACGTACGTGTTCTGGCTGCACCACTCGCCAGAGCGCGGCGTGGCGAACTTCGACGGCAACCTCGACGTCGGCGCGTTCCTCGATGAGTGCGCGGCGGCCGGCCTCGACGTGGCGCTGCGCATCGGCCCGTGGGTGCACGGCGAGGCCCGCAACGGCGGCTTCCCCGACTGGGCGCAGCACGGCGATGTCACCCACCGCAGCGACGACCCGCGGTATCTGGAGCTGGTCCGCGAGTGGTTCGCGCAGCTGGCCGCGGCACTCGGTGGCCGGGCGCAGCCGGGCGGACCGGTCATCGCCGTCCAGCTCGAGAACGAACTGTACGACCGGCCCGAGCACCTGGTCACTCTGAAGCGTCTCGCGCGCGAGGCGGGCATCGCCGCGCCGCTGTGGACCGCGACAGGCTGGGGCGGCGCCGACCTGCCCGACGGTGAAGTATTCCCCCTGTTCGGCGGATACGCCGACGGCTTCTGGGTCGACCCGGGCGAACCCTGGCATCCCACCTTCCGGGCGCACTTCTTCCCCTCGCACGACTGGGACGACCCGGGCGTGGGCGCCGACGTGCGCGCCGCGCTCGATGGGGCAGATGCCGGCAGGACACCGGGCACGAGCGCTGAGATGGATGCCGGTGACACGGCCGCCCCGGCCGCGAGTGCACGCGGTGACCTGCACGGGTTCCCGCCGGCGACGTGCGAGCTGGGCAGCGGCATGGCCACCGCCTATCACCGCCGCCCGGTGTTGACGGGGCGCGACATCGCGGCGCTCGCGCACGTGAAGATCGGCAACGGGTCGGCGTGGCAGGGCTACTTCATGTACGTCGGCGGCACGAATCCGGCCCCGGCGATGCAGGAGTCGCATGCGACCGGCTACCCGAACGACATGCCCGAGCTCGGCTACGACTTCCACGCCCCGATCGGCCAGTCCGGAGATCGCGCGTCGTCGTACGCGCTCATGCGCGAGCAGCACGCATTCCTCGCGGCGTTCGGCGACCTGCTCGGCGGCATGACCTCGTCACTGCCCGACGAGCGGCCCGCGGGACTGGACGACCGTGAGACGCTGCGCTGGGCGCTGCGGTCAGACGGCGACGCCGGGTTCGTGATCATCTCGCACCATCAGCCGCACGAGCAGGTCGCCGATGCGCACGGCGTGCGGTTGCGTGTGGAGCTGGATGCCGGTGCCGTCGAGTTCCCGGCGCATCCGATCACCGTGCCGGCCGGCACCCTGGCGCGCTGGCCGGTCGGGCTGTCGCTGGGCGGATCGAGGGTGGATTGGGCGACCGCCTCGGCGGTCACCGTGCTGCCTGCGGTGGCGGGCGATCCTGCCTCCGCGGTGCCGACGCTCGTACTCGTCGCCGCGGACGGTATCGCCCCCGACATCTCGGTCGACGGGAAGGTCAGCTCGGTGACCCCCGGGCTCGCGCCGGTGCGCCTGGGCGGCATCGACGTGCTGGTGCTGCCGGCGGACACCCCGCTGTGGGTGCAGGAACTGGATTCCGGGGCGCGGCGCCTGCTGCTGAGTTCCGGCGACCTGACCTGGGGCGCCGACCCGGTCGTGCACGCGCGACCGGCGGGCGTGCCCGTCTCGGCGTACGATCCGGCGACGCGGTCGTGGCTCGGCGTGGTGCCGAGCGGCCCCGCCCCGCAGCGGGAGGAGATCGTTCCGGCCGAGGTGCGCGCTGCGGCGCCGGCCGCCGCCGACTACGGGTTCCAGGGCCCGCGGCACAGCGCCCCGAGCGCCGAGGTGCTCGAAGAGGCGGCGGCCGTGTACCGGTTGCCGTTGCCGGCGTCGGCGGCCGAGCCGGGGCAGGACGCCGTGCTCGAGATCGACTGGGCGGGCGATGTCGCGCAACTGCGGGTGGACGGGCGCCCGGTGGACGACCGGTTCTGGGACGGCACCCGCTGGTCGGTGTCGCTCGCCGATGCGGGCGTGACGGCGGACTCTGAGGTAACGTTCCACGTGCTTCCCCTGGCATCCAGCTCGACGATCGCACTGCCGGCCACCGCAGCCGAGCGCCTCGCCGCGACCACATCCGCTCTGCTGTCCCTCGACGCCGTGCACGTCCGCGCCCGCGGCCCGTGGCAGCCCGTCGCCCGCTGACACGGGGTGCGCTAGCATGTTGACGTAAACACACGACGAAGGAGCGCCATGAGCTGGTTGGTCACGGGAGGCGCCGGATACATCGGCGCGCACATCGTCCGGGCGCTCGCCACCGCGGGCATCGACCCCGTCGTCATCGATGACCTTTCCAGCGGTCACGCCGAGTTCGTGCCCGCCGGCATCCCGTTCGTCCAGGGCACGATCCTCGATCGTGACCTGCTCGCGGCGACCATGCGCGAGCACGGCGTCGAAGGCGTCATCCACGTGGCCGGATTCAAGTACGCCGGCGTCTCGGTGCAGCGCCCGCTGCATACGTACGCGCAGAACGTCGAGGGCACCCGCGTCGTGCTCGAGGCGATGGCCGATGCCGGTGTGACGAACATCGTGTTCTCGTCATCGGCGGCCGTGTACGGCACGCCCGACGTCGACCTCGTGACCGAAGACCTGCCCAAGCGACCGGCCTCGCCCTACGGCGAGTCGAAGCTCATCGGCGAGTGGCTCATCCGCGACCAGGCCATCGCTACGGCCGGCACCGACGCGCCGCTGCGGCACACGTCGTTGCGCTACTTCAACGTCGTCGGGTCTTCCGACCCGGCCGTCTACGACACGAGCCCGCACAACCTGTTCCCGCTGGTGTTCGAGGCGCTGATCGCCGGCAAGACCCCGAAGATCTTCGGCGACGACTACGACACCGAAGACGGCACGAACGTCCGCGACTACGTGCACGTGGGCGACATCGCCGCCGCGCACGTAGTCGCCGCGCAGCGCCTGACCTCCGGCGATCCGATCGAGCCGGCCTACAATCTCGGCTCGCAGAACGGGCTGAGCGTGAAGCAGATCATGGATGCCATGGTGCGCGCCACCGGCATCCAGTTCACTCCCGAGATCGGGCCCCGCCGCCCGGGCGACCCCGACCGAATCGTGGCCACCGGCGACCTCGCCGCCCGCGACCTCGACTGGCAGAACCGGTACACCGTCGACGAGATGGTGCGCTCAGGCTGGGAAGCACGCCGCGCGGCGGACTGACATGCGCGCGCTCATCGCGGTGGGAACGGGCCGGTACGCCGACCCGTGGCATCCGTTCGCCCAGGTCGGCGCCCGGGTGGCCGACATCCTCACCGCCGACGGGTGGGACGTCGACATCGACCCGGACGTCGACCACGCCCTCACCGTGCTGGACGGCGTCGACCTGCTCGTCGTCGCTGCGGGCGACCCGTGGGCGGATGACGTCGCCGCCGCGCCGGAGGCGTCGCAGCAGGGGCTGGTGGATGCCACGGCGCGAGGTCTCGGCATCCTTGCCCTGCACTCGGCGACCGCGAGTCTGCGGGGCTACCCGGAATGGGCGCAGCTGACGGGCGCGGTGTGGCTGCCGAGAGTGTCGATGCATCCGCCGTTCGAAGAGGCCGCGGTAGTGCGCGTGCTGCCCGGGCACCCGCTGGCCGACGGGCTCGGCGACTTCACGGTGCCGGACGAACGGTACGCGAACCTGCAGTCGGTCGGGCGCTCGGATGTGCTGGCGGACCACGAGCACGAGGGCGTGCGCTACCCGCTCATGTGGACCCGCGAGGTCGGGTCTGCCCGGGTCGCGTACGACGCGCTCGGGCACGATGGGCGCTCATACGAGTCCGAGTCGCACCGCGAGATCGTGCGCCGCCTTGCCCGCTGGGTGGCGCGGACATAGGCGCGGCAAACGCGCCGGCGGGATGCTCAGCACCCGCGCAATGGGTCTTCGCTCACCAGCCGAAGGCACGGTTCTGCTATGAACCCACCCGCGTGTCGGGCCACCGCCGTACAATCGGGGCATGACTCCGAAGCTGGCCGACTACATCGAAGCGGGTAAGCAGCTCTCCGCCGATGAGCGTATCGAGGCGGCCCACCAACTCTTGCTGAGTGTGCAGCCCGACGACGAGAGCGCTCCGGTCGGTGTGGAGTGGGAGACTGAACTTCTGCGGCGAGCGAAGGAGGCCGTCGACGGCTCTGCGGTCCTGCACGATGTCGATGAATCGCACGCACATATCCGCGCGGAGCTCTGACTGCACTCATGAGTGAGCACTCGCGTCGCCGAGTGAGACCTCGTCGCCGGCTTGCAGGTCGACCCGCTGTGCCTCCAGCCCGGGACCGACGACCTCCAGCGCCGCGGCACGGTCGGCACGCAGGCGCACGCTCGTCACGACGCCGTCGGCCCACGCGGTGTCGACCGTCACCGCGCCGCGTGCCCGCAACCCGGTGACCGAGCCCGATGCCCAGGGCGCGGCAGGCAGCACCCGCAGCAGGCGGATGCCCAGGGCGTCCTGTTCGTGCGACTGCAGCAGCGCCTCGGTCACCCCGGCGGTGAAGCCGAAGTTGCCGTCGATCTGAAAGGGCGGGTGCGCGCAGAGGAGGCTGGGGTAGACACCGCCGGTCTGGCCCGCCTCGCCCGACCCGTGCGCGGCATCGTCGGCCGGCTGCAGAAACCGCCGCACGGTCGCGGCCACCCCATCGGCGTCGTGCAACCGCGCCCACAGGGCGAGCCGCCAGGCCAGCGACCACCCGGTCGACTCCGGCCCGCGTTCCTGCAGCGAACGGCGGGCGGCGGCGAACAGCTCCGGGGTTTCGGCCGTGATGCTGCGCCCCGGGTACAGGCCGATCAGGTGCGACTGGTGCCGATGCCGCGGATCCTGCTCGACGGGGTCGCCGGTCCACTCCGCGATACGCCCGTCGGCGGTCACGCGTGTCGGCGGCAACAGGTCGCGGGCGTCATACACGCGGTCGATCAGGGCAAGGTCGGCCGGACCCCGGTACGGCAGGAGCGGAGCGACCGACACGATGCCGTCGAAGAGATCTCTGACGAGCTCGATGTCGCTCGTCGTACTCTCCGAGACCGCGCGCGCGACCCCATCGGCGTCGAGATACAGGTTCTCAGGGCTCGTCGACGGCGCGGTGCCGAGCGTGCCGTCGGGCTGTGGCTGCAGCCAGGCAAGGGCGAACTCGGCGGCGCCGCAGGCGATCGGCCAGGCCCGCAGCAGCCGCCGGATATCACCGGTGAACTCGGCGTCGGCGAGCAGGTGCCGGGCCATCCACACCCCGCCCATCGGCCAAAACGACCACGACGGCGAGTCGACCCCGGCGCCGACCGGGCCGGCGAAGCCCCACATGTCGCTGTTGTGATGCATCACCCAACCCGGCGCCCGGTAGAGGCGCTTCGCCCACCGCTGGCCGGTCACGGCCACCCGCCCGAGCCACGGCAGGAGCGGTTCGGCGCACTCGGACAGATTCGCCGTGTGCGCAGGCCAGTAGTTCATCTCGGTGTTGATGTTCACGGTGTAGCCGCCGCCCCAGGGCGGTGTCACCGATTCGTTCCAGATGCCCTGCAGGTTCAGCGGCTGCCCGCCCGGCCGCGATCCGGCGATCATCAGGTAGCGCCCGTACTGGAATGCCAGCGCGACCAGATCCGGATCATCCGCGCCTTCGGCCACAGCCCGCAGACGCTGCTCGGTCGTGCGGGTGTCGGCACCGGCATCCACCCCCGGCTTCACTCCCGGTGAGTCCAGCCGCAGTTCGACGCGATCGAACAGGCGCGCGTGGTCGGCGATGTGCTCGGTGCGCACGTCGTTGCCGGCGCCG
Source organism: Microbacterium invictum (assembly GCF_014197265.1). Lineage (NCBI taxonomy): Bacteria > Bacillati > Actinomycetota > Actinomycetes > Micrococcales > Microbacteriaceae > Microbacterium > Microbacterium invictum. Next base: position 3,220,063 of record NZ_JACIFH010000001.1, on the reverse strand, counting down.
CGCGGGGAGTTGTAGAACACCGGCTCGACGAACATGGTGGCAATGCGCGCGAGGGAGATCGATTTCCGCCACCCGCCGTGCAGTCCCCGGCCACGAGGTGTGCTGGGGGCGTCTGTCTTGGTGCTGACGCCGATGCGCAGCTCGGTCGCGCCGGCGACGCGCAGCCGTTCGCCGTCGAAGCTCGCCTCACCATCGGTGTGCACCACGAGCACGCCGGCCGCCGTGACCGAGGGCCCGTCGTAGCTGATGATGTCGGGGCCGAATGCGGCTGCGTCGGGCGCGCCCGACCGGTCGGGGCGGACGTCGGCAGGCATGCGCGCGACGAGCGTGAGGCCGCGATCACCGGCCTCGCGGTGAACGACCGGGTGCGGGGTGGTCAGTTCGATCCAGAGGTCGGACGGTTCGCTGTACGTGCGCGACGAGATCAACAGGTTCTTCCGCGCACTGACGAACGTCTCGGCGCGGCTGTGGAGGCCACCGAGTGAGAACTCGTGCGTGGCGATGGCGGTGCGCAGGTCGAGTTCGCGCGTGACCTGTGGGGTGGATGCCGGTGAGGTGCCGTCGCCCGGCAATGCAGGGCCGTCGAGACCGATCCAGAGGTCGGCCAGCGGCTGATATGCCTGCGCGAAGCCGCCCTGCAGGTTGCGGGTGGCCTGCTCTGCGGCGTCAAGATCTCCGCGGGCGAGGGCTTCCCGCGCCGCGGCCAGATGGGTGGGGCCGTTGCGGCGGCGCGTGCCCGACGCGGTCGTCGGCGACCCCGACCAGCACGTCGCATCGTTGATCTGGACGCGATCCGCTTCGACACCGCCGAAGCACATCGCCCCGATCGTGCCGTTTCCGATGGGGTAGGCATCGGTCCACTTTTCGGCCGACCGATCGGCCCGCAGACGCAGGTGGGGCCGTGCCGTCACCGCCGCCGCCGCGGGTGTGTCGGGGGTCTCGTCAGCCACGCCCCGACGCTATCAGCGACCCCGGACTGCGTGATCCGGGGACTCAGGAGCTCGCGCGGGTCACCAGCGCGGGAGTGAGAACCACCCGATCGGACACCGTGCCCTCGATCGCCGCGACCAGCGCCGTCACGGCGGCGGCGCCGAGGGCATCGAAGTCCTGGCGAATCGTCGTCAGCGGTGGGCGGTAATCGGCGGCGTCGGCGATGTCGTCGAAGCCCACGACGCCGACGTCTCCCGGCACGGCGCGACCGGCTTCGGCGAGCGCGCGCAGTGCGCCCAGCGCCATCTGGTCGTTCGCGGCGAAGACCGCGGTCGCGTCGGGTCGGAGGGCGGTGGCGGCGGAGTGTCCGGATGCCGCGGTCCAATCGCCGCGCACCGGTTCACCCGCGTCGATGCCGGCATCGGCGAGCGCTTCGCGCCAGCCCCGCTCGCGTTCGGCGGCCGCGAACGAGTCGGCAGGTCCGGCGATGTGCGCGACCGTGCGATGCCCGCGCGACAGCAGGTGCTCCACCGCCAGTCGCGCACCCGCCGCGTGGTCGGTCTGCACCACGACGAACCGGTCGTCCGGGGGCGAGTCCACCACGACCAGCGCAAGCCCCGGCGGCACCTCGACCGTTCGAGCGGCCACGGTGGCCTCGTTCAGCACGATGGCACCGTCGACCCCCTGGTCGCGAAGAGTCGCGAAGCCCGAGGCCACGGCATCCACCCCCGATGCGGTGACCACGGTGAGTGCGTAGCCTCGCTCAGCGGCGGCGTCGGCGATCGCCTGGAGCATGCGCGAGTTCCCCACGGTCGCGAGGGTCGAGACGATGAGCCCGATCGTGTCGGTGCGACCGGTGCGCAGGGCACGCGCGGCCCGGTGGGGCCGGTAGTCCAGCTGCGCCATGGCCGCTTCGACGCGCTGGCGCGTCGCGGGATCGACACGGGGACTGCCGTTCACGACACGCGACACGGTCTGCCCCGAGACGCCGGCCACCGCGGCCACATCGGCCATCGATACCCGTTGCTGCATCTGGGAGACACCTTTCGATCAAGCCGGCCATGTTGACGATAACACACGCGTGGGTTAGCGTGTTGACGTGAACACGAACTCGACCGTGAACCTCGAACCCGTCGCCCTGGGCGCCGGCGTCGTCAAGCGCACCGCGCGGCTGGCCGACGGGCGCGACCTGATCTACTTCGATGACCCCGGCACGACGCTCGGCCCCGATCGGGCCGTCGACGCCCGCGACCTCGACCCGCGACCGGCCACGGCCACGATGCGGCAGGACATCCTCACCGGCGACTGGATCTCGGTCGCCGCCGCGCGCCAGAACCGCGCCTTCCTGCCGCCGGCCGAGCTCGACCCCCTCGCCCCGCAGAGCGAGACCAACCCGTCCGAGATCCCCTCGCTCTACGACGTCGCGGTGTTCGAGAACCGCTCGCCCTCGTTCGGCCCGGCGCTGGCCACAGCGACCGGCGACGTCCCCGAAGCCGCCGATCCCCCGCGCGGTCTCGCAGACCTCGAACGCCTCGGCCTCGGCAACACCCGCACGAGCGTCGGCCGCTGCGAGGTGGTGTGCTTCTCACCCGACCGCACCGGCTCGTTCGGCACGCAGACCGTGACGCGCGCCCGCACCGTGATCGAGGCCTGGGCCGACCGCACCGCAGCCCTGTCGGCGCTGCCCGGGGTCGAGCAGGTGTTCCCGTTCGAGAACCGCGGCGAAGAGATCGGCGTGACCCTGCAGCACCCGCACGGGCAGATCTACTCGTACCCGTACATCACCCCGCGCACGACCCGTCTGCTCGACTCCATCGACCGGACCGCCCCCGACCTGTTCGCCCGCATTCTCGACTTCGAGCAGTCGGGTCCGCGGGTGCTGCTGCGCGGCGAGCACTGGACGGCGTTCGTGCCGTTCGCCGCCCGCTGGCCCATCGAGGTGCATATGCTGCCTCACCGCCAGGTGCCCGACTTCGCGGCCCTCACCGCCGACGAGCGCGACGAGCTCGCCCCGATCTACCTGCGCCTGCTGCGCGGCATCGACGCGCTCTACGAAACGCCGACGCCGTACATCGCCGCCTGGCATCAGGCTCCCGTCCACGTGGGCCGCGACACCGTGCGACTCAACCTGCAGATCACGAGCCCGCGCCGCGCGGCCGACAAGCTGAAGTACCTCGCCGGCTCCGAGGCGGCAATGGGCGCGTGGATCGGCGACATCCCGCCCGAGACCGCCGCCGACCGCCTGCGCGCCGCCATCGAGGGGGTCGAACTGTGAGCACCGCCGCCGCCGACGCCCCGAACGCCACCACCGCCGCTGACCAGGCCCGCGACCTGTTCCGCGAACTGACCGGCACCACCCCCGAAGGCGCCTGGTCGGCCCCCGGCCGGGCCAACCTCATCGGCGAGCACACCGACTACAACGACGGCTTCGTCTTCCCGTTCGCGATCGCGCACCGCACCCATGTCGCCCTCGGGCGCCGTGACGACGGCCGCATCCGCGTCGTCTCGACGTTTGACCCGGTGCCCGTCGAGATCGCTCTCGCCGACCTCGACGCCCTGTTCCCCGCCCGTCGCGATGAGATCGTCGAGTGGGCGCGCTACCCCCTCGGCGTCGCCTGGGCCCTTCGGCAGGCCGCGCCTGCAGCCGACGTCACCGGCATCGACCTCGCGTTCGCCTCCAGCGTGCCGGTGGGCGCAGGTCTGTCGTCGTCGGCCGCCATCGAGGGGGCGACGGCGTCGGCACTGAACGACACCTGGAACCTGGGACTCGATCGTGTCGCCCTCGCCCGGGCGGGCCGCCGCGCCGAGAACGAGGCTGTCGGCGCCCCCACCGGGATCATGGATCAGATGGCATCCATGCTCGGTGAAGCGGATGCCGGGATCTTCCTCGACTGTCGCTCGCTCGACGCCCAGGTGATCGAGCTCGGCTTGGCCGCCGCAGGCCTCGAACTGCTCGTCATCGACACGGGAGTCACGCACGCGCATTCGACCGGCGGCTACGGCGAGCGCCGTGCCGCGTGCGAGCGCGGTGCCGAGATCATGGGCGTGCCCGCGCTGCGCGATGTGTCGGTGGCCGACCTCGCCCGCGCCGAACAGCTCATGGACGAGGTGACCTTCCGCCGCGTGCGCCACGTCGTCACCGAGAACCAGCGGGTTCTCGACACCGTCCGCACGCTGCGCGAGCAGGGCCCGACCGCGATCGGCGACCTCCTCGTTGCCTCGCACGCCTCGATGCGCGACGACTTCGAGATCTCGGTGCCCGAGCTCGACACCGCCGTCGAGGCGTCCCTGGCCGCGGGAGCGGTCGGTGCGCGCATGACCGGCGGCGGATTCGGCGGTGCGGCGATCGCGCTGGTCGCGCACGACCTGATCCCGCAGGTCACCGATGCCGTGGTCGCCGCGTTCGCGGCATCCGGCTTCGCCCCGCCGACGATCTTCACGGTGACGCCGTCCGCCGGCGCCGGTCGCGACGCCTGACGCGGACGCACCAGCCGCACGTCAGGGCTTCCGGTTGTCCCCAGCCCACGCGTCGCCGCGCGTCAATTCAGTGGATCGTCTCGCCCCGCTCGAGCATGGTGATGTATTGGGCGACCCGGGCCGCACGGGTCTCCGGCCGCTTCAAGCTACTCACGCGGAACGCCATCGAGAAGCGGTTCTGCGCCGACTGTGCGGCGAACGCGGCGGCGATCGCCGGGTCGGCATCGAGTGCCGCCTGGAGTTCGGGTGGGATTCCCCCGTCGCGCTGACGATAGGCGGCGTCCCACCGCCCATCCGCCTTCGCGAGGTCGATCTCGCGGTGGCCGGCAGGCCGCATGCGGCCTTCCTCAATCAGACGGCCGGCGTGCTCGATGTTGACCTTCGACCACACCCCGCGTGGCCGGCGCGGTGTGAAGACCTGCAGGAAGTAGTCGTCATTCAACGACTGCCTCTGCCCGTCGATCCAGCCGAAGCACAACGCGACGTCCAACGCATCCGCGTAGGTGATGCCCGGCTTGATCGACGCCGCCTTACGGATGCGCAACCGCACTCCGTCAGGACCCGGATCGGACTCCAGCCAGCGTTCCCACTCCTCGACCGTGTCAACGTGCAGCTCGGGCTTGGCAGAGGCGGCGACCATTCTCGAACGATAGACCCTCGCACCGACATGTGACTTGACCGTGCCGTGCCCGCGTCACGCCCCACGATCGCCTCTTCCGATAAGGGATGCCGCGGGCCTAACTTCGAAGTGAGCCGAGGCGCCCGTCCCCGGCCGGAAGGAGCGATCGTGGCGTACATCACCGTGGGAACCGAGAACTCGGCCGACATCGACATCTTCTACACCGATCAGGGTCCCGCGAGCGGTCAGCCGGTCGTGCTCATCCACGGCTTCCCACTGAACGGCGAGTCGTGGGGCAAGCAGCAGGCGGCACTGCTGGATGCCGGCCACCGCGTCATCGCCTACGACCGCCGCGGGTTCGGGGCGTCGTCGAAAACCGGATCGGGCTACGACTACGACACCTTCGCCGCCGACCTGCACGCACTGATCGAAGACCTCGACCTGCACGAGGCCATCCTGGTCGGCTTCTCGATGGGCACCGGCGAGATCGCCCGCTACCTCTCGCGCTACGGGAGCGCCCGCGTCGCCAAGGCGGCCTTCCTCGGGTCGCTCGAACCGTACCTGCTTGTCACCGACGACAACCCCGACGGCGCCGGCCCACAGGAGTTCTTCGACGGCATCGCGCAGTCGGTGCGCGAGGACCGGTACGCGTTCATCGCCGGGTTCTTCAAGGACTTCTACAACCTCGACGAGAACCTCGGCTCACGCATCTCGCAGGAGGCGCTCGACGCGAGCGTCGCCATCGCCACCCAGGCAGGCAACGCCGCGATCGCGGCCGCACCGCTGACGTGGCCGACCGACTTCCGCGCCGACATCCCGGCGATCGATGTGCCGACGCTCATCGTCCACGGCACGGCCGACAACATCCTGCCGATAGACAAGACCGCGCGGAAGTTCACGGACCTCGTCCCCGGGGAGGTCACCTACGTCGAGATCGAGGGCGCGCCGCACGGTCTGCTGTGGACGCACGGCGACGAAGTCAACGAGGCGCTGCTGAGCTTCCTCGGCGACTGAACAGTGGATGCCGCGGCGCGCACGGCCGACCCGCGCGATGGCGCGGCGATCAGCTCAGCGCAGGAATGACCTCGCGCTCGAACAGCTCGATCCCCGAAGTGTCGTATGCCGCCTCGGGGAAGTAGTGGATCGCGTACCCGAGCCCGTGCTCGCCCTTGCGCGCGAGCTTCTCGGTCACCTGCTCGACCGATCCGAACCCGTCGGAGCGACGGATGCCGCGCTCAATGCGGTCGGCGTGCTCATCCTGCACGAACGGGCGCACGCGCGCGATCACGGCCGCCAGCCGATCCTCGGCGTCGGCCTCGGTCTCCCCGACGATGGTGTCGAAGTTCGACGACCGGGTGATCTCGGAGAAGTCGCGCCCGAGGGTGTCGCAGTGCCCGCGCAGCACGTCGCTCTTGTGATCGAATTCCTCGAGCGTGCCGGTGAAGTTCGTGTACGTGGCGTACTTCGCCGCGATCTTCAACGTCACCTTCTCGCCGCCGCCGGCGATCCACATCGGGATGCCGCCATCCTGCAGCGGCTGCGGCTGCACGATCGCGCCGTCCACCTGGTAGTAGGTGCCGTCGAGGGTGGCCTGGCCGGTCGTCCACGCCTGGCGCATGATCTCGACGCCTTCGCGCAGCATCTTGAGTCGCTCAGGGGCCTCGGGGAAGCCGTAGCCGTAGGCCTCCCACTCGTGCTGGTACCAGCCCGCGCCGATTCCCATCTCGGCGCGGCCACCCGAGATGACGTCCACGGTCGCCGCGACCTTCGCGAGATAGGCGGGGTTGCGATACCCCATGCACGTGCACATCTGGCCGAGGCGGATGCGGCTGGTCGACGCGGCGAACGCGGCCATCAGCGTCCAGGCTTCGTGGGTCGCTTCCTGCGAGGCAACCGGGGTCGTGTGGAAGTGATCGTAGACCCACAGCGACTCCCACGGCCCGGCGTCGGCCCGCTGCGCGAGCGCCGACATCGCGTGCCACTGGTCAGCAGGGTCGATACCGACCAGATCGAAACGCCAGCCTTGGGGAATAAAGGTTCCGAAACGCATGATCGCAAGCCTATGGGCCCGGCCGGGGCGCGACGCACATCCGGGCGGACGCACCGCCCCAGATGCCGCACGCCCGCGGCCGGCTCCGCGCGGCTACTGCCCGGGAGTCTGCCCCGCGTTCGCCATCGCGATCAGGCCGTCGATCTGCGCGGCATCCACCCCGTCTTCACCGCCGCCGAGTGAGGCCATCATGCCGATCCGGCCGATGGGGAACGACTCCATCATCTTCGTGAAGTCGACGCCCTCCGGCATGATCGACGCGGCTCCGTCCATGCCGCCCATCATCTGCGCGATCGCGGCGTGCACGACCGGCCCGGCGATGGGGTGTGCCATGACTTCACCGAGCGAGGAGGTGCGCGACAACGGCAGGACGACATCGTCTCCGCTCACTGCGACCGGCACGGTGGCGCGGATGTCGCGGCTCGACGCGGCGACGTCGACGAGGTACTGGCCCCCCTCGACGACCCAGCGGTCGACGCGGATGTCCCAGTAGGCGAGGTCGGCGCGGCGCACCGTGAGCACGACCTCGCCGGTCTCGCCGGCATCCAGCGACACCGACGCGAAAGCCTTGAGCTCGCGCACCGGACGCTGCACGACCCCATCGGGCAGCGACGTGTACGCCTGCACGACCTCGCGCCCTGCGCGATCGCCGGCGTTGGTGACGGCGACCCGCACCTCGATGTCGCCGTCGCCGGTCACCGATGCCGAGGCATCTCCATACGCGAACGTGGTGTAGGACAGACCGTGACCGAAGGGGTAGGCCACCTCGAGGCGCCGCGCGTCGTACCAGCGGTACCCGACGAACAGGCCCTCGCCGTAGCGGACGTGCGAGAACTCACCGGGGAAGTCCAGGTAGGCAGGACTGTCCTCCAGCCGCACGGGGATCGTCTCGGTGAGCTTGCCCGACGGGTTCACGTCGCCGAGCAGCACGTCGGCGGTCGCGGTGCCGCCGGCCTGCCCGAGCAGCCACGCCTCGACGATCGCCGGCACCCGATCGGTGAACGGCAGCGCCACGACGCCGCCGTTGGACAGCACGACCACGGCGCGGGGGTTGGCCGCCAGCACGGCGTCGACCAGATCCAGCTGGGCGGCGGGCAGGTCGATGTCGGTGCGGTCGTAGCCCTCGGATTCGAGGCGGGCGGGGAGTCCGAGGAAGAGCACGGCGACGTCGGCGATGGATGCCGCGGCCACCGCCTCGTCGCGCAGCGCGGCGACCTCGTCGTCTGCGACCTCGAGCGCGGTGCTGAAGCCCCGCGCGTAGGTCACCGCGCCGGTCGCGAGCGCCCGGATGCCGTCGAGTGCACTGTCCAGCCGGGTGGGGTTGATCATCGACGATCCGGCGCCCTGATAGCGCGGCGTCTGTGCGAACTCACCGATGAGCGCGATCGACGAGTCCTTCGCGATCGGCAGCACCGGCGCACCGTCGACCGGGTCGTTCTTCAGCAGCACGATCGACCGTCCGGCCGCCTCCCGGGCCAGCGCGTGATGGGCGTCGACATCGAGCGGGCCGGCGACGGCGCCGGCACCCGCGGTCGCCTTGCGGACCAGATCGAGCACGCGGCCCGCGGCCGTGTCGAGCACCGACTCGTCGAGTGCGCCGTCCTGCACGGCGGTGACGATCTGCGCGTCGGTGACGCCGCCCGAGGCGGGCATCTCGAGGTCCATCCCCGCCGCCAGGCCGGAAACACGCTCGTTGACGGCGCCCCAGTCCGACACGACGAGGCCGTCGAACCCCCACTCATCGCGCAGCACCTGCGTCAGCAGCCACGGATCCTCCGACGCGTAGACGCCGTTGATGCGGTTGTAGGAGCACATGACCGTCCACGGCTGGGCGTCCTCCACGACACGCTGGAAACCGCGCAGGTAGATCTCGCGCAGCGGCCGCGGGTCGATGTCGGAACTCGACCGCATGCGGTCGAGTTCCTGGTTGTTCGCCGCGAAGTGCTTGAGCGAGGTGCCCACGCCCTGCGACTGGATGCCGTTCACGATCGCGGCGCCGATCACGCCCGAGACGATCGGGTCTTCGGAGAGATACTCGAAGTTGCGACCGCACAGCGGCGAGCGCTTGATGTTGATACCGGGGCCCAGCAGCACGCCGACGTTCTCGATCGAGGTCTCGGCGCCGAGCGCCTCGCCGACCCGGTGCGCGAGGTCGACATCCCAGGACGATCCCAGCCCGACCGCAGGCGGGAAGCAGGTGGCCGGCACGCTGTCGCCGAGTCCCAGGTGGTCACCGCTCTCGCGCTGCTTGCGCAGCCCGTGCGGACCGTCGGTCACCATGATCGACGGGATACCGGCACGCTCGACCGGCTTGGTGTACCAGAAGCTCGCGCCGCTGGTCAGCGACGCCTTCTCCTCGAGGGTGAGCTCCGAGATGTCGGGGATTGTCATGTCTCTCCTTCGAGGCGATCGTCGTGGGGCACCGCGTTAAAACCATATGCCACTAGGTTTTGAGAAATCAAGCGTCGTTCGGTTTACTTCTCCTATGGCAGACAGCCGATCGGGACGCCGTGGTTCCTACGCGAAGGGCATCGCCAAGCGCGAGGAGATCCTCACCCGCGCCCTCGAGGTGATCGCTCGCGAAGGCATCGGCGGCGCTTCGGTCAAGGAGATCGCCGATGCCGTCGGCCTGAGCCAGGCCGGGCTTCTCCACTATTTCGACAGCAAGGAAGAGCTCTTCACCGCGGTCCTCCGCAAGCGCGACGAGCTCGACTCGGCCGACGCGGGCCTGACCGCAGACCGGAGCCGCATCGCCGCCCACCCCGATGAGATCGAGCTCGAAGAGCTGCGTCGCGGTTACGTGGGTGTGATCCGCCACAACGTCGACGTGCCGGGCCTCGTACAGCTGTTCGCGCGGCTGTCCGTCGACGCCGCCGACCCCGATCACGCGGCCCACCGCTTCTTCGTCGAGCGCGGCGCGAGCCTGCGCAGCGTGTTCGCCACCGTCCTCGCCCGCAGCCAGGCCATCGGGCAGATCACCGACCGGGTCGACCCCGACACGATCGCCCGCATCTTCCAAGCGGTGGCCGATGGCCTGCAGGTGCAGTGGATGCTGGAACCCGACGTCGATATGGCCGCCACGCTCGAGGCGCTCTTCGAGCTTCTCCTCCCGAGCCCCCAGGAACGGAATGCCGACACATGACCGCGACCGACCGACCGGATCCGGTCATCCGCATCGCGCCCGGGCACGTCCGCGGCCGCTGGCGGGAGAGCGTCGACGCACACGGCCGCGCCGTGGCATCCGCCGCCTTCCTCGGCATCCCGTTCGCGCAGGCGCCCGTCGGGGAACGGCGAGTCGCCGCGCCGCTGCCGCCGGAGCCGTGGGAGGGCGTGCTCGACGCCCTCGCGAACGGCCCCACGCCGTGTCGCGTCGATCCGGGCGACACCCTCATCCCCGAGCCGGTCGTGCCCGGCGACGCGACGCTGAACCTCAACGTCTTCACCCCCCGCCCGGCGAGCGTGAGGCCGGCCTGCCGGTGCTCGTGTACATCCACGGCGGCGGCTTCACCTCGGGCACGCCCGCCAGCCCGTGGGGCTCGTCCGTGGCGATGGCCTGGGCTGGCCGGCCTGGTCGCAGCGTCCCGGCACGACCCGGGTGTTCGGGGCCCCGGCATCCACCCCCGATGTGTCCTCCGACGGCTACGCGACCGTGCGCGCGCTGGTCTGAAGCGCGGCCAGCTCAGTCCGCGACGTTCGCGTGCGGTATGCGCCGGCGCATGACGGCGATGGCCTCGGGGTTGTCGTCGACCAGTACGGCATCGCGGCCCAGGGCCGACGCGACCGCGCCGGTCGTGCCGCTGCCGGCGAACAGGTCGAGGACCCGGTCGCCGGGGCGGGTGGATGCCTGGACGATGCGCCGCAGGATGCCCTCGGGCTTCTGCGTCGGGTAGCCCGTCTTCTCGCGGCCGCCGGTCGGCACGATCGTGTGCCACCAGACATCGGTGGGCAGCTTGCCGCGGGCGGCTTTCTCGGGCGTGACTAGGCCCGGCGCCATGTACGGTTCGCGGTCGACCGCCTCGGAGTCGAACCAGTAGCCCTTCGGATCCTTGACGTAGACCAGGATCGTGTCGTGCTTGGTGGGCCAGCGGCTGCGGGACTTCGCGCCGTAGTCGTATGCCCAGATCAGCTCGTTGAGGAAGCAGTCGCGGCCGAACAGGGCGTCGAGCAGCACCTTGGCGTAGTGGGCCTCGCGATAGTCGAGGTGCAGGTAGAGGGTGCCGTCGGGTGCGAGCAGCCGCCATGCTTCGGCCAGCCGCGGCTCGAGGAAGTCCCAGTAGTCGTCGAACCGGTCGTCGTAGACCCGCAGGTCGCCGCGGAGGCGGGCGTAGCTGGTGCCGCGGAAGCCGCGCTTGACGGGGCCTTCCGGAGAGGCCGCGACGTAACTCCTTCGATCCGGTGCCAGATCGGCCGATTCGGGCCGAATCGAGGCTTCGACGTGCGAGATCGAAGGAGTTGGGACGCCGGACCGGGCGGGACCGGCGGCGGGGGTTGCAGCCGGGGTATCCCGGGCTGCTGTGCGCTCGGCGACGGCGCGTTCGACCGATCGTGACTGGGTGCGGCCGGTGTTGAACGGCGGGTCGAGGTAGATCAAGGTGAACGAACCCGACTCCAGGGTCGCGGCCACGGCCAGGTTGTCACCGTGGTGGATCTCGACGTGCCCGGTCGCCGCGAGGGGCGGGGTCTCCGACGCCGCGCGGGCGGTCGGCTCCGCCCGCGGGGTGCCGGCGATGGAGTGCGCGGTGTCGCTCACGGGACGCGGTGCAGCCACGCGTCGGTGGCGAACTTCGACTCGACGAGGGCTTCGGCTTCCGTGTACTCGTCGTCGGCGATGGTGCCGGGGACGGCTCCGTAGAGCCTCGCGAAGGTGTCGATGAACCGCTCGATGATCGCCGCGCGCGGCAGGCCGGTCTGACTGCGGAGCGGGTCGACGCGCTTCGCCGCCGACACCGTGCCCTTGTCGCTCAGCTTCTCGCGGCCGATGCGCAGCACGTCGGTCATCACCGCGCCGTCCATGTCGTACGACAACGTCGCGTGGTGCAGCACCCCGCCGTTGGCGAGGCGCTTCTGCGCGGCTCCGCCGATCTTCCCCTGCGGCGAGGTGATGTCGTTGAGCGGCTGGTAGGTGGCCTCGATGCCGAGCGAGCGCAGCGCCTGCAGCACCCAGTCGTCGAGGAATGCGTACGAGTCGGCGAAGGTGAGACCCGCGACGAGGGATGCCGGGACGTACAGCGAATAGGTCACGATGGCGCCCGCGGCCATGAGCATGGCCCCGCCGCCGGAGATGCGCCGGACGACGTCGAACCCGTGGCGCTGCGCCCCCTCGGGGTCGACCTCGTTGCGGTACGACTGGAACGACCCGATGACGACGGCGGACTCGTCCCACTCCCAGATGCGCAGCGTCGGGTTGCGGCGCCCATCGCCGACGCGACCGGTCAGCACTTCGTCGAGCGCGAGGTTCATCCGCGGCGAGACGGCCTTCTCGTGCACGATCTCCCACTCGAAGTCAGACCATCCCGGGGCGGTGACGAGCGCACGGCGGATGGCAGTGCCCACCGACTCGGGCGTGAATCCGAGCAGCTGGGCACCCTCGGGCAGTGCGGCGCGGACCGCCGCGGCGATCGTGGCGACGTCGGCCTCGACGGGCAGGCCGTTGACGGCATCGTCGATATCGGCGAGGGCATCGTCCGGCTCGAGGAAGAAGTCCCCGGCGAGGTGGAAGTCCGCGATCTTCCCGTCACGGGTCTCAAGATCGACGACGACCAGTTTGCCGCCCGGAACCTTGTACTCGCCGTGCATGCTCCCCAGCCTACGGCGGGACCGGGCGAGTGGATGCCGCCGCTCGCGGTCTCAGGCGCGGGCGGGGAACCGCGTGTCGAGCCAGGCCAGCAGGTCGGCGCGGACCTCGGCCTGCGAGACCTCGTTGAATATCTCGTGCCGCGCGTCCGGGTACACCAGTGTCGTCACGTCGGTGAAGCCCGCCCGCGTGCGGTACGCCTGGGCAAGCTTGTGCACGCTGCGCGGCCCCGCGACGCTGTCGTCGCGGCCGACCATGAGCAGCACGGGAATGTCACGCCCCACGTTCTTGCGCGGGAGCCCGTACACACGCACGCCGTCGATGATCCCGAACAGCTTCGCCATCCGCTCGGTACTCGTGAGCGGGTCGTCGAGGAACGCGCGCCCGACCGAGAGATCGGACGACAACCACTCGGTGCCCATCGCATCAGGCGCCTTCCAGGACCGGTTGAGGTCGCCCGCGTTGAGATCGAGCGGCGTGCGCAGTCCCGAGCCGCTCAGCACGACGGCGTCGTAGGCATCGGGGTGCTCGTTGACGAGGATCTGGGTGAGGAACGACCCCCAGGAATGCCCCAGGATCACCAGCGGCCGAGCGGGGTTCTCGGCGCGGATGAGCTGCGTGAACTGCCACACCGCCGCGACGGCCGCCCGATGCCCGCCCGCTCCGAGGCGGCCGAGCTTCGACGCGTCGCCGCGGTGCTGCGCCATGCCGGTGCGCCCGTGCCCGCGGTGGTCATCGGCGTAGACGGCGTACCCGGCAGCGGTCAGTGCGTCGATGGTCGCGCCATAGCGGCCGGCATGCTCACCCAGACCGTGCAGCAGCTGCACCACGGCGCGTGGCTCGGTCTTCGCCGGGTGGACGTCGTAGACGATCGCGACGCCGTACGCATCGGTGTACTCGGGCATGGAGATGAGTCTAGGGGTCAGCGCCCCACGCAGGAGGGCAGGCGACCTCGCGATCCCCGGCCCTCCTGCGTGGCTCAGCTCAGCGCGTGCCGCCCTTCTTGGCGGCGGCCAGCGGAACATCGGCGAACGACATGTCCGACGCGAAGTAGAACGACGGGTACGCCGGCTGGTTGTACGTCGTCTGCTGCCGGGCGGTCTCGGCCCGGTACTGCACGTCCTGCATGAGCGTGTACAGCTTGTGCTCGGTCACCTCGGTCGAGATGTAGATGCGCAGCGCACTCGAGTCGGCGGTGCGCACGAGCAGCTCCTCGCGCCAGTCGCCGAGCACATCGGCGACGAGGGACGGGTTGCCCTTGGTCCCGTTGTTCGTGAGGGTTCCGGATGCCGTGAGCACGGTGCCGTCGGTCCAGTCGTCGATCGTGGGGGTGACCTCGAGCGCACCGTTCACGATCTGCGTCGTGAGATCCCCTGACCACCGGATCGACATGTTGGTGCCGGGATTGGCCGGCGACACGATCTCGCCGGTGGCCGACAGCAGGCCCGACGCGTCGGTGCCGGCGGGCATCGACGACCAGACCTCGATGCCGGGGACATCACTGCGGACATCGCCGATCATCCCGCGGCCGGTGTCGCGACCCGAGTACGCCCCGAAGAGGACCTCACCGGTCGCCGCGTCGCGCAGCGCCGTGCCGTACGGCGCCCACGCTCCTCCCTCGTGCACGGTGAAGATCTCGAGGCCGTCACGGTCGGGGTCGATGTCGGCGACATGCATCGCGTCGCCGTGGCCCAGCCGCGCCAGCGCCCCGGGGTCGCCGCTGCCTTCGGGCATGACGTCGAAGGACGAGTACAGCAGGTCGCCATCGTCGTCGATCGTCGCCGAGCCGTAGACGATCTCGTGCTTGCCGTCGCCGTCGACGTCGGCCGAGCTCAGGCTGTGGAAGCCCTGCGTCGTGATCGTGCCGTACTCCGGGTCGGTGCCGTCGCGGCCGTGCGGGCCGTCGTTGAACGGGTTCGTCATCGGGACGTGCCCGCTGTCGACGAACCAGCGCTGGGTGAGCTTCTTGCCGTTCCAGTCATAGGTCGCGATCGTGGAGCGCGTGTAGTAGCCGCGGGCGAAGACGGCCGACGGCGTCTCGCCATCGAGGTAGGCGACGCCCGACAGGAAGCGGTCGACGCGGTTGCCGGGTTCGATGCGCGACATCGCGTAGTCGCCCCACAGCAGGCCGTCGTCGTCGCGGCCGGGCTCGTAGCGCACCGTCTGCAGTTCTTTGCCGGTGGCGCTGTCGAACACGGTGAGGTATTCGGGGCCGTCGACGATGAAGCCCTCGAAGTCACGCAGCGCGTTGCGGGCGGAGCGTGAGGGCGCATAGACGTCGATGAAGTAGTCGGCGAGCTCTTCGGCGCCGGCCTGCGACAGCGGGTACTCGTGGGTCACCTCGGTGCCCCACGCCTCTTCGAGCGTGGCCGGCCACTGCCCTGAGACGACCTCTTCGCGCTCCGACCATCCGAGGAACATCTCGACGAGGTGGTCGTAATAGTCGTCGGCGCTCATCCGGTAGTCGTCGTCGTGCGAGTAGCCGGCCGTGCGGTCGGCCTTCGGCATCGTGATGTACGACTCGCGGATCGCCTTGCCCTTGCCGTTGTAGCGGATGGACTTCGTGCCCGGCGCGGTCTTCAGGATCGTCTCGCTGCGCCCGTCGCCGTCGAAGTCGTAGACGAGGAACTGCGTGTAGTGGGCGCCGGCGCGGATGTTGACGCCCAGCTCGATGCGGTTGAGCAGCGTGCCGTCGAGCTCGTAGGTGTCGAGGAACACCGGGCCGGTGTAGCCGATCTGCGAGACGTCCTTCGAGTTCGACGGGTCCCACTTGACGATGTACTCGTACTCGCCGTCGCCGTCGACGTCGCCGACGGACGCGTCGTTGGCCGAGTAGGTGTAGGCCTCGCCGGCGGGGGTCACGCCGTCGGCGGGCGCCGTCAGCGGGATGTCGATGAAGGACTGGTCCAGCGGCGTGGCCCTGTCGCTCTTCTTGCCGGTGCGCCCCTTGACCACCGGCGCGACGCGGTAGGTGGCGCCGGCCGAGCCCGCGGCATCCACATAGTTCGTGCTGTCGGTGACGGTGGCGATCTTGCGGTTGTCGCGGTAGACGACGAAGTCGGTGCCGGTCAGCCCGGTCTCACTCGCGCCGGTCGCTTCGGACTTCAGCAGTCGCCAGCTGAGGAAGACCCCGGATGCCGTGCCGACGGCGACCAGACCCCGATCGAGATCTTCGAGCTGCGGGCTCGACGCTGAGCCGCCGTGCCCGGGCCCATGCCCATGGCCCGGAGAGCCGGCCTGCGCGGCCTGCGCGGGCACGATGAGAGCGGCCGCGAGGGCGGCCACCATGACGGTCGTGCGGATAGGGGATCTCATACGTTCACCTTTGATCGCGGATTTCGGAATGCGCTTTCCCCAGTCGCCGCCCACGAGCCTATGAGCAGATCACGAGGGCTGTCAATGGCATCCGTGAATCGTGTCAACGCACCCTCGCGATCACGCTGGGGCGGTACTGGAGTCGATTTACTTAGGCTCGCTAATGAGCTAGGCTAAGCATTCTCATGGACACTCCCGACGCTGCGCCCGACCTGTCCCGCGAGGCCGCGGAGTTCCGCATGGCGACTTTCCGCCTCGCCCGCCGCCTGCGCTCCGAACGGGCGATCGACCGGATGAGCGACGGTCAGTTCGCCGTCCTGGCCTGGCTGTCCGTGCACGGCAGCAACACCCTGGGCGAGCTCGCCGAGCGCGAGCGGGTGTCGGCCCCATCGATGAACCGCACGGTGAACTGCCTCGAAGAGTCGGGGTACATCACCCGCACCCCCGATCCTGACGACCGGCGCAAGGTCAACATCGGCATCACCGAGACCGGGCGCGAGGTCGTCGATGAGACGGTCCGCCGCCGCGATTCGTGGCTCGAGAAGGCACTCGTCTCGCTGGCCCCGGAGCAGCGCGACGTGATCACCCGGGCGGCCGCCATCATGCAGCAGGTGGCCGCGCAATGAGCACCACCTTCCGCTCGCTGTCGGTCTTCAACTACCGCGTCTGGTTCATCGGCGCGCTCGTGTCGAACACCGGGCAGTGGATGCAGAACACCGCCCTGAGCTGGGTCGTGCTCACCGAGCTCACCGACAACGACGCCAGTGCGATGGGCATCACGATGGCCCTGCAGTTCGCACCGCCGCTGCTGCTGGTCGGCGTCACCGGCTGGGTGGCCGACCGGTTCGACCGGCGGAAGCTCCTCATGCTCACGCAGGTGGTCTCGCTCACGCTCGGCCTGACCATCGGCATCCTGCTTCTGACGGGCGTGATGACGCTGCCGCTGATGTACACGTTCGCCCTCGCCCTGGGCTTCGTGATGGCCTTCGACAACCCGGCCCGGCAGGCATTCGTGTCCGACCTCGTCTCCCGCGAGAACGCGTCCAATGCGGTCGCGCTGAACGCGGCATCCTTCAACGGAGCGCGCATGATCGGCCCTGCCGCCGCGGGCCTGGTGATCGTCGCAGTCGGCACCGGCTGGGTCTTCTTCGTGAACGGCCTCACCTTCATCGCGATGCTGGCAGCGCTCGCACTCATCCGCACCCACGAACTCATCCCCCGAGTGAAATCCCGCGGCGCCTCCCGGCTGGCCGACGGCTTCCGCTACGTCGCCGGCAGACCCGACCTCATGGTCGCGTTCATCATGGTCTTCCTGCTGGGCGCGTTCGGCATGAACTTCCCGATCTTCGCGTCGACGATGGCCCTCGAGTTCGGGCAGGATGCCGATGGCTACGGCCTGCTCAGCTCGATCCTGGCCGTCGGGTCGCTCGCCGGGGCGCTGATGGCGGCACGGCGGGACCGCGCGCGCATCCGCATGGTCATCGCGGGCACCGGCATGTTCGCGGCCGCCGCGATCGTGTCGGCCTTCATGCCGACGTACTGGCTGTACGCGATCACCCTCATGCTCACCGGGTTCGCCGTGGTGACCACTCTGACGACTGCGAACGGCTACGTGCAGACGACGACCGATCCGGCGCTGCGCGGCCGCGTGCTCGCGCTGTACATGGCGATCCTGCTGGGCGGCACCCCGATCGGCGCCCCCATCGTCGGCTGGGTGGCCGCGGAGTTCGGCCCGCGCGTGGCCATTCTGCTCGGTGCCGCATCGGCCCTGGCGGCGTTCGCCGTCGGCTTCGGCTGGCTGCTCGTCTCGGGCCGGCTGCGCCGCAGCGAGGAACGCCGGTTCGCGCTGACGATCGACGAGACCCGGCCGATCACCATCGTCGCCCCCGAGGAGTTCAGCGACGAGGTCGCCCAGACGACTCCGATTCGCATCCCGGACGCCGCGTCCCGCCCGGCCAGGTAGTCCGGGCCGCTGATCCCGGGCGTAGGGTGAGCGGATGGCCGATCACGCGGCGCAGCGCACGCGCCTCGAAGAGCTGCGCACCGAGGCGCTCGCCCGCACCGAGACCGCGGTCGCAGCGCTGGCCGAGTTGACCCGTGACCGCGATGAGCCTGCCGACGACGAGCATGATCCCGAGGGCGTCACGCTGTCGGCCGAGTGGTCGCGGCTCACCGGGCTCGCCGAGGCCGCGCAGGCCGAGCTTCGCCAGGTCGAAGACGCGCTGAGCCGGATGGATGCCGGGACCTACGGCCGCTGCGCGGACTGCGGCCGGCCGATCCCCGCCGCACGTCTCACGATCCGGCCGTTCGCCCAGCTCTGCGTGCCGTGTGCCGAGAAGGCCGGCCAGTGAGGATCCCGCGATCGGAGCGGACCCGGCCGTCCTCACCCACGACGCGAACATGGCCGCGGTCGCCCGAGATCTCGGCCTGACGGTGTTCGATCCCGTCACCGACACGGGCAATTCCTGAGACGGGGCGCTCGGCCCCCGGCTATCGCCCGACCGTCGACTCCCGCACGATCAGCTCGGGCTGGAAGCGCACGGCGCTTCCCCCGGTATCCGGTGACTCGATCTCTTCCACCAGCAGGTCGACGGCGGTCGCGCCGATGAGCCGCGCGGGCTGCCGGATCGAGCTGAGCGGCACGACGGTCGCGGCCGCGAAGTCGATGTCGTCGTAGCCGATGAGGGCGATGTCTTCGGGTACGCGGGCACCGCCCATGATGGCGAATGCCTGCAGCAGGCCGACGGCCAGCAGGTCGTTGGCCGCGAACACGGCATCGGGCCGGTCGGCGGCCTGCCGGGCAAGGATCGCCTCTCCGGCCGCGCGCCCGTCGAGCACCGTGAGCGCCGGCCGCTCGATGACCTCGAGCGTGGCGCCGGGCTGTGCCGCGACAGCCGCCCGCGCCCCTTCGAGGCGGTCGGCGACCTGGCGGATGGCGGCGGGACCGCCCACGAACGCCAGCCGGCGACGGCCGATCTCGAGCAGGTGCGCGGCGGCGAGGCGCCCGCCCTCGTCGTCATCGACCGCCACCGAGGCGACGTCGCCCTCGGCCGACTCGCGGTCGACGAGCACGCTCGGCACTCCGCGCTCGCGCATGCGCGCGAGGCGATCGAGGTCGTCACCGACGGGCGTGATCAGCACGCCGAACGCCCGCTGCTGCTCGAAGAGGTCGAGGTGGGTGTCTTCGCGGGCGGGATCGTCGTCGCTGTTGGCGACCAGCACAGACAGTCCCCGCTCGGCAGCGCGCTGCTCGGCGCCGCGCGCGACCTCGGTGAAGAACGGGTTGCGCAGGTCCAGCACCACCAGGCCGATCGTACGGCTGCGTCCCGCGCGCAGCTGGCGGGCCGCGTCGTTGCGCACGAAGCCGAGCCTGGCGATCGAGTCCTGCACGCGCGACACCGTCTCGGGAGAGACCTTCGCCGGGTGATTGAGCACGTTGGACACCGTTCCGACCGACACTCCCGCGTCTTCGGCGACGTCGCGCACGCTCACTGCCATGCGGTGAACTCTATCGGGATCGTTGCAGATGCCACGGCACCTCGGATAGCGTTTTCCCTCGCCCCGCTTGACAGCGCACGCGGGGCGGAATAATCTCGAGTATCAGCATTATGAAACGATTCAACCCTCGCGATGGAGAGAGACGATGACCCGCGTGGCCTTCCAACTCCAGGTCAAGCCCGAGCTGCTCGACGAGTACGTCGCCCGGCACACTCCCGTGTGGCCCGAGATGCTCGCCGAGATCGCGGCCTCCGGCCGGCGCAACTATTCCCTGTTCCTCGGCGAGGGCGGGCGGCTGTTCGGCTACTACGAGACCGACGACGACGAAGCCGCCCAGGCGTACCTCGCGGCATCCACCGTCGCGGCCCGATGGGAAGCCGAGATGGGGCGCTTCTTCGTCGGCCTCGGCGGACGCCCCGATCAGGCCGCGACACCGCTGACCGAGATCTTCAACCTGCACGACCAACTCACCGCCACGAACGAAGGCACATCATGACGACGCTGTCCCCCGATCACCTCTCCGTCCTCGAGAAGCAGAGCATCGAACTGCCCAGCTGGGCGTTCGGCAACTCGGGCACCCGGTTCCGCGTGTTCGCCACCGAGGGCACCCCGCGCGACCCGTTCGAGAAGATCGCCGACGCCGCGCAGGTGCACAAGCACACCGCGCTCGCCCCGAGCGTGGCCCTGCACATCCCGTGGGACAAGGTCGACTCTTACGACGAGCTGCGTGCGCACGCCGAAGACCACGGCGTCGCCCTCGGCACGGTCAACTCCAACACGTTCCAGGACGAGGACTTCAAGTTCGGCGCCCTCACGCACCACGACGACCGCATCCGCCGCAAGGCCATCGACCACCACTTCGAGTGCATCGACATCATGGATGCCACCGGCTCGCGCGACCTGAAGATCTGGCTCGCCGAGGGCTCGAACTACCCCGGCCAGAACGACATGCGCGCGCGCCAGGACCGCCTGGCCGACTCGCTGCAGCAGATCTACGCGCGCCTGACCGGCGAGCAGCGTCTTGTGCTCGAGTACAAGTTCTTCGAGCCGTCCTTCTACCACACCGATGTTCCCGACTGGGGCACCTCGTACGCGCAGGTGGCTGCCCTCGGCGACAAGGCCATGGTGTGTCTCGACACCGGGCACCACGCCCCGGGCACCAACATCGAGTTCATCGTCATGCAGCTGCTGCGCCTGGGAAAGCTCGGCTCGTTCGACTTCAACAGCCGCTTCTACGCCGACGACGACCTCATCGTGGGTGCCGCCGACCCGTTCCAGCTGTTCCGGATCATCGCGGAAGTCATCCGCGGCGGCGGCCTGAACAACCCCGACGTGGCCTTCATGCTCGATCAGTGCCACAACATCGAAGACAAGATCCCGGGCCAGATCCGCTCGGTGCTCAACGTCCAGGAGATGACGGCCCGCGCCCTGCTGATCGACCACGACGCGCTCGACGCGGCGCAGCAGGCGAACGACGTGCTGGCGGCCAACGCCGTGCTGATGGACGCGTTCTACACCGACGTCCGTCCGCAGCTGGCGCAGTGGCGCGAGACCCGCGGCCTTCCCGCCGACCCGATGGCCGCTTACGCGGCATCCGGCTACCAGCAGCAGATCGCCGCCGACCGCGTCGGCGGCACCCAGGCCGGCTGGGGCGCCTGATGCCGGTTCGGCAGTCGCTCGTGCACAGTCCCGCCAATGGCGACCGTGCCCAAACGACTGCCGAACGAACCGGCATCCCGCCCAGCAGTCGCTCGTGCACAGTGCCATCCCCGCGGACTGTGCATAGGCGACTGCCGAACCGATCGAATCCAGCCCCGCGCACCCCGAAGGAACCGAAATGACCAACTCCACCGCCGCCGAGCTGATCGCGCGCAGCAACCGCCTGGGCGCCGACCCGAAGAACACGAACTATGCCGGCGGCAACACGTCGGCCAAGGGCACCGACACCGATCCGGTGACCGGCGAGCCCATCGAGCTGCTGTGGGTGAAGGGCTCGGGCGGCGACCTCGGCACGCTGAAGCCCGAGGGCCTCGCGGTGCTGCGCCTCGACCGCATGCGCGCACTCGTGGACGTGTACCCCGGCGTCGAGCGCGAGGACGAGATGGTCGCTGCGTTCGACTACTGCCTGCACGGCAAGGGCGGCGCGGCACCGTCGATCGACACCGCGATGCACGGCCTCGTCGACGCCGCGCACGTCGACCACCTGCACCCCGACAGCGGCATCGCGATCGCGACCTCCGCCGACGGCGAAGAGCTCACCGCGAAGATCTTCGGCGACAAGGTCGTGTGGGTGCCGTGGCGGCGCCCCGGGTTCCAGCTGGGCCTGGACATCGCCGAGATCAAGGCGGCCAACCCGCAGGCGATCGGGTGCATCCTGGGCGGTCACGGCATCACGGCATGGGGCGACACGAGCGCGGATGCCGAGGCCAACAGCCTCTGGGTCATCGAGACCGCCGCCGCGTACATCGCCGCCAACGGCACGGCCGACCCGTTCGGCGGCGTGCGCGCCGGCTTCGAGGCGCTGCCCGAGGCCGAGCGGCACGCCCGGGCGGCGGCGCTGGCGCCGACCGTCCGCGGGCTCGCGTCCACCGACAAGCCCATGGTCGGCCACTACACCGACAGCGATGCGGTGCTGGACTTTCTCGCCGCTGACAAGGCGCCGGCACTCGCCGCGCTGGGCACGAGCTGCCCCGACCACTTCCTGCGCACCAAAGTCAAGCCCCTGATCCTCGACCTGCCGGCATCGGCCACCGTCGAGGAGCAGATCGCGCGCCTGCAGGAGCTGCACGTCGAGTACCGCGCCGACTACCAGGCCTACTACGACGCGCACGCGACCTCAGAGTCCCCCGCGATCCGCGGCGCCGACCCGCTCATCGTCCTGATCCCCGGCGTCGGCATGTTCAGCTACGGCGCGAACAAGCAGACCGCCCGGGTGGCCGGCGAGTTCTACGTCAACGCGATCAACGTCATGCGCGGCGCAGAGTCGCTGTCGACGTACACGCCGATCTCGGATGCCGAGAAGTTCCGCATCGAGTACTGGGCCCTCGAAGAGGCGAAGCTCCAGCGGATGCCCAAGCCCAAGACGCACCAGGGCCGCATCGCGTTCGTCACGGGCGCAGCCTCGGGCATCGGCAAGGCCATCGCGACCCGACTCGCCGCCGAAGGCGCGTGCGTCGTGGTCGCCGACCTCGATCTCGAGAAGGCGCAGGCCGCGGCCGCAGAGCTCGGCGGCACCGACGTCGCGATCGGCGTGGCCGCGAACGTGGCGGATGCCGCCGGCGTGCAGGCCGCGATCGATCAGACGCTGCTGGCGTTCGGCGGCATCGACCTGGTCGTCAACAACGCCGGTCTCTCGCTGTCGAAGCCCCTGCTGGAGACCACCGAGAAGGACTGGGACCTGCAGCACGACGTCATGGCCAAGGGCTCGTTCCTGGTGAGCAAGGCCGCCGCGAAGGCGCTCATCGAGCAGAAGCTCGGCGGCGACGTGATCTACATCTCGTCGAAGAACAGCGTGTTCGCCGGCCCGAACAACATCGCGTACTCGGCCACGAAGGCCGACCAGGCCCACCAGGTGCGCCTGCTCGCGGTCGAGCTCGGCGAGCACGGCGTACGCGTCAACGGCATCAACCCCGACGGGGTCGTGCGCGGCTCCGGCATCTTCGCCGCCGGGTGGGGCGCCAACCGCGCGGCCACCTACGGCGTCGAAGAGAAGGACCTCGGCCAGTTCTACGCGAACCGCACGATCCTCAAGCGCGAGGTCGTGCCCGAGAACGTCGCCGACGCCGTTTACGTGCTGACCGGCCCGGAGCTCTCGCGCACGACGGGCCTGCACATCCCGGTCGACTCGGGCGTCGCCGCGGCCTTCCTGCGATGACGCGCGCAGTCGCCGCGGTCGATCTGGGTGCGACCAGCGGCCGGGTCATGATCGGCTACGTCGGCGACGGCGAGCTGCGGCTCGAGCCGGTCGCGCGGTTCCCGAACGGTCCCGTGGCGGGGCCGGACGGCCTGCACTGGGACTTCACCGCGCTGTATCGCCACATCGGCGATGGGCTCCGTGAGGCGTTCGCCCGCGAGCCGGCCATCGCGAGCGTCGGCATCGACTCGTGGGCCGTGGACTACGGCCTGGTCGGCGACGGGCGCCTGCTCGGTGAGCCGTTCCACTATCGCGACGAGCGGTGCGCCGACGGCGTGCGCAAGGTGCACGCCGTCACGCCGTTCGCCGACCTGTACCGCCGCAACGGCCTGCAGTTCCTGCCGTTCAACACGCTGTACCAGTACGCGATCGATCGGGGTCTCGCAGACGCCGACGCGTCGCTGCTGATCCCCGATCTCGTCGCGTTCCTGCTCACCGGCGTCCAGGTCGCCGAGCGCACCAACGCCTCCACGACCGGCCTCGTCGACGTGCGCACGGGCGCGTGGGACACCGAACTGCTCGATGCGCTCGACATTCCGGAGCGGCTGCTCCCCCGCCTCGTCGATCCGGGTACGCACCTCGGCCCGATCCGCGGTGCCGCCGCCGAGCACATCGGTGCCGAGCTCGACGTCATCGTGGTCGGCTCGCACGACACCGCCTCCGCCGTCGTCGCCGCACCCCTCAGCACCCCCGACTCGGCCTACATCTCGTGCGGCACGTGGGGCCTGGTGGGACTCGAACTCGACCGCCCGCAGGTCACCGACGCAGCCCGCGAGGCCAACTTCACGAACGAAGGCGGCGTCGACGGCCGGGTCCGTTTCCTCCACAACGTGACGGGGCTGTGGCTGCTGAGCGAGTCGGTGCGCGCGTGGGAAGCCGAGGACGGCGCGTCGATCGACCTGCCCGAGCTGCTGGATGCCGCGGCATCCACCCCCGGTGACATCCCCCTCTTCGACGCCAACGACCCGAGCCTGTCAGCCCCCGGAGACATGCCCGCGCGCATCGCCGCCGTCCTCGAGTCCTCGGGTGCCGCCGTGCCGGCCACGCGCGCCGCCTTCACGCGCACCATCGTGGAGAGCATCGCGCAAGCGTTCGCCGACGCCGTCGCCACGGCCGGACGGCTGGCCGACCGCCCCATCGACGTCGTGCACATCGTCGGCGGCGGATCGCTGAACCGACTGCTGTGCCAGGCGACCGCCGACCGGTCCACACTGCCGGTGCTGGCGGGGCCGGTCGAAGCGACCGCGCTGGGAAACGTGCTCGTGCAGGCGCGCGCGCACGGCTGGTTCGGGCCGGATGCCACGCTCGAGACGCTCCGCGCCGCCGTGGCCGCCGCGTTCGCACCCGAGCGCTACGAGCCGCGCGGGTGAGCGCGTGACGGGGGCAGCGTCGATGGCGATAGCGCCTAGGGTTCCGGAGCGCGGCTCGACTGGTCCGAGCGGCGCCACGCATCGCCGCCACCGGCGACGAGTCATCTGACAGGACAAAAGTCCGGAGCTGCTCGCGGTGTGAGTCAGCGGGGGTTGTCAGCGCAGCGGACGAGCTCGTCAGGTCACGATGGTGCGGCGACGGGCTGAGGGTCGGCGGCGCACGCGGCGGGCTCCGGATCGGCCGCGCACTCCGGTCCGTCGGCGGTCACGGTGAGCCGGCGATCGGGATCGAGCGGGGCCAGGATGCCGTAGGTCAGCCGCGCCAGATCGTCCACGCCGTCGGCGTCGAGCCCGTCGAGCATCATGCGGCGGACGGCCCCGGCGTACAGCGGGCGCCCCGAGAGATCTGTCCGATTCCCGCTGAAATGTGACGGATGCCGGGGTCGGCACGAGCGCATGCTGGAACCATGACTCATCTCGACCTCGACACTCCGATCGTCCTGGGCCCCTTCGGCGGCATGTCCTCCGTGGAGCTGACCGCCGCCGTGAGCAACGCCGGCGGGCTCGGCTCGTACGGCCTGTACGGCTACGGCGCTGAGCGCATCGCCGAGACCGCGGCGCAGCTGCGGGCGGCGACCGATCGGCCGTTCGCGCTCAACGTGTGGATCCCGATCGGCGATGAGGCACGGCCCGGCCAGGTCGACACGACCCAAGCGGCCGAGGCGGCGCTGCCGCTGTACGACGAGCTCGGCATCGCGGCGCCGTCCGGGCAGCCCGAGCGGTTCCTCGTCGACATCGACGAACATCTCGAGGCGATCCTCGAGGCGCGACCGGCCGTGCTCAGCTGCGTGTACGGGATGCCGGGGCCTGACGTCGTCGACGCGGCGCACGCCCGCGGGATCCGCGTGGTCGGCGGTGCGACCACGGTCGCCGAAGCGCGCGCGGTCGAGGCCGCCGGCGCCGACGCCGTCGTCGCGAGCGGCTTCGAGGCCGCCGGGCATCGCATCAGCTTCCTGGGCGAGGCCGAGCGTTCGCTGGTCGGGACGTTCGCGCTCGTACCGCAGGTGGTCGACGCCGTGGACGTGCCGGTGATCGCCGCGGGCGGCATCGCCGACCGGCGGGGCGTCGCTGCGGCGTTCGCGCTGGGCGCGGCGGGCGTGCAGGTCGGCACCGCCTTCCTGCGCACCCGGCAGTCGGCCGCGAGCGCGGCCCACCGTGAAGCTCTCGGCCGCATCGCCGCAGACGACACGGTCCTCACGCGCGCGGCGACCGGAAGGCTCGCGCGCGGCGTCGCCAACCGCCTCATCGAGACCATCGAGTCCGGCGGCGCGATCGCGCCGTTCCCCGCGCAGAGCTGGGTCGTCGGGGCGCTGCGCGCCGAGGCGAACCGGCTCGGACGCGGTGACCTGCAGTCACTGTGGGCGGGGCAGGGTGCACCGCTGGCGCGGCTCGATGAGGCGGCCGAGGTGTTCGCGGAGCTGGCCGCCGGCATCCCTCGATAGACCGAAGAGAAATTTACTTAGCAAAGCTAACGAGGTAGACTGTCTCCCCGTATGGAGGCTGTTGCATGAAGGCGATGTTCCGCTCGCTCGGCCTGTTCAACTACCGCGTCTGGTTCATCGGCGCCCTCGTCTCGAACATCGGCGGGTGGATGCAGTCCACCGCGCAGGACTGGGTCGTGCTGACCGAGTTGACCGACAACAACGCGACCGCGATGGGTGTGACCATGGCGCTGCAGTTCGGTCCCCCGCTGGTGCTGGTAGGTGCGACAGGCTGGGTCGCCGACCGGTTCGACCGACGAAAGATCCTGTTCGCGACCCAGGGTGTCCTGCTGCTGCTCGCCATCGCGGTGGGCGTGCTGCTGCTGATGGATGTCATGACGCTGCCGCTCATGTTCGGGTTCGCCCTGCTGTTCGGCATTGCGAACGCGTTCGACAGCCCGGCCCGCCAGGCATTCGTGACCGACGTCGTCTCACGTGAGAACGCCTCGAATGCCGTCGCGCTCAACTCGGCATCCTTCAACATGGCCCGCCTGATCGGCCCGGCCGTCGGCGGCGTGCTGATCGTCGTCGTCGGCACCGGCTGGGTGTTCATCATCAACGCCGCGACGTTCCTGGCGATGCTCGTGGCCCTGTTCATGATGCGCACCGACGAGCTCGTCCCCCGCGTGCGCGCCACCGGGGCGCAGCGCATCGCCGACGGCTTCCGCTACGTCTGGCGGCGGCCCGACCTGCGGGTGACGTTCGTCATCGTGTTCATCGTCGGTGCGTTCGGCATGAACTTCCCGATCTTCGCATCGACGATGGCGCTCGAGTTCGGGCGGGATGCCGACGGCTACGGGCTGCTCAGCTCGGTGCTGGCCATCGGATCGCTGGCCGGTGCGCTGCTGGCCGCCCGCCGTGAGCGCGCCCGGATGCGCGTGATCATGTTCGCCGCCGGCGGGTTCGGCGTGGCATCCCTCGTCTCGTCGGTCATGCCCACCTACCTGCTCTACGCGCTCCTGCTGACCTCGGTCGGTTTCTTCACCGTGACGATGATGACCACCGCCAACGGATATGTGCAGACCACCACCGACGTCGCCGTGCGCGGCCGCGTCATGGCGGTCTACATGGCCGTCATCATGGGGTCGACGCCGTTCGGCGCGCCGATCGCCGGTTGGGTCGCCGAGCAATTCGGGCCGCGCGCGGCGATCCAGCTCGGGGGCGTCGCAGGCCTGGTCGCCTGCGCGATAGGGCTGGGCTGGCTCATGTTCTCGGGCCGGCTGCACCGCGATCCGGAACACCGCTTCCGGCTGACCGTCGACGAGACCCAGCCGATCTGGGTCGTGCGCACCCCGCCCGAGGAGTTCAGCGACGAGATCGCGGCGACGACGCCGATCCGCGTGCCGAGCGACCGGTAGGACACCCGCGCATCTACCGCACGGCGTACCCGGCGCCTACCGTGGTCGCATGAGCGATCACCGACCGTCCGACGCCGACGACGACGCCCCGCTGGGTGGCGACGAGACCACTGAGGAAGAACTGGACGCGGACAACGCCGTCGAGCAGGACACCCTCGCGACGCTCGACCCTGACGCGCCGCCGGCCTGACGCCGCCCGTCCGCGGGCCAGCCGACCGGCGGGCGTACTCTGAGGCCGTGGCGACGAGGTCTGCGAGTGTCGCCGCCTCCGCCTGGGCGGGGGTGGCCGCGGTCGCTCTCGGCGCGGGCGCGGGCGAACTGGTCGCGGCGCTCGCGCTGCCGACCGCGAGCCCGATCGCCTCGATGGGCGCCGCACTGATCGACCTCGCCCCGCCCTGGGCGAAGGATGCCGCGATCGGCCTGTTCGGCACCGCTGACAAGCTCGCGCTCATCGCCGGCGTGGTGGTCGTCCTCG
Source organism: Microbacterium invictum (assembly GCF_014197265.1). Taxonomy (NCBI): domain Bacteria; kingdom Bacillati; phylum Actinomycetota; class Actinomycetes; order Micrococcales; family Microbacteriaceae; genus Microbacterium; species Microbacterium invictum. Next base: position 3,191,723 of record NZ_JACIFH010000001.1, on the reverse strand, counting down.
TCGTGGTCGCCGCGATCGCCGGGCTGCTCGAGGTCCGGGTGCCGCCGTGGGGGCGCGTGCTCGTGGTGGGGCTGGGCCTCGTGGGTGCGGTCGTCGCCTCGACCCGCCCCGATGCGACCGGCATGGCGTGGATCCCGTCGGCGGTGGCAGGCGTGGTGGCGGCGGCCGCGCTCGGCCCGCTCGCGCGGCGGTGCGCACGGGCTGCCGCGCACGCAGCGCCGTTCGTCCGGGCCGACCCGGCGGATGGGAACCCGGACGTAGCGCCGGCCGCGCCCGATCCGGCCTCAGCCGAGCGGGGCACCGGACTCGACCGGCGCGGGTTCCTCCTCTGGTCGGGGGTCGCGGCGGGCGCCGGGGTCATCGCCGCGCTCGGCGGCTGGGCCCTGCAGGCCGGGCGACAGGCGGCCTCGGCCGTGCGGGAGGCGATCGCCCTGCCCCGCCCCGCACAGACGGCGGCTCCCATCCCGGCGACTGCGGACCTCGGCATCCCGGATCTCGCACCGGTCATCACCCCCAACGCCGAGTTCTACCGCATCGACACCGCCCTGCTGGTGCCCGATGTCGACCCGCACGCCTGGTCGCTGCGCATCCACGGCATGGTCGCCCGCGAGGTCGTGATCACGTGGGACGAACTGCTCGCGCTGCCGCTGCAGGAGAGCGTCACGACCCTCGCATGCGTGTCGAACGAGGTCGGCGGCACCCTCATCGGCAACGCGGTGTGGCTCGGCTATCCGATCCGCGAGCTGCTCCGACAGGCCGGGCCGGACTCCGGCGCCGACATGGTGCTGTCGCGTTCGGTCGATGGATTCACGGCATCCACCCCGCTCGAAGCGCTCACCGACGAGCGCAACGCGATCCTCGCGGTCGGGATGAACGGCGAACCGCTTCCTGCCGAGCATGGATTCCCGGTGCGCATGGTCGTCCCGGGCCTCTACGGCTACGTGTCGGCGACGAAGTGGGTCACCGAGCTGCAGGTCACGCGGTTCGACGCCGCGCGGGCGTACTGGACCGATCGCGGCTGGTCAGAGCGCGGGCCGATCAAGCTGCAGTCGCGCATCGACGTGCCCCGCAGCGGCCGGCAGATCTCCGCCGGCGACACCGTGGTCGCGGGCGTGGCGTGGCAGCAGCACGTCGGGATCGCCGCGGTCGAGGTGCAGATCGATGACGGCGAATGGATGCCGGCGACTCTCGCCACGGCGATCTCGGACGACACGTGGGTGCAGTGGAGCATGCCGTGGACGGCGACGACCGGAACGCACACGGTGCGCTGCCGCGCGATCAACGCCCGCGGCCAGACGCAGACCGGAGAGCACGCGCCGGTCGTGCCCGACGGGGCGACCGGGTGGCACCAGATCGGCGTCACCGTCGCCTGATGTCCCGCCGCGGTGCTGAGCGCCGGGAGGTATGGGCGCTCCTCGCGGCGCTCGACCCTGTGCCCGTCACCGCCCCGGCCTGCGCGCCGTTCGACGCGAGCCGACGAGCCGATGCCGGGACGTCAGCCGGCGAGCACGAGGCGCAGCTGCTCGACGGCCCAGTCCAGCTCGGTGGCGCGCACGACCAGCGGCGGGGCGATACGCACGGTCTGGCCGTGCGTATCTTTGACGAGCACCCCGCGACCCAGGAGCTTCTCGGCGACCTGGCGCCCGGTTCCGACCTTCGGGTCGATGTCGACGCCGGCCCACAGGCCCGCGACGCGGACCGCGGTCACGCCGTGCCCGACGAGCTCTTCGAGCCCCGCGGCCAGGTGCTCCCCGAGCGCCTGTGCGCGGGTCTGGAACTCTCCCGAGGCCAGCATGTCGACGACCTGACGGCCCACGGCCGCGGCGAGGGGGTTGCCGCCGAAGGTCGAGCCGTGCTCGCCGGGGCGCAGCACGCCCAGCACGTCCTCGTCGGCGACGACGGCCGACAGCGGCACGATGCCGCCGCCGAGCGCCTTGCCGAGCAGGTACATGTCGGGCACGACGCCTTCGCGGTCGCACGCGAACGTGGTGCCGACGCGGCCGAGGCCGGACTGGATCTCGTCGGCGATGAACAGCACGCGGTGCCGGTCGCAGATCTCGCGGACGGCGCGCAGGTAGCCTTCGGGCGGGATGATGACGCCCGCCTCGCCCTGGATCGGCTCGATCAGCACCGCGGCGGTGTTCTCGTCGATCGCGGCCTCGATGGCGGCCGCATCGGCGTAGGGCACCGAGACGAAGCCGGGAGTGTACGGGCCGAAGTCCTCTCGGGCCTGCGGATCGTCGCTGAAGCTCACGATCGTGGTCGTGCGGCCGTGGAAGTTGCCGTCCGCGACGATCACGGTCGCCTTGCCGTCGGCGACGCCCTTCACGCGGTACGCCCAGGCCCGGGCGACCTTGATGCCGGTTTCGACGGCCTCGGCGCCGGTGTTCATGGGCAGCACGAGGTCCTTGCCGCACAGCTCGGCCAGCGCGGCGGCGAAATCGCCGAGCTTGTCGTTGTGGAACGCCCGGCTGGTGAGCGTGAGCCGGCCCAGCTGCTCGGTGGCGGCGGCGATGAGGGCCGGATGCCGGTGCCCGAAGTTCAGGGCGGAGTACGCCGCCAGCAGGTCGAGGTAGCGCTTGCCCTCGACGTCGGTGACCCACGAGCCCTCACCACGGGCGACCACCACCGGCAGGGGCGAGTAATTGTGCGCGACGTGGGCATCTTCGGAGTCGATGATGCGGATGGTCGTCGTGTCGAGCGTGGGCGTGGTCATCGCGTCCCTCTCAGTTCGAGCGTGCAGCATTTGATCCCACCGCCGCCGAGCAGCAGCTCCGACAGGTCGACGTGGACGGGGGTGTATCCGCGGTCGCGCAGCTGTGCGTCGAAGCCGGTGGCCCGCGGCGAGATGAAGACATTGCGGCCGTCGCTGGCCGCGTTGAGCCCGAAGACCGCGCCATCGGCATCCGACACACGGATCGCGTCGGGGAAGCGCTCGGCCAGCGTCTGCTGCGAGGCGTCGTCGAAGGCGGTGGGCAGGTAGGCGATGTTCGCCCGCAGGGCGCCGCCGGCGCCCTCGACCGGGTCGAGCACGGCGATCGCGGTGTCCAGGTGGTAGAACCGCGGATCGATCAGGCGCAGCGAGACGACCTCCCGGTCGAACACCTCGGCGACCTCGCGGTGGCTGTCGCCCGCCGAACGGAAGCCGGTGCCGGCGAGGATGGTCTCGCCCACGAGCAGGAAGTCGCCCTCCCCCTCCTGCACTTCGAAGGGCTCGACGACGTCGAAGCCCTGCGCGGCGAACCAGTCCATGAAGGGCCGCTCCTCGCCACGACGCTCGCCGACGCGGAACTTCACTCCCAGGGCGCGACCGTCGATGACGAAGCCGCCGTTGGCGGTGTAGACCATGTCGGGCAGGCCCGGCACCGGGTCGATCAGCTCGACCTCGTGGCCGAGCGCGACATAGGCGTCGTACAGCTTCTCCCATTGCGCGATCGCCTTGGCTGTGTCGGTCGGGCGCTCCGGCTCCATCCACGGATTGATCCGGTAGCTGACGGTGAAGTGCTCGGGACGGCACATGAGATAACGGCGGTGCTGCTGGATGCGCGGGGGGTGGGCTTGCGGCAGGGTCTGCGTCGACATATCGCTCCTCGTGAGGGACGGCGGACGCTGTCCAGAGGCCCGGCGGGGCTGGGGAGCCATCGACTCGGGCACGCCGGCATCCATTCTGCCAGACGCGGCCAGAGCGATCCGCGCGCCATTTCCGCCGAGAAGTGAGAAGATTTATTTCTCTGGGGAGAGTTGGACGGAAGAGCATGGGGCGACGTACAGGAGAAGAGACGCGGGCGCTGCTGCTGCGCGTCGGGATGCAGATGCTGCTCGAGCGCGGGGTGAGCGCGGGCGTGCAGCACATCCGCCTGCAGGAAGTCCTGCGCAAGGCGGGTCTGACCACGGGTGCCGCCTACCGTCTTTGGGCCGATCAGACCGACTATCAGCGTGACCTCGCCGTCGCGATGGTGCGGCTGCGGCTGAGCAGTCCGGCCGACTACGCGCGCGAGGCCGTGCAGCAGCTGATCGACTCGGGCGCCCCGGGCGACGACGTGATCCGTGCTGCCGCTCTGGCGCATGTGCGCACCGCAGCGCTCGATCAGAGCGATCCGGATGACGCGCGCGACGCGCAGCAGTTCTTGGTGTCGCTCGCGTTGCGCACGGCCGCCGACACCTGGCCAGAGCTCAAGGAGGCCAGCCGCGAACGGCATCGCGAGTCGATCGACGCGTTCGCCGAGTTCTACGGCTATCTCATGGCCTCGTACGGCCTGCGGATGAAGTCGGGGCTGACCCTGCACGATTTCACCGAGGCGATGGCCGCGATGGGCGAAGGGTTCGCGGTGCGCGCCGTCGAGGGCATCGACCACCCCACGTACCGGTTCGACGCGTCGCACGAGGCTCCGCAGGGCGAGTGGACGCTGTTCGCGCTCGGCGTGCGCGCGCTCGTCAACGAGTTCATGACTCCGGTCGAGGCGCCGCAGGACAGCGACAACTCCGACACCTGAGGGGGAAGGGGCCTCCGGGGTCGAAGGACGAATCTCCCTCAACCCCGGAGCGACACTCCCCCCGGTGTGTCGTCGAGCGGCCGCCGGCTGGAACGGGCTCTACAGACGCTTCCCCAGTTGCGCCCCCACAGACATAGTGGACCGCACTCTTTCAGCTCGCCAGAAAGATAACTTGTTTCTCGTTGACGCCGGAATCCTGCATGGAGTCCAGATAGGCGCCTGCGCTCACAGGCCCAGTCGCTCGAGGAATGCGTTGCCGAATCGGCGCTGCGGATCGAGCCGGTCGCGCAGCCGGGCGAAATCGTTCCAGCGCGGGTAGCGGGCCGTGACGGCGGCACCGTCGAGAGTGGCCAGCTTGCCCCAGTGCGGACGCGCCGACGCCGGCAGCGCCCGCTCGATCTCGGGCAGCAGGACGGTGACCGCGGGCACGTCGAGGCGCCAGGTGAAGTGCAGGCCGACCGCATCGGTGTCGTACGCCGCACTCAGCCAGAGCCGGTCGGCGGCGATCGTGCGCACCTCGCACACGAGCAGGTGCGGCGCGATGCGGGAAGACAGCCCGCGCAGCGCCTCGACCGCGGCGACGGCGTCGCGGCGCGGCACGAGGTACTCGCTCTGCAGTTCGGCCCCGGCAGACGGCGTGAAGGCGAGCCGGAAGTGCGGCAGCCGGTCGAACCAGGGGCCGGGCTCGCCGAGCTGGGCGGTGCACGGCTCGGCATCGATCCCGGGGATGGGATGCCGGGGTCCGTCCGCCGGCACCGCTCCGAACACGCTGAGGTCCGGCGCCGCGCCGCGCGATTTCACCCACACCTGGTCGATGCGATCGGCGTCACCCCAGGTGGTGAACAGGCTGACGCTGTCACCGGAGGCTTCGAGCGTGTCGAGGTCTGCCAGCACGGCATCCCACCGCGCCCCCTCGAACACGGTCTGGGCGATGTCGTATGCCGGCTCGACATCGAGCTCGAGCGCGGTGACGACGCCCAGGGCACCGAGGCTCACCACCGCCCCGTCGAAGTCGGGATCGCCCCGCTCGAGCCGCACCCGGGCGCCGTCGGCAGTGAGCAGCTCGAGTCCCGCGATCTGCGTCGCGAGCGAGCCGATCCGCTCCCCCGAGCCGTGCGTACCGGTCGCGACGGCCCCGGCGACCGAGATGTGCGGCAGCGACGCGAGGTTCGCCAGCGCGAAGCCGCGCTCGTGCAGCCAGGGCGCCAGTTCGCCGTACCGGATGCCGCCGGGCACGCGCACGCGGCGGTGTGGCTCGTCGAGCTCGGGCTCGCCCGGCAGCGACACCAGTGAGACGAGCACGCCGTCGGTGTCGGCGATGTCGTTGAACGAGTGCCGGCTGCCGAGGACCCGGACGCGAGGCTGTGACGTCACGATGCCGGCGAGTTCGTCGATGGATGCCGGGGTCCGCAGCTCCCGGGCCCGGTAGACGGTGTTCCCGGCCCAGTTGCGCTCACGGCTCGGCATGCCGGCGCCCCCTTTCGTCTGCGGTGTCGCGGTGCCTTCGCGCGATGTCTCCATTGTGGCGGGTGCGGGCGCGCCGCACGGTTTACAACGTTATACAAGCGCAGGATGGACGCCTAGACTGGACGGAGATCCAGCGAGACGGGACACGGTCATGGTTGCCACACTGCACGATGTGGCCCTCCTCGCGGGGGTGTCGATCAAAACCGTCTCGAACGTCGTCAACGACTATCCGCACGTGCGCCCGTCGACCCGGACGAAGGTCGAGCAGGCGATCGCCGAGCTGGGATACACGCCGAACCCCACCGCACGGAGCCTCCGTTCAGGACGCACCAACGTCATCGGCCTGGCGGTCCCCGACCTGGCGCTGGCGTACTTCGCCGAGCTGACCGCCGCCGTCATCGCCGCCGCCGAGGCATCGGGACTCTCCGTCGTCGTCGAGCAGACCGGCACGGGCGACCGTGCCCGAGAGATCAGCGTGCTCACCAACGCCCGGCGCAAGATGACCGACGGCCTCATCTTCAGCCCGCTCGAGATGGGGCCCGAGGACGTCGACCACCTCGACGTCGGGTACCCGCTCGTGCTGCTGGGCGAGCGCATCTTCGACGGTCCCACCGACCACGTCACGATGCGCAACGTCGAGGCCGCGCGGGCGGCGACCGAGTACCTCATCCACTCCGGCCGCACCCGCATCGCGGTCGTGGGCGCGCACGAAGACGAAGTGATCGGCTCGTCGGCGCTGCGCATGCAGGGATATCGCGAGGCGCTGGCGGCGAACGGCATCCCGTTCGACCCTGCACTGATCGGGCCGTCTATCGAATGGCACCGCGCGAACGGCGCCCACTCGATGGCCGACGTGATCGCCCGGGGCGTTCCGTTCGACGCCGTCTTCGCCCTCAACGACACGCTGGCCTTCGGCGCGATGCGGGCACTGCAGGAGGCTGGACTGCGGATTCCCGACGACGTCGCCGTGATGGGCTTCGACGGGCTCGACGAGGCGCAGTACTCGATCCCGTCCCTGACGACGGTCGACCCCGGACGCGACTGGATCGCCCGCACCGCCGTCGACACCCTCCGCGAGCGCGTGCGCATCGACAACACCCAGCCCCCGACGCTGAAGCTGGCCGAGTTCACGATCCTCGAGCGCGAGTCGGCGCCGCCCGCCTGAGCATCACCGGGCGTTCGTGTCGCAGGACATCTCGCCGCGGCATCCGTCCTCTGACCGAGACACGCCCGGGATCCCGAAAGCATCCTGCGAGCCGAACCAGCCGACCCAGCCGACCCAGCGAGCCGGCCGAACCAGCCAAACCAGCCGAACCGGCCGACCCAGCCGAATCGGCCGAACCGGCCGAAACGGGTCACTCCGGCGGCCACTCCACGCGCGGCCAGCCGTCCTCCCACCGGATCGGCAGCAGCCCCAGCCGGAACTGGCCGTCCATCGTGGCGTCGTAGAAGTGGAACGCGAGGCGATCGGCCGAGACCGACTGGCCGCCGGGGCCGATGCGCGTCCCGTCGGTCTGCAGGACGAGCGTGCCGCCGTCTTCGAGCAGAGGGGTGCCCTGCTCGTCGACGTACGGACCGGTGACCGACTCCGACCGTCCGACGGTGATCCAGTAGGTGCTGTCGACGCCCCGGCAGCAGGAGTCCTTCGAGACGAACAGGTAGTACCAGCCGTCGCGCGAGACGATGTAGGGCGCCTCGATCGCGTTGGCGCCGCTGCCCCGATCGGCGATGCGCAGCGGCTCGGCATCGTCGGCACGCAGACCGCTCGGCCACGACAGCTCGACCATGCGGATGCCGCTCCAGAACGAACCGAACGCCATCCAGGGCACGCCGTCCTCGTCCACGGCGATGCCGGGGTCGATCGCATTGAAGTCGGTGCCGGCCGACTCGATCACCGGGCCCTGATCGACCCACACGTAGTCGGGGTCGTCGGGATCGAGCGTCGTGTTGGTGGCCAGCGCGATGAGCGACGTGTTCTTCCCGAAGGTGGATGCCGAGTAATACAGGTACCAGGTGCCGTCGTGCTCGTAGAGCTCGGGCGCCCACAGGTTGTCCACGCCCGGGATCGCCTCAGTGAGCCACTCCGGCTTGGTGTCCCAGACCTCCCCGACGTACTCCCACGACGCGCCGTCGTCGGAGCGCCGGATCTGCACGTTGCCGTCGGCGATCTGCCCGTTGCCGGTGGAGTAGATGAACGACGGCTCGCCGTCCGCCCCGGCCACGTAGGCCGGATCGTGCACGTACACATCGCCGGTCTGCTCCACGGCCGCCGGCTCTGCCGCGCAGCCGGCCGCGCCCAGCACCGCGACGACGAGCGCCCCGGCTGCCAGGGGGCGCGCGGCGCGACCCATCCGTCCGCGAGCTGTGCGGCCTGTCCGCCCACGGCGCACACCGGTCATGACAGCGCGATGGCCGACCACGACACCGGGGGCAGCGTGACCGTCAGCACCCCGTCCGCGAGCGAGGCGCCCTCGAGCGGCTTGAGGCCCACCCGCTCCTGGTCTTCGAGCGTGTTCCTGGCGTAGACGTCCTCGTCCCACAGCGTCGTCGCCTCGGCGATGGCGCCCGCCCCGAGTGCGGTGACGTCGATCGAGACCTCGATGGACTCGGTGCGGCTGCGGTTCACCAGGAACACGGCGCCGCCCTCGTCGTCCGCGGTGACGACCGCGTCGACCAGCGGCGCGTCGCCGTACACGGCCGTCGCATAGGTGCCGACATCGATCCGGGGCCGCAGCACAGTGCCGCGCGCCAGGCGCGAGGTGACCGAGAACGGGAAGAACGTCGTCTGCCGCCAGGCGTCGCCGCCCGGTTCGGTCATGATCGGCGCGATGACGTTGACCAGCTGCGCGAGCGAGGCGCTGGCGACGCGATCGTGGTTGCGCAGCAGTGTGATCAGCAGGTTGCCGAGCACCACGGCATCCGCCACCGAATACACGTCCTCGAGTTGCCGCGGCGCGTAACGCCACTGGTCGTTCACCTCGTCCGACTCACGGTGCTCGTCGAGGTACCAGATGTTCCACTCGTCGAAGGAGAGCTTGATCTTCTTCGAGCTGCGCAGCTTGTTGCCGACGTGATCGGCGGTGGCCACGACCGTCTCGATGAAGTACTGCATGTCCAGCGACGATGCGAGGTACGAATCGAGGTCGCCGCCGCGCTCCTGGTAGTACGCGTGGCACGAGATGTAGTCGACATGGTCGTACGCGTGCTCGAGCACGGTGCGCTCCCAGTCGCCGAACGTCGGCATCATCGATCCCGACGACCCGCAGACGACCAGTTCCAGGGTCTTGTCGGCGGTCTTCATGGCCTGCGCGGTGCGGGCGGCGATCTTGCCGTAGTCGTCGGCGGTCATGTAGCCGGTCTGCCACGGGCCGTCCATCTCGTTGCCGAGGCACCACATGCGGATGTCGTGCGGCTCTGCGGTGCCGTTCGCGATGCGCTGATCGCTCAGCGCGGTACCGGACGGGTGATTGCAGTATTCGAGCAGGTCGAGGGCCGCCTCGATTCCGCGTGTGCCGAGGTTGACGGCCATCATGAGCTCAGAGCCGGTCAGCTTCAGCCAGCGGGCGAACTCGTCGACGCCGACCTGGTTGGACTCCAGCGCGTGCCACGCGAGGTCACGGCGGACCGGGCGCTTCTCGCGGGGGCCCGACGCTGTCCTCCCAGCGGAAGCCGGACACGAAGTTGCCGCCCGGGTAGCGGACGGTGGTCGAGCCGAGCTCGCGGACCAGGTCGACGACGTCGAGGCGGAAGCCGTCTTCGTTCGCGGTGGGGTGGCCGGGCTCGTAGATGCCGTCGTAGACGCAGCGCCCGAGATGCTCCACGAACGACCCGAAGATCCTCCGGTTGAGGGGGGCGACGACGGCGTCGGAGTCGACGGTGATGCGTGCGGTGGTCACGGTGTTCCTTCTTTCATGGGCGGGGTGCGGGCAGCACCGCAGGTAGGGGCGGGCGCAGGCCCGGTGCGTTCGCGCGGTCAGTGCGCCGGTGACACCACCGGCGGGCGCTGAAGAGCGTGCGGATGCTCGGGGTCGAGCTGGGCGAGCCGGTGGTCGACGAACCACCCCGCGACGTACAGCGGGACGGAGACGCCGATGAGCGGGACGAGCATGGGCAGCACGGAGAGCGCGAATGCCACCACCCCGAGGGTGACGACGAGCGCGACGGTCATCGCGGGCGAGACCAGGGGCAGCGAGACGGCGTAGCGCCTGGTGGCGCGGATGCCGTCACGGTACCGCGCTTCGATGACGAGCCCGGCCACGAGTGCGACGGCGGCGTAGGCGAGGACGACCCACGAGACGACCAGCAGCGCCGCGCCGAACTGGGCGGGCAGGTGCGGCAGCACCGCGAGATCGGCGACTGCGACCAGCAGAGCTGCGGCGAAGGGCACTCCGAGCAGGTTCGCCCGCCAGAACGACCGGCGGTACTCGGCGACGAAGGACCGGACGATGCCGGTGCTGTCGCCGTCCCGGAGCCGGGTGAGGGATGCCGTGGTCGCGGCGAGCGCGGGCAGGGTGCCGAGCACGACGAGGCCCGCGATCACGCCGGCCGCGAAGAGCAGGTTGACGACGATCAGCGCCGAGACGACGCGCAGCCACACCATGATGCGGCCGGCCCAGCCGCCGTACTCGGCGTTCACGAGACCACCTCCTGCGACCCGATCCAGACCACGCCGTCGGCATCGAGCCCGCCGAAGGCGAGGACCGCGCAGCCGGCCGCCGGGTCGTGGGCGCCGAAGACCACGGCATCCATTCGCACCTCACCGTCGCCGGTGTGCACGACGATCTCGCCGGCGACGGCCTCACCCGCAGACCGCAGCGCACCGGTGACCTCGAACGGGCGTGCGTCGATGACTCCGGCCTGCTCGGGGGCGAACCGGATGACCTGCCACCGGCCCGTCACCGCGCGAGGCGCGTCGAGCGCCTCGGCGTCGTAGCCGGCGAACGGGTGCGGCGACACGACCGGCCAGCCGGACGCCGTGACGTGCACCCGCCGGATCTGCGCCTCGTGCTGGAACGGATCGTCGGCGCGGCGGACGTGGTGGACGACGAAGCGGGCTTCACCGTCGCGGAAGACCGAGTTGTGCCCCGGGGCGATCCACGCGGCGCCGCCCGGGAACCGGTGCCCGCCGAGGATCTTCGTGCCCGCGCGCGCGGCGTCGCCGGCATCCGGGTCGAGCAGCGGCAGCCCGGTGGCGTCGACGTACGGGCCCTCGATCTGCGCAGCGACGCCGACCCGCATGCTGTACGTGTCGAACAGCGAGTCGTACGAGACGTAGAGCACATACCGCCCGGTCGCCGCGTCGTAGTCGATGTACGCGCCCTCGACCGCGCCGTCGACGGCGGAGGGACGACGGGCGATCAGGGTGCCGGGGTCTGCGGTGCTCGCCGCCCGCCCGGTGGCCGGGTCGAGACGCAGCGTGTGGATTCCCCCGAAGAACGACCCGTAGGTGAGCCACGGCGCGCCCTCGCGGTCGAAGACGACGGCCGCGTCGATCGCGTTGTGACCGTCGTGATCGTGTGCGGTGGCCACGACGATGCCCTCGTCGGTCCACGGTCCCCGCGGCTGCGGTGCGGTGGCCAGCCCGATCGCCGAGGTGCGCGACCCGAACGACGACGCCGAGTAGTACATGTGCCAGCGACGGGCATCATCGGCCTCCGGCCAGCGCACCACTTCGGGCGCCCACAGGCCGACCGCTCCGGTGTGCTCGCGCGCGGCATCCGGAACCCCGTCCAGCGCCGTCCCCACGAACGTCCAGTCGACCAGGTCGGGCGAGGTGCGCACGTGGGCACCGGCGGGGATGTCGTCCAGGTGCGCGGCGGCGTCGGTGGAGAACATGTACCAGATGCCGTCGTCGCCGCGCACGATCGTCGGGTCGTGGGCGTTGCGCGCCCCCCACGTGGCGGGGTCGGCGCTGGACGTCGGGGCGGTCATCCTTTGGCTCCCGTGAGGGCGACCGACTCGATGATCTGACGCTGGAAGAGGACGAACACGATGAACACGGGAATCAGCGCGATGAACGATCCGGCCATGATGAGCGGATAGTCGGTCTGGCTCGCGTAGGTCATGTTCAGGCTCGCGATGACCAGCTGCAGGGTCTGCTTCTCGGGCGAGTTCAGGTAGATGATCGGGGCGAGGTAGTCGTTCCACACCGCCATGAACCACAGGATGAACTGCGCCGCGATCGCGGGCCGGATGGCCGGGAAGATCAGCGTGAAGAAGATGCGCAGGTAGCCGGCGCCGTCGATCTTGGCGGCCTCGATGATCGAGTCCGGCACCGACGCCAGATACTGCCGGATGAAGAAGACCATCACGATGTTGCCGAACACGCCGGGCAGGATCAGCGGCCACAGGGTGTCGACGAGGCCCGCTGAGGCGAACATCGAGAACTGCGGGATCATGATCGTGGGGAACGGGATCATGATCGCGGCCAGCAGCACCAGGAACAGGACGTTCTTGAACGGGAGGCGCATCTTCGCGAACGCGAACGCCGCGAGCATCGAGGCGATCGTGCCGAGGATCGTGACGCTGGCCGACACGATGATGCTGTTCAGGATGCCGGTGGCCAGCGGCGCGGCGGTCCACACGCGGATGTAGTTCTCCCAGACCATCGGGTCGGGGATCCACTGCGGCGGCAGGGCGAACACGGCCTCTCGGGTCTTGAGCGACGTGCTGAAAGTCCACAGCAGCGGCGCGATCATGATGATCCCGCCGATGGCCAGCACGATCGTGACGATCACATTGGCGATGCGGTAGGACTTCGCCTGCCGGGTGCGGGGTGCGCGAGCCTTGCGGCGGCGGGTCGGCAGCAGTCGCCTGCCGGTCTCTTCGTCGATGACGGCCGTGCCGAGCACGGCGGGGGCGTTGGTCGTGAGGGGATGGGACATGGCGGGCCTCAGTCGATCGCGAACTGGAAGCGGCGGTTGAGCCGGAACTGGATGGCGGTGACGATGAACACCAGCACGCCGAGGACGAGCGCCATGGCCGTCGCGTAGCCCATCTGCAGATAGTTGAAGGCCTTCTGCCAGATGTACCAGACGATCGAGGCGGTCGAGAATTCCGGGCCGCCGGTGGGCGTCATGATGTTGATCTCGATGAAGATCTGGGCGCCGCCGATGATGTTGGTGACAACGAGGAAGAAGGTGACCGGGTTGAGCATCGGGAAGGTGATGTGCCGGAACTTCTGGAAGACCCCGGCACCGTCGAGCGAAGCGGCCTCGAACAGGTGCGGCGGCACCGACTGGAGTGCGGCGAGGTAGAGGAGCATCGAATAGCCGAGGCCCTTCCACACGGCCATGATGATGATCGCGGGCTTGGCGGTGTCGGCGTTCTGCAGCCAGTTGGGGCCGTCGATGCCGAAGACCGCGAGAACCTGGTTCACCAGGCCGAAGTCGCCGTTGTAGGCCCACTGCCACAGGATCGCGACGGCGGCCAGCGACGAGACGACCGGCACGTAGTAGACGGTGCGGAAGAAGGTCGTGCCACGCATCTTGCGGTTGAGCGCGAGCGCCAGCAGGAGTGCGAGCACCAGTCCGATCGGGATGCCGATCATGTAGAAGACCGTGTTTCCCATCGACTGCCAGAAGTAGCGGTCGCCGGCCATCTCCATGAAGTTGTCGATGCCGTTGGGCACTGGATCGCTGAGGCCGTTCCACTTCGTGAAAGACGTGAACAGCGAGAACACGAGCGGGTAGCCCACGAAGGCGAGGAACCCGATGACGGGCAGCGCCACGAAGGCGAGGGCGGCCCGATGCTCCTTGCGGTGGAGCCGGGACCGGCGAGGGGCGGACGTCGTCGTCATGTGCGTGACCTTGGTGTCGAAGTGGAGGGGGCGGGGGTGGATGCCGGTGCCGGGCGACACCGGCATCCATCCACGGTCAGCCGATTCCGGCGTCGGCGTTGGCCTTGTCGAGCAGGTCCTGCATGCGCGGCTCGACGTCGGCGAGGTAGTCCTCGGCGGTCTGCTCACCGTCCAGCACGGGCTGGATGTTCTTGAACAGCTCGTCGTACCACTCGGCGCTGTAGGTGTTGTTCGCCGGCAGCGCACGACCGTAGTCGTTGACGATGTCGAGGAACTCCTGCTTGTTGTCCGGCGGGAGGGTCGAGGAGGCGACCCACTCGTCGGCCATGTCGATGAGGTTCGGGATCTGCACGCCCGCGTCGACGAGCATCTGCTGGGCCGTCGGGTCGGCGCTGAGGTACGTCGCCAGCTCGGCGGCGAGGTCGCTGTGCTTGGTCGAGTTCGACACGGCGATGCCGAGCGTGCCCGTCCAGGTCGCGGTCTCACCGGTGGCGCCCACCGGGTAGGGAATCAGATCCCAGTCGAATTCGAGCGTCTGGTAGGTGGGGACATCCCAGGGACCGACCGGGAAGAACCCGATCTGGCCCTGCATCCAGCGCTGGTAGGTGTCGAGCGTCTGGGCGTCGCCCGCCGAGGGGGTGACCTGGTCGACGTTCGACAGGTCGGCGAACCACTGCAGCGCCTCGACGAACTCCGGGTCGGTGACGGTGACCTTCGTGCGGTCGTCGTTGAGCCAGTCGCCGCCGTTGGACCACACGAACGGCTGCAGGTTCCAGACGACGTTCAGGCCGGTGCCCCACTGGTCGACCTTGCCGTCGCCGTCGAGGTCCTTCGTCAGCTGCTTCGACACCTCGACGAACTCGTCCCACGTGTAGGGCTCGTCGACGTCGGGCAGCGGGATGCCGGCTTCCTCGAACATCGTCTTGTTGTAGCCGAAGGAGAACGGCCCGACGTCCTTGGGCAGGGCGTAGATGGCGCCCTTGCCCTGGGTGGTGCCGTCGAACCGGTAGCTGTCCACGCCGTAGGCCCACACGTTGTCGAGGTCGACCACGTCGGATGATTCGACCGCCTCGGTGATGTCGGCCACGACGCCGGTCTTCACGAACGCCTGCACGCTGCCCGGGTCGATGTAGAACACGTCGGGCACCTGCTTGCCGGCGATGGCCGCCTTGAGCTTGGTCGCGTACTCATCGGCCGTCGTCATGATGATCTTGACGTCGACGTCGCGCGTGCTCTCGAATTCTTCGATGGCCTTCGTGTACGCCGCCTTCTCGGCATCGCTGCCGCGGAACATGAACGTGAGTTGCGCGGTTCCGTCGCCCTCATCGCCCCCGCCGGCGCAGCCGGCCAGGAGCATGCCGCCCACCGCGAGCATCGCGGCGGCACCGACCAGCTTCCGTGACTTCTTCATCACGTGGTCCTCTCGTGTGCTGTGTGGTCGGCGCACGGGTGTTCTGTCTGCTCCGACCGAATGAATTACAACGTTGGAAACGCGTTGTGGTGAACAGTCTGGATCGCCGGTCGAGCCACTGTCAAGCCTTCGAGACCAGAAATTTACAACGTTGTAGTCTCGGGACGTCCTGCGCCGGTGCGTTCGTGTCGCAGGACTTTCGCCCCGGCATCCACGTTCAGGGGGTCGACTCGCCCGGGATCGCGAGAATCTCCTGCGAGACGAACCCGCAGCCCGCAACGGCTCCCCTCGCGCCGTCTGCCGCTCAGATGACCGCTTCGCTCCAGGGGTCGGGGTTGCCGAACCGGTGCGCGGTGATGGCGATGGCCTGCTCGTGCAGGAACGGCAGCAGCTCGAGCCGCCCTGCCGTGGTGACCTCATTCGCGTAGACCGCGAGGTCGGGGTCGCCGTCGACGGCGCGTGCCAGGGTGGCGTGCAACGCGCGGACGGCATCGGCCGGCCCCACCAGACGCACCCGATCGGAGCGCCGGGCGGGCTCGATGACGTCGTCGGCCGCGGGGGTGCCGACGGTCATGCGCTGGAGCCACTCCTCATCGGTCTCGACGAAGACGGGCACATCGAGTTCGCCGAGGGCACGCCGGACGGTGGCCGGCAGTCCGACCGGGGCGCTGAGGGTCAGGTCCGACCCGGCCCGGACGCCCGCGACGACGACGCGCAGGACCGCCTGCCACTGCGCCCCGCCGGTCGCGCGGATGCCGACCGGCACGGGCCGATAGCGGAAGAGGTTGCGTTCGACGGCGAGGTGCGACACGTCTTTGACCTGGCTGAACTCGCGGTCCCAGGCGATGGCGTCCGACAGCGCGGCGCGGCGCAGCCACTCGAACGACTCGTAGCCCAGCGTCGGCTGGGCCGCTTCGATGACACTCGTGATGCGGGTGTCGAGGCCGCGCAGGTGCAGGGTCGACGACGAGCCCGCACCGCCCGAGGCGCGCCACGACCCGAGCCCGATGAGATAGTTCGGCCCGCCGGCCTTGGCCCCGGCGCCGACGGCCGAGCGCTTCCAGCCGCCGAAGGGCTGACGCTGCACGATCGCCCCCGTGATGCCGCGGTTGACGTAGAGATTGCCGGCCTGGACAGTGTCGAGCCAGCGGGCGAGGTCGTCGGGGTCCTGTGTGTGCAGGCCCGCGGTGAGCCCGTAGGCCACCGCGTTCTGCAGCTCGATCGCGTGGGCCAGCGACGGCGCGTGCATGATGCCGAGCATCGGGCCGAAGAACTCCTCGAGGTGGGTCCGCGATCCGGCGCGGACACCGACGCGGATGCCGGGACTCCACATCCGCCCGGCGTACTCGGGCGGACTGTCCATCAGGCGCGGTGGCACGAGCCACTGCTCCCCCTCGTCGAGGGTGGTCAGTGCCCAGGCGAGCTTGCCGCGGGGTGGGTCGATCACGGGCCCGACCTCACTGCGCGGATCGGACGGCGGTCCCACCCGCAGCGACCGCGTCGCGTCGACGAGCTGGCGTGCGAAGCGCCGCGACCGGCCGACCGGACCGACCAGGATCGCGAGCGATGCGGCGGAGCATTTCTGCCCGGCGTGCCCGAACGCGCTGCGGACGAGGTCGGATGCCGCGAGATCGAGGTCGGCGCTGGGGGTCACGATGATGGCGTTCTTGCCGCTGGTCTCGGCCAGCAGCGGCAGATCGGGCCGCCACGAGCGGAACAGCGCCGCTGTGTCCCACGATCCGGTGAGGATGACACGGTCGACGTCCGGATGCGAGACGAGCGTCTCGCCGAGCGCGCGCTCGCCCAGATCGACCAGGGCGAGCAGGTCGCGGGGAACACCGGCATCCCACAGCGCCTCGGCGATCACCGCGGCGCACCGCCGCGCCTGGTGCGCCGGCTTGAACACGACGCCCGAGCCGGCGGCGAGCGCGGCGAGCACGCCGCCCCCGGGGATCGCGAGGGGAAAGTTCCACGGCGGCGTGACGACGGTGACCCGAGACGGCACGAACACCGCACCGCTGACCCGGTCGAGTTCGCGCGCGGTCGCGGCGTAGTAGTGCGCGAAGTCGACGAGCTCGCTGACCTCGATGTCGGCTTCGGCGAAGGGCTTGCCGGTCTCCGCGGCGGCGACCTCGATGAGCTCGGCGCGGCGCTGGGCCAGGGCATGGCCGGCCGCGATGAGCACCGTCGCGCGCTCGGCGGCGGGACGTGCGCCCCAGCTCTCAGCTGCGGTACGGACGCGCACGATGACCTGTTCGAGGACCTCGGCGTTCTCGACGTGCGCCGCGTCGATCACGGCATCCCCCGCGTGCGAGGTCTCGATGCGCGCGAAGATGTCGCGGGCCCACCCGCGATTCGCGGGCAGTGCCGGATCGGAGTCGGGCGCATTCGCGAACCCGGGGGCGCCCACGGCGCGCGCGCCGCCCTCGCGCCGTGCGAACACGGCCGTCTCGACGAAAACGTCGCCGCCGAACCGCTCTGCGGCGGCGATGACCACCTCGTCGGTGTCGGTGTGGGCGGCACGGGCGATGCCCAGCACGGCCTGGGTGAGGTCTTCGGGCGGTACGGCGGCGGTGCGGGTCAGCCGCGAGCGGCGTCCGTCGGCGGGAGCATCCGGGTCGGCGTCGTCGGCGGCCTCGGCCGCCCGGTCCTGCGTGCGGTTCGGCAGGGACGGGAGCGCGGAGTCCTTCGCCCGGTTCACCGACGACAGGAACCGTTCGCGCTCCCGGGCGAACAACTCGGGGTTGCCGGCGAGCTCGAAGGCGGCAGCGAGGAAGTTCTCGCTCGACGCGTTCTCCTCGAGCCGGCGGACGAGGTAGCCGATGGCCACGTCGAACTCTTCGGGCCGCACGACCGGCACGTACAGCAGCACCGGGCCCACCTCGCGTGAGACCGCCTGAACCTGCCCCTGCGCCATGCCGAGCAGCATCTCGACGTCGATGTCGCCCTGCACCGCGCGCTCGCCGGCGAGCAGCCAGGCGTAGGCGATGTCGAACAGGTTGTGCCCGGCGACGCCGATCCGCACCGCCGCGGTGTGCTCGGGCCGCAGCGCCTCGTCGAGGCAGCGCAGGTAGCCGGCGTCGGCGTCGAGCTTCGTGGCGTGCGTCGCGACCGGCCAGCCGTGCATCACGGCATCCACTCGCTCCATCGCCAGATTCGCGCCCTTGACGAGCCGCACCTTGATGCGGGCACCGCCGGCAGCGACGCGGCCGGTCGCCCACGCGGTGAGCTCGCGCAGTGCCGGCAGGGCGTCGGGTAGATAGGCCTGCAGCACGATGCCGGCCTCGAGACCCTGCAGGCGCGGATCGTCGAGCAGCCGGGTGAACACGGCGATCGTCAGGTCGAGATCGCGATACTCCTCCATGTCGAGGTTGACGAACACACCCCGCTCTGAGGCCGTCAGGTACAGCGGAACCAGGCGCTCGACGACGGTGTCGACGAGCTCGTCGAACGCCCACATCGAGATGCGGCTGACGATCGCCGAGACCTTGACCGAGACGTAGTCGACATCGTCGCGGCGGATGAGATCGTGGATGCCCTCGAGTCGCCGCAGTGCCTCGCTCTCGCCGAGCACGGCTTCGCCGAGGAGGTTCAGATTCAGGCGAGCGCCCGACTCGCGAATCTTCGCCAGAGCGGGACCGAGCTTCTCGGGGCGCGCATCGACGATGAGGTGACCGACCATGTGGCGCAGCGCGCGGCGGGCGATCGGGACGGTCGGGGCGGGCAGGACCGGGGCGATCGCTCCCCCGGCGCGCACGGCGGCCCGCAGTGGGGCCGGGAGGAAATCGGGGGTGATCGCACTGATGCGATGGAGAGTGGATGCCGCGGCTGCGAGACTCTCGGGTCGCATGACGCCGTCGACGAACCCGATCGTGAACGGCAGCCCGTTCGGATCCTTGAGCACGCCCGCGAGGCGCTCGGCGGCCGGGTCGACTTCGGCGTCGGCGGACTCTTCGACCCAGCGGCGGGCGAGTTCCACGGCGCGTTCGGGCAGGTCCACGTCGTGCGAGGGGTCCGACATGCGACAAGCCTACGACCGGCCTCATAGGCTGGGCGGGTGAGCACGCCCGAGAAGGCCCCCGCCGCCGCGGCGACGTCGATCTCAGCGGCGACGGACACCTCACCGCGCGCCGACGGCACCCCGCCTGTCGGTTCGGGGCCGGGCGCCGCACGACGCAACGTGTTCGGCAGGCTGCGCAAGGCTTCGGATCGCGTGCCGACGAAGTGGTTCGCCGCGATCGGCACGGGCCTGTTCCTCGCTGTGACGGCGGCGTTCGGTGGGCTCAACGCGGTTGCGGAGGAGGTCGTCGAGCCTCCGCGGCTCGTCGCCGGCGACACCCACACGAGCCCGCAGTTCGCCGTGACCGTCGAGCGGGTCGTGCTCATCGACGACCTGAGCGAAGCGGGTGTCTCGGCCGAGGAAGGCACGCGTGCGCTCGTGGTCATCGCGACGGCGACGAACACGTGGGATCAGCCGCAGGGCACGAACGGCACGGACTCGCTGGCCGAACTCATCACCATCGACGGCCTGGATGTGGCTGCCCCGTCCGGTATCGCCCGGATGGACGATCAGACCTACGGGCCCCGACTGCAGCCGGGCGTTCCGGCGCAGCTGGCGATCGCGTGGCGGGTGGATGCCGGCGCCTATCACGAAGGCGATGAGATCACGGTCGTGCTGACGGACCAGACGATGTTCACCGGCTCCACCGTTCTGGCCGGCCGCTACTGGGACGACCCGGTGGTCGGGGCGACGGTGACCGTGGTCGCCACCGATGTCGGCGCCGGGGTGGACTCGTGAGACGGCGGATGCCGCGACGCGCCGGGGTGTCGCCGTGAAGCGCTGGGCGGCATGGACCGCAGCGGGCGCGATGCTCGTCGCGGCCTGGGGTGTCGCCGCGATCACACCGCCGGACGACGCCGCGTCCGCACCGTTTCCGGTGGCGGCGACGCTCGGCTCGGAGGCGACCGGCCGCAACATGGCGCTGACGGTGACGAACCCCCGGATGTCCGAGGGTGCGACCGGTCGCTCGGCGGCGCAGAGCCGCGCGCTGTGGTCGGCCGAGGGCACCTGGCTGGTGGTCGACCTCGAGGCGCGCTCGCTCGACTCCGACACGGGGGTGCACCTGAACCTCGTCGATCTCGTGGTCGGTGAGCGCACGTTCTCGGCCAGCGACCGTCCGGTGTCCATGCGCCGCATCGGTCTGGCGACCGGGCTCGATCAGTCCGGTGGTCTCGCGTACGAGCTGCCCGAAGACATCCTCGACGATGCCGGCGCGGCCACCGCTCGCCTGCGACTCGGGCTGTCCGACGATGACCGGCTCGACTCGGTCATCGAACTCCAGCTCGATCTGACCACACTCCCCCATGAGTCCGATGCTGAGATCGCCGAGCCGGACTGGAGCCGGCCGTGAGGCGCGGGTGGTGGCGCCGCAACGCCGCGGCGCTGGCCGCACTTGTGGTGCTCGTGCCCGTAACGGTGCTCGTGGTCGGTGGCAATGAGTGGCGGGAGTACTACGGCTTTCGGGCCTCCATGCCCGTCGAGGTCGCGTCGGGCGAGCGCACGACCTATGCGGGAGCGGAGTTCGGGGGTGCGGACATCGCGCCTCTGACAGCCGAGGGGCTCGAAGTTCCGGAGGGAGCGCGCGCGTTCCTGGTCACCGTCGAGGTCGCGCCGACGACGACGACGCCGCCGTCGTGCCTGCCGTTGAGTCTCCATGAGCAGGGCGGCGCTCAGCGCGAGTGGAGTGTGGACGCATCCCTGCGCTGGTATGACCGCGATCGCCCGAGCGGATGCGATTCACTGGCCACCGGGCCGTACACCATCGCGACCCCGTTCCTCGTCCCCGACGACGCGACCGGTCCGTTCTTCGTCGACCTGTTCGTCGTCGGCGAGGCCCCGCGTTTCCTGCGTGTGCATCTCGACTGACGCGACCGGCTCGGCGCCTTCCGCGGCCTCGGCCGCTTCGGCGATCACTTCGATCGCCTCCCCGCGGGGCAGCGACTGGAGCGTCACGTCATAGGCGGAGGCCACGAGCGACATCCGGATCGGTTCGAGCACCAGCGGCACGGCGAGCATGATCACCGGGGTCAGGATCGCCCAGAACGTCTCGAGGTCCCGCGGTCCGACGAGACGCGTCAGACCGATGCTGAGGACCGACTCGAGTCCGAGCAGGACGGTGTAGAGCAGGACGTACGTGGCGATCAGCAGCGGACCCGCCCGCCACATCAGCACGACGGCGTTGCCGATGGGGCGCAGGCGCCCGGTCAGTTCCCTGCCGATGTCGTTCATCCGGCGCCGCAGCCACCCGGGTGTGGTCGTGTAGCGGTTGCGCGCCCGGTCCACGAGCCGTCCGGTCAGTCGCGGTGCCTGGGCCGCGACCGCCTGTCCGTAGATCACGCCGGCGATCGTGAGCCACGCGACCGGCAGCAGGATGATGCCGCCCGCCTCCCCGAGCAGCCATTCGATGCCGTCCCAGAGGATGCCGAGCGGCGCCACAGCGCTCGAGATCCCTTCGCGCAGGTCGCCCAGCCAGACCATCGCCTGTCGCTGGTTCACCCACCCTTCGATGCTGCCGAAGAACTGCGAGATCACGATCACCGACAGGAACACCCAGACGGTCTCCAGGTACACCGCCACCAGGCCCAGCACCTTGGGCAACCGGGCCTGGTACTTGCGATAGGCGGTGCGTCCCGCGAAGGCGACCACGATCATGATGATCGTGACGGGACCCAGCGTGAGGTCGTCGATCGTGCCGTCCCGGACGAACTCCCCACCGCTGAGGACCGTCTCCCAGATGATCCCCTGCTGCACTTCGAGGCCGCGCGCCATGTAGGCGATGACGTCTTGATTGAGCAGCTTCCACGCGGCATAGAAGGCGAAGAAGGGCAGGATGCCGGCAAGCAGCGCGTCGAGGAACGAGCGACGCCGCGCCGCGGCATCCACGGGCCTGGGGGCGATCGACTGGAGCTCGGTCAGCCCATCGCGGACGACCAGGAACATCGCGACGAACGAGATGAGCCGTGCCAGGACCGCGAGCGGCAGGAGGAGCAGGCCGCCGATCGCGGTGTACGCCCCGACATAGCCGGCGATCTGGATCACGATGTAGCGGGCCACGATGCCGGCCAGGAACCACGCCGCCAGCGCCGGCCAGTGCGCGGCGAGGACCCGGCCCGTCCGCGTCAGCATGGCGATCACGGCTTCACCGTAGCGCGATACGCCAGCGACCTCATCCCGGCGGTCTCATCCCAGGGACGTCATCCGACGAGTGTCGTCCGACGGGTGGATTCCCCGAGGTCTATTCCCAGAGGCTGGGCGCGGGTGCCTTCGTCGACGGCAGCGACGAGCCTTCGACCCACGTTGCGATCCACTCCGGCAGGGGCGGGAGGTCGTCGGGACGGTGGAGCGCCTCGAACAGCTCCTCCATCGGGACCACCCCGCCGCTGCGGCGCAGGAACCGCGCGCGCACGATCATCTCGGCGTAGACCTCACCGTCGACGACGGCGCGGTGGATCTGGTAGACCGCCTTGTCGTCATGACCGTAGAGCCGTGACTCGACGGTGAAGCGCTGCCACAGCTGCAGCGACTTGCGGAACGTGACCGTCTCGGTGGCGACGACCGCGTACCAGCCCTTCGCGTTCATGGCATCCCAGATGCCGGTGCGGATCAGCAGATCGAACCTGCCGAGGTCGAACAGCGACGCATAGCGGCCGTTGTTCATGTGGCGCAGCAGGTCGATGTCGGTCGGCAGGGTGCGCAGTCGAATCCGTCCCACCGAGGTCGGTGGCACAGGCCCTCGGCGCCGCAGCATGACCTTGGCGCGCATGATCGTCAGCAGGGTCCGCCACCATACATTCACGAGCGGCGATGATACTCTCTCTTCCCGCCATCGGCGGTGCCCTACTGCTGCATCACGACCTGATCGCGTAGGCGGAGAGATGACTTCGACGCCCGTCTCCAGAGTCGGTGCGGATCCCACCAAGAGGGTCCCCGGACCTCGGGCACGCCGTCGCGCATGCGGATCTGCCACTGACCGTCATCGATATGGCGGTGGTGCCACCAACAGATCGGGACGCCGTTGCACGTGTCGGTCGGACCCCCCTCGGCGGCGGGCACCACGTGATGGATCTCGGCCCAGCAGGCCGGGACGTTGCAGCCGGGGATGATGCAGGTGCCATCGCGCGCGATGATCGCGCGGCGCTGGACTGCGTTGAAGATGCGACCTGTGATACTCAGTCCGACGATGCGCCCGGCGCCGTCGAACACCGTGCGCTGGATGTTGCCGATGCACGCGTAATGACGGGCGACTCCGATCGGCACCGGCTCTTCAGCGTCACCGATGCGCACGAACGCGTGCCCCGTGCCCGCCACGAGGTCTTCTTCGCGGACCGAGACCACGAGGGTGGGCGGCGTGCCGCCGACGTCGGGGAAACCCCCGAACTCGGCTGCCTTGTTCAACAGAGTCGCCAACGCATCGTGCCGCTTCTGGGCGGCCGTGCGGCGGTCGCCGACGTCGGCGGCGTGCTCGTCCGAACCGGGCTCGCTGAAGCGCGGCCCGGGTACATCGGCCCGGGGGTTGTTGATGCTGTCCAGGATGACCAGGAACTGCGCAGCGACCTCGGGCAGCAGGTTCCCGTCCGTCGGAACGAGACCGTCGCGCAGGCGCCCGATCCGGAGACCACGCCGGCGCAGCGCCCGCGTCTCGGTCGGCTCGACGCCGTCGGGGTCGAGGAAGGCGGACCAGACCTTGGCCATGATGCGGAGCTCTTCGGCGGTCTGCTTCGGCCGATCGCCGTCGCCGCGCGCCGCCGCAGCCAGCTCGATGTCGGCGGCGAGCGTGGCCTCGTGCCCGGCCACGGCTGCGGGACCCCGCAGAGTGCTCACGATCGCGGACATCCCGTCAAGCCCGATCACGCCCGCGGACAGCGCCTCGCGGAGATGGGGGAACTGCGCCGGCGCGAGCTCGCCGCTGCTGAAGATCGTGTGCTGCTGCACGGCGTGCGCGGATCTGACGACCTCGGCGGCTCGCTGTGCCGATACCAGTGTCGCGCGCTGGACCAGCTCGTTCGTGTTCCGACATCCATACCGCGTCGTCAGCTTGATCTCGACGCCGGCCTCGGAGCGCTCTTCGGTGTGCGCGGTCGAGGCGATCAGCACGGCCTCGGCACGGCGCAGCACGTCCCCGGCCGCAGACATCACGCGCAGCAGATCATCGTCGCGCAGGGCACGCAGTGCGTCGCCCGCCACCGCGTCGCAGGCGACAGCAGCCAAGGCGCGTTCCACGCCCTGAAGCTCTGCCACGATGTCGTTCATGTCTTCGATTGTGCCTGCAGCCTCCGACATCGATAAGGCCAGATCAACACAGAAAACCACGCTGTGGAGAACTCTGGGTTCCGGCGAATGCGAGGCAACTGGGGAGGAGGCTGTGCACGACTTCGCGCGGTCACCACAACACATCTGAGTCGTCGCCGCCTCAATCCGGTTGCGGAGCCGCCGACGGGCACGCGAAAGACCCGGAATCACCGGCATCCACCCTCGATTTCGCGTTTCGAAAAGCCGGACGTAGAGTCGGCCCCATGGAAGCCGAACTGCAGACCGACATCGTCGTCCGTCCCGTTCGCGACGTGGACGCCGAGGCCCTCGGACGCGTGCACGCGACGTGCTGGCACGAGACATATGACCACCTGATCAGCACGGCGGCGCTGGAGAAGGTTTCACCCAAGCGCCTCGCCGAGCTCTGGACCCACTGGGCCGTCCAGGGACCCGAGTTCAAGATGTCCGCCGCGCTCGCAGGCGGTGAGATCGTCGGGTTCGTGGGCTCCGGCCCGGCGCGTGACCGCGACGCCCCCCGTCATCGTGAGCTCTACTTCATCTACCTTCTCGACGCGTACCACGGCACCGGGCTGGGCAAGCAGCTCTTCGATGCCGCGGTCGACGAGGGCGAGCCGATCTACCTCTGGGTCGCCGAGGACAACCCGCGGGCGCACCGCTTCTACGAGCGCAACGGCTTCACGCTCGACGGCGCCAGCCACACCGAGCCGTTCCTGGGCGAGACGCTGACCGAGGTCCGTTTCGTCCGCTGAGCCGTCCTGATCGGGGTGGATGCCGGGGCACCCGCCCCCGTCTGTTCGCGAGGAGCATCATCGTGGCCACCCGGAACCCCGTCGCGGGAGCGACCGTCCTGATCACCGGCGCCGCCCGCGGCATGGGCGCACTCTACGCCCGCCGCGCGCTGGCCGCCGGCGCTCGCGCGCTCGCCCTGTGGGACATCGACCAGGCCGCGCTCGACGAGCAGGTCACCGAGCTGCGGGCATCGGGCGCCGATGTGCGCGGCTACCGCGTCGACATCTCGCAGCTCGAGGAGATCCGCGCCGGCGCCGCGCGGGTGCGCGAAGAGCTCGGCGCACCACAGATCCTCATCAACAATGCCGGCATCGTCCGCGGCGCCCCGTTCTGGGAGCACGACGACGTCCGCGACATCGAGGGCACGATGCGGGTGAACGCCCTCGCCGCGATGTGGCTGACCCGGCAGTTCCTGCCCGACATGATGGCGGATGCCGGTCGCCCGCACCGCATCCTCAACATCGCGTCCGCCGCCGGCACCCTCGCGAACCCGAACATGAGCGTCTACGCGGCATCGAAGTGGGCACTCATCGGCTGGAGCGATTCCCTGCGGCTCGAGCTGGTGGCATCCGGTCACCGGCACATCGCCGTCACGACCTTCTGCCCCTCGTACATCTCGACGGGGATGTTCGCCGGCGCGCGCGGTCCCCTGCTGACCCCGATCATGACGCCGCGCGCGGCCACCAGAGCGGCGTGGCACGGCATGCTGCGCGGCACCCCGATGGTGCTGCGCCCGTGGACGGTGAAGCTCGCGATGGCGCTGCGGGGCGTGCTGCCCACGCGCGTGTGGGACCTCGTCGCCGACCGCGTGTTCAAGGTCTACTCGTCGATGGACGAGTTCACCGGGCGCCCGGCTGACTGAATCCGGACGAGGGGATGCCGGGGCCTCGCGCCCGCGGCATCCACCGGCCGGCTACGCGCGAGCCGGCTGCAGCTTCGCCAGGCGCAGCCAGGTCTCGACCACCGTGTCGGGGTTCAACGACATCGACTCGATCCCCTGCTCGACGAGCCACTCAGCGAGGTCGGGGTGATCGCTCGGCCCCTGGCCGCAGATGCCCACGTACTTGCCCTGCCGGCGGCAGGCCTCGATCGCCATCGAGAGCATGCGCAGCACGGCGGGGTCGCGCTCGTCGAATGTGCCGGCGACCAGCGACGAGTCGCGGTCGAGGCCGAGCGTGAGCTGGGTCATGTCGTTCGACCCGATCGAGAAGCCGTCGAAGTGCTCGAGGAAGTCGTCCGCGAGCACCGCGTTGCTGGGCAGCTCGCACATCATGATGACCTTGAGCCCGTTCTCTCCGCGGCTCAGCCCGTTCTCGGCGAGCAGCTCGATCACCGCCCGCGCCTCGCCGACGGTGCGGACGAACGGCACCATGATCTGGACGTTCGTCAGCCCCATCTCGTCGCGCACGAACCGCAGCGCCTCGCATTCCATGTCGAAGCACTCGCGGAAGTCCGCCGAGACGTACCGGCTCGCTCCGCGGTAGCCGAGCATCGGATTCTCCTCGCGCGGCTCGTACAGGTCGCCGCCGATGAGGTTGGCGTACTCGTTCGACTTGAAGTCGCTGAGCCGCACGATCACCGGTTCGGGGGCGAAGGCGGCGGCGATCATCGACACGCCTTCGGCGACGCGCTTCACGAAGTAGTCGCGCGGCGAGGGGTAGGCGGCGATGCGCTCGGCCACCTCGCCCTTCAGCTCCGCGGGGAGCGTGTCGAATTCCAGCAGAGCGCGGGGATGGATGCCGATCTGCCGGTTGATGATGAACTCGAGCCGCGCGAGCCCGACGCCCCTGTGCGGCAGCTTCGCGAACGCGAAGGCCTGGTCGGGGGTCCCGACGTTCATCATGATCTTGACGGGAGCTTCCGGCATCCGATCCAGATGGGTCTCCTTCTGCTCGAACGCGAGCCGCCCGGCGTAGACGATCCCCTCGTCGCCCTCGGCGCACGAGACGGTGACCTCCTGGCCGTTGGCGAGCGAGTGCGTCGCGTCGCCGGTGCCGACGACGGCGGGAATGCCCAGTTCGCGCGCGATGATCGCCGCGTGGCAGGTGCGGCCGCCGCGGTCGGTGACGATGGCGGCCGCGCGCTTCATGATCGGCTCCCAGTCGGGATCGGTCATATCGGCCACCAGCACGTCACCGGTCTGGAAGTCGCGCATCTGGTCGATCGAGGTCAGCACGCGCACCGGGCCGGCGCCGATCTTCTGCCCGATCGCGCGGCCCGTGGCGACGACCTCGCTGTGCTCTTCGAGCACGAAGCGGCGCATGACGTTGCCGTCGTCGCGCGAGACGACCGTCTCCGGTCGCGCCTGGAGGATGTAGAGCTGCCCGTCGATGCCGTCCTTGCCCCATTCGATGTCCATCGGGCGTCCGTAGTGCTCCTCGATGGTCAGCGCCTGGCGGCCGAGCTCCTCGACCTCCGCGTCGGTGATGCTGAACAGGGCGCGATCTGCGGCATCCACATCGCGGAAGACGGTGCTGCCGCCGACGTCGGTGTTCTCGGCATACCGCATCGCGATCGCCTTCTCGCCGATCGAGCGCTTCAGGATCGCCGGTCTGCCGTCGCGCAGTGAGGGCTTGTGGACGTAGAACTCGTCGGGGTTCACGGCACCTTGCACGACCGCTTCACCGAGTCCGTACGAACTCGTGATGAACACGGCGCGCTCGAAGCCGGACTCGGTGTCGACGGTGAACATCACGCCGGAGGCGCCGACGTCCGACCGCACCATGCGCTGCACACCGGCCGACAGGGCCACGTCGTGGTGCTCGAAGCCGTGGTGCACGCGGTAGGCGATCGCGCGGTCGTTGTAGAGCGAGGCGAAGACGCTGCGGATCGCACCCAGGATGGAGTCGATGCCGCCGATATTGAGGAAGGTCTCCTGCTGGCCGGCGAAGCTCGCGTCGGGCAGGTCCTCCGCCGTCGCGCTCGAGCGGACCGCCCAGGTCACCGCCTCGGGGTCGGGGTCGTTCTCGAGCAGCCTCGCGTACGCCGTGCGGATGTCGGTCTCGAGGTCGGCCGGGAACGGCTGCTGCTCGATCCAGGTGCGCGCGAGCGAGCCGACCCGGGCGAGCTCGGTCACGTCGTCGGTGTCGACCTGCTCGACGGCCTCCTTGATCCGGTCGTACAGGCCGTCTGCCGCCAGGAACGACCGGTACGCGTCTGCCGTGGTCGCGAAGCCGCCGGGCACCCGGACGCCCAGATCGGACAGGTGCGACACCATCTCGCCGAGCGAGGCGTTCTTGCCGCCGACCTGTGCGAGGTCGTCCATGCCGATCTCGTCGAACCATGCAATGCTGCTCATCGTGTGATACCTCGCTCGTGGTGTGGAGTGTGAGTCATGCCCGCGGGCGCATGGCCTGCAGGATGACCGCGGACATCTCCTCGACGCTTTTCGTCGAGGAGTTCAGGAAGGGGACGCGGTTGCGCCGGTAGAGGTCTTCGGCGCGGCGCAGCTCGAGCGTGCACTGCTCGAGGCTCGAGTACGTCGAGTTCGGGCGCCGTTCATGTCGCACCTGGCTCAGGCGCAGCGGAGTGGTCGTCAGCCCGAAGCACCGGTTCGCGTAGGGGGCGACCCACTTCGGCAGGCCGTCGGTGGGGAAGTCCTCATCGGTGAGCGGGTAGTTCGCCACGAGCAGGCCGTACTGCAGCGCCAGGTACATCGTGGTCGGGGTCTTGCCGCAGCGGCTGGGCGCGATGATGACGACGTCCGCGATGTCGAGGGCGCGGCGGCTCTGGCCGTCGTCGTGCTCGATGGCGTACTCGACCGCGCGCATGCGGGCGAAGTACCGTTCGACGTTGCCGACGCTGTGGAACTGACCGAGCTGCTCCGAGGCGGTCAGCCCCAGCGCGCGCTCGAGCTCGATGAGGTGCCCGGCGAGCAGATCGATGATCTCGGCATCCGCCCCCGCGATCACCTCGCGCAGTGCCGCAGCCTTGACCGTCGTGAAGACGATCGGCCGGCCGTTCGCGGCGCTGACGCCGTCGATCTCGCGGACGACGTTGTGCGCTCCTTCGACGGTGTCGATGAACGGGATCGTCCGCCGGATGAACCCGACGGCGGGGAAGTTCGCCAGCAGCGCGTTGCCCACGGTCTCGGCGGTGATGCCGGTGCTGTCCGACACGAAGTAGACGTGTCGCTTCGCCGTCTGCGCCGGTATGGCGCCGGTCGCGATCGGGACGTCGCGGTCGATCATGCCGACGCGTCCTCGCTGGCGTGAGAGTGGTCGGAAGATCCCGTCATGGGTTGAATCTATGTGCTGATTCCGCACTCCTTCAGCGGATCATCCGTTCAAGAATCTCGAATCTTGCGGTGATGACAGAATTCTCGTCGTCGCGGTCCTGACCGGACGGCCCGTGTCGATTGTTACCGCGCGCGTCGCCTCGCCGACGCCGGAGCGGTATACACCTATGAGGGCACCCACGAGATGAACTCGCTGATCGTCGGTCGTGCCGATCACCGGCCTGAGCGCCTTCACCCGCTGGATCCCGTCGGAGGAGAACACATGGAATACACGCGTCTCGGCTCGAGCGGACTGACCGTCTCACGCATCGTGCTCGGATGCATGAGCTACGGCGAGCCGGCGCGGGGCGGGCACGGGTGGTCGCTGCCCGAAGACCAGTCGCGGCCGTTCTTCCGCGAGGCCGTCGAGGCCGGAATCACCACCTTCGACACCGCGAACGTGTACTCCCTGGGCTCGAGCGAGGAGATCACCGGCCGGATGCTCCGCGAATTCACGACGCGCGACCAGGTGGTCATCGCCACGAAGCTCGCCATGTCGATGGGGTCCGGTCCGAACGACCGCGGGCTGTCCCGCGGGGCGATCATGACCCAGATCGACGCCTCGCTGAAGCG
Organism: Microbacterium invictum; assembly: GCF_014197265.1. Taxonomy (NCBI): domain Bacteria; kingdom Bacillati; phylum Actinomycetota; class Actinomycetes; order Micrococcales; family Microbacteriaceae; genus Microbacterium; species Microbacterium invictum. Next base: position 3,161,585 of record NZ_JACIFH010000001.1, on the reverse strand, counting down.
CCTGGGCACCGACTACGTCGACCTGTACCAGATCCACCGGTTCGACCCGCACACGCCGATCGAGGAGACGATGGCCGCGCTGCACGACGTCGTGACCGCCGGCAAGGCCCGGTACATCGGGGCGTCGTCGATGTGGGCACGGCAGTTCCAGGCCATGCAGCACGCCGCCGCGCTGAACGGGTGGACCCGGTTCGTCTCGATGCAGGACCAGTACAACCCCATCATGCGCGAAGAGGAGCGCGAGATGCACCCGCTGTGCCTGGACACCGGGGTCGGGGTGCTCACGTGGAGCCCCCTCGCCCGCGGGCACCTCTCCCGACCGTACGGCCAGTCGAGCGCACGGCGCGATCTCGACGAGACGGGTCGGCGGCTCTACCGTCAGGATGAGGACGCCGACCGGGCGATCTCGGCCGCCATCGGCGAGATCGCCGAGGCTCGCGGCGTGACGCGCGCGCAGGTGACGCTGGCCTGGCAGTTCACGAAGCCGGCCGTGACCGCACCCATCGTCGGTGCGACGCGTCCCGGCCACATCGCCGACGCGATCGCGGCTGCGCAGCTGCGCCTGAGCCCCGACGAGGTCGAGCGGATCGAAGCTCCGTACACCCCGCGCCACCCCGAGGCGTTCGTCTGAGCCGGTGGCCCTACCCGGAGGCGTTCGGCCTCACCGAGGGCGTATCGCGGCCCGGGCCCGGGCGAGCGCGCGCCGCGATACGCTCGGAGAGACGGAGGGCAGCCCGTGAACCAGAGACGCTTCACCGTGGACACGATCGCGAAGCTTCACGCCGCCGGCGAGAGATTCACGATGGTGACCGCATACGACTTCACCAGCGCGCGCATCGTCGACCGCAGCGAGGTGGAGCTGATCCTCGTCGGCGATTCGCTGGGCATGGTCATGCAGGGCCATGACAGCACCCTGCCGGTGACCGTCGACGACATGATCTACCACACGCGCATGGTGATGCGCGGGGCGCATCGGCCGCTCGTCGTGACCGATCTGCCGTTCGGCAGCTACACGATCGAAGACGATGCCATCCGGGCCGCGACGCGGGTGATGGCCGAGGGTGGCAGCCAGGCGGTCAAGCTCGAGGGCGGTGCACAGATCGCGCCGACGATCCGCCGGCTGGTCGATGCCGGCATCCCGGTGATGGCCCATGTCGGGTTCACCCCGCAGTCCGTGCACGCGATCGGCATGCGCACCCAGGGGCGCCAAGCGGATCAGGCGCGTCGTGTGCTGGAGGATGCGCTCGCCGTTCAGGATGCCGGGGCCTGGGCCGTCGTGCTGGAGCTGATACCGGCGCCGCTCGCCGCCGCGATCACCGAACGGCTTGAGATCCCCACCATCGGCATCGGCGCCGGCCCGGACTGCAGCGGCCAGGTGCAGGTGTGGCATGACCTGCTCGGGCTGTACGACGAGTTCGTGCCGCGTCATGCGCACCGGCTGCGCACCTTCGCCGACGACGCGGTCGCGGCCCTCGATCAGTACGCGGGCGACGTGCGCGAGGGCGCCTTTCCCACGGCCGAGAACAGCAGCACGATGGATGCCGGTGAGCTCGCGCGCGCCCTCGGTGACGGATCGGGCGACAGCGACGGCGATCACCCGGACGGCGATGCACGGGACGGCGAGACGCTGGACGGCGAGACGCTGGACGGACACGCGTGAGATTCTCGGGCGAGTTCGCCGGCCGCACCGCCCTCATCATGGGCGGCCGCACCGGGATCGGCCTGGCGATCTCACGACGTCTCGCCGAACGCGGCGCGCACGTGCTCGTCGGCGGACGCCATGCCCAGACCCTCGAGCCGGTGATCGCGGACTTCCGCGCCGCGGGGCTGCGCGCCGACCCGTTCGTCGCCGACGTCACCGATTCCGATGCCGTGGGCGCCGCATTCGCCCGCGTGCGCGACGCGGGGCTGGTGCCGCGGATCCTCGTGAACAGCGTGGGCATCCGCGATCGGCGCGGCGTCGGCGAGATGGACACGGCGAGCTTCGACACCCACCTCCGCGCCGGCCTCGTCGGCGTCTACGACGTGATCCGGGAGTTCCTGGCGCTGCACGCCGATGACGAGGTCCCGGTCGAGTCAGCCGGGAGCATCGTGACCGTATCGTCGGTCGCGGCGCTGCGCGGGCGGGCCGGCGACGTCGCCTACGCCGCGGCGAAGGCCGGGCTCGATGGCATGACCCGGTCGCTCGCCGCGGAGCTCGGCCCGCGCGGATACCGGGTCAACTCCGTCGCCCCCGGCACCATCGTCACCGATGCCAACGCCGAGCTCATCAAGGACGCACGGATCTCCGATGTCGTCCGCACCCGCACCGCGCTGGGCCGCTGGGGACGTCCGGACGAGGTGGCGGCGCTCGTGGTCTTCCTCGCGTCCGATGACGCGTCGTTCATCACGGGGCAGACGGTCCTGGTCGACGGCGGGCTCTCGGTCCTGTTCTGACCGCTGCGCGCGTTCGGGACGGCCTGTGCCCGGGACCGACGGCGGTCCGCGCCGCCGGGAGGTGCTCTCACCAGCCGGCTGCGGCCGTGTCCCGGTCGGCTATGCGCTCACGCCGCTGCATGACCCTCCTTCACTCCCGCCCGGCGGCGCCCACCGCGGGGATCGTCATGTTGTCGATGAGGCGGACCGAGCCCACGCGTCCGGCCACGATCGCCAGGGCAACCTTCTCGCCCACCCGCTCGACCGGCTCGAACGTCGCGGGATCCACGATCGCCCAGTACTCGACGTCGACGCCGGCATCCTGCGCGATGGCGCGGCCGTGATCGGCAAGGACCCCGGCATCCACTTCGCCGTCATCTGCGCGAGCGACGACGCTGCGCAGGCTGCGGCTGATGCCGAGTGCCGTGACCCGCTCCTCGGCTGACAGCCGGGTGTTGCGGCTGGACAGGGCGAGGCCATCCGAGTCGCGCACCGTCGGCCCGGCGAAGATCTCGCTGTCGACGTTCAAGTCGCTCACGAGACGCCGCACGACGGCGACCTGCTGCGCATCCTTCTGACCGAACCATGCCGCGTCGGGCATGACCATGAGCAGCAGTTTGCTGACGACCACCGCGACGCCGTCGAAGTGCGAGGCGCCGCGGCTTTCGCCCTCCCAGCGCTCGCTGACACCGCCGACGTGGATCGAGGTCGCGAATCCCGGCGGATACATCTCTGCGCGATCCGGCACGAACGCGACGTCGGCTCCGGCGTCGGATGCCAGCCGGATGTCGTGCTCTTCGTCGCGCGGATACGCCTGCAGATCGCCCGCGTCGTTGAACTGCGTCGGGTTGACGAAGACCGAGACGATGACGTCGTCGCAGGCGCCCGATGCCGATCGGATCAGCGACAGGTGCCCTTCGTGCAGCGCACCCATCGTGGGTACGAACCCGACGCGACGCGACCGGGCCCGCGAGTCCGCGACGAATGCGCGGAGCTCGGGGATCGTGCGGATGACCTTCACGCCAGCGGACCGGTCACGAGATGTTCGAGCTGCGCGCGCACCGATGCCTCCGCAGCGAAGCGCACCGAGGTGTCGATGTCGGCGTACACCGTGTCGGCGACGGCCTTCACGACCGCGGGGTCGCCCGACGGCTCGAGCCCAAGGTCGGTGAGCGTGGCGCGGACCTGGTCGAGCCGCATACGCCGGTGCGAGGTGTAGGTGCGGCAGATGTCGGCGAGGCTGCCGAGCATCGGCCCGTGCGCGGGGAGCACCGTGATCGCCCCGTAGGCCTTCAGCCGGTCGAGCGAGCGCAGGTAGCTGCCCAGCGATCCGTCGGGGTGCGCGATGATCGTGGTCCCCCGGCCGAGGATCGTGTCGCCGGTGATCATCGATCCGCGGCGAGTGGATGCCGGGGGCTCGGCGGTACCAGTCGGCTCAGTCGAACCGGGGGGCGCGGCAGACGTCGGCGACTCGGCGGGGGCGGGCGCTTCGGCGGGGGCGGAAGTCGCATCGGACGCCAGGGGCTCGTCCTCCGGCAGATGCAGCGAGACGGAGTCGGCGGTGTGACCGGGAGTGAAGACGACCTCGATGCGGGCGCCGCCCGCGGTGATGACCTCACCGTCGTCCAGCGGAGGCCCGTCGATGCACAGCCGCGGGTCATACGCGCGCACCGGCGCACCCGTCAGCTGCGCGAACCGTGCCGCCGCCTCGGTGTGGTCGTGGTGGTGGTGTGTGAGCAGGATCAGCTCGACGTCCCCGGCGGCAGTGAGTGCCTCCATGTGCGCATCATCGTCAGGCCCCGGGTCGATCACGACCGCCGCGGGACTGCCCGGCGCGCGGACGACGAGCGAGTTGGTGCCGTCGAGGGTCATCGGGCCGGCATTGGGCGCCAGCACCCGGGTGACCAGCGTCGTCCAGCGTTCGGTCACCGGCATCCGCTCACCGTCCGCTGACCGTGCCGAACAGGCGCGCGATCGGGGCAAGCACCAGCGGGCGGGCCGCGACCCAGGCGGCGGCGATGACCACGAGCGAGGCGACGAACATCCAGAAGCCGGTCCAGTTGTCGGCGTAGGCGACGCCGTCGACCGATCCCTGCGCGGCGTACATGTGGTTCAGGTTGCGCAACGCGCCGGTCGCGAACACCAGGAACACGTGGATGGCGATGAACACCACGAAGTACAGCATCACCGGGAAGTGGAGCGTGCGTGCCCACTCGATCGGGTAGGCCGCGTTGAGCCTCTTGGCGTCTTTCGGCCACATCAGGCTCATGCGCGCCCCGGTGATCGCGGCCAGCGGAGCGGCGATGAAGATGGTCGTGAAGTACGCGATCTGCTGCAGCGAGTTGTAGTTGACCCACCCGTTCTCGGTCGGCCAGTCCAGCGACACGTACTGCAGGGCGGCGCTCAGCGCGTTGGGGATGACCTCCCAGCTGGTGGGGATCACCCGCATCCACTGCCCGGTCACGAACAGCAGCACGACGAACACGACACCGTTGACCAGCCACAGGACGTCGAGCGACTGGTGGAACCAGATCGTCAGGCTCGTCTTGCCCTTGGGGTTGCCGCGCGGCGTCCAGAACGCGGTGGGCCGCTTCTCGGTGCGGATCGTCAGCCCCGACCGGATGATCAGCACCATCAGGAAGACGTTGAAGAAGTGCTGCCAGCCCAGCCACCCCGGGAACCCGACCGGGGCGCCCTCGGGCAGGTGGTACTCCCCGGGGAACGCGGCCAGGAAGTCCTGACCCCACGCGCTCGACAGCAGCACACGCACCAGCGCGACCGCCATGCCCGCGAGGATCAGCAGGACCAGACCGCCGACGATGACGGCGCCCGCCCACTGGACCTTCGTGAACGGACCGATGCGCTCGGGTTCGGGCTTCGCCTTCGGGCGGTGGGTCGCAGAGCGGCCCGGCCACACCGACGGCGTGAACGGCAGCGGCGGCTTCGGGCCTTCGGGTGCCGTTGCGATGGCGGTGGATGCCGGTGCCGCGACGCCCGCGGTCTGCGCCGGTGCCGCGACGCCCGCGGTCTGCGCGGGGGCCCCGGGGGCGGTCGGCGACGCGGCGGGCAGCGTCGCGGCGGGCTCAGCGGCTGCGGGCGCGCCACTTTCCGGCAACGGCGCCTGAGATTCTTGGCGCGATTGCAGGGAAATGGCGCCGTCGGCGGATGCGGCGGAGCTCTGCACCCCTGCGGATGCGGTTGCGATGGCCGTGAGGCGGGCGACGGTGCCGGATGGCGGCCACGGCTCACCACCGGGCGTGCGCGGCAGGCCGCGACGCGCGACGGCGCCGTCGGCCGGGTGTGCAGTCGCAGTGGCTGCGGTCGGGTGCGCCGCGCCGGTCGCGGCTGTTTCGACAGTCGCTTGGGCATAGTCGTCAGCGCCGGCACCCACCTCAACCGACTGCTGAACCGGAGCGCCAGCCGACGCGACCGCTGCAGCAGTCGCTTGGGCACGGTCACCGGCATCCACACCCGCCTCAACTGACTGCTGAACCGGGGTCACGGATGCCGGGGGCCAGGGCTCGCCGCCGGTCACGCGCGGCAGCCCGCGACGGATCGACGTCACGACCGCTGCCGCGCCCGCAGCGGCGACGGCGGAGGCGCTCGCGGCGTCCGCGGACTCACGCGCGCCGGCGACCGACTCGTGCGCCCCGGCTACCGACTCGCTCGCAGCGGCGACTGACTCGTGCGCGACCGCGACGGCCGCCGATGCGGCGGCCGTCGTCGCAGCGGACGTGCCGGCTTCAGCCGAAGCCACCTGCGCAGCGGACGCCTCCGACCCTGCGGCCTGCGCCACACCGGCATCCACCCCCACGCCGTCGGGAGCGTCGCCGGCCGCCGGCCACGCGTCGCCACCGGTGACACGCGGGAGCCCGCGGCGGAGCGTCCGGCCGTAGGTCGCCATTACTTGGCCTTGTTCGCCTCGAGCGCCGCGATCAGCTGCGGCACCACGGTGAACAGGTCGCCGACGACGCCGAAGTCGGCCACGTCGAAGATCGGGGCGTCGCCGTCCTTGTTGATCGCGACGATGGTCTTTGCCGTCTGCATGCCCGCCTTGTGCTGGATCGCGCCGGAGATGCCCAGCGCCACGTACAGCTGCGGCGAGACCGAGACACCCGTCTGGCCGACCTGGTGCGAGTAGGGGATGTATCCGGCATCCACCGCGGCACGAGAGGCGCCCACCGCAGCGCCGAGCGCATCGGCGAGCTGCTCGACGAGCACGAACTTCTCCTCGGAGCCCAGACCGCGACCGCCCGAGACGACCTTCGCCGCGCCACGCAGCTCGGGGCGCGACGAGGCGGAAACCTCGGCTTCGAACGACTCGATGGTCGCCGCCGGAGAACTGGATGCCGGGGCCTCCACCGCCACGACCTCGGGGGTCGCCACGACTTCGGCGCGCGCGTCGACCGCACCCTGCCGGACCGTGATCACGGGGGCGCCGAACGTCGCGGCGCTGGTGACGTTGAAGGCGCCGCCGTACACGGAGTGCTGGGCGATGATGCCCTCGTCGTCGCGGACGAGGCCGACCGCATCGACCGACAGGGCCGAGTTCGAGCGCACCGCGTAGCGGCCGGCGATGTCGCGGCCTTCGATCGAGTTCGAGATGAGCACGGCGTCGGGCTGCACGAGGGCGGCCGCGGCCTGGAGCGCGTCTACGAGAGGGGCGGTCAGCGCCGTGTCGGCACCGCCGAGCCCGGCCGTCAGCACGGTTCCGGCACCGAGCTGGCCCGCGGCCGTCACGAATGCGGCGTGCGCATCGTCACCGGCGACCACCAGCGCCACCGGGGTGCCGACCTGCGCGGCCGCACCCAGCAGGCCCGCCGACGACTTGGCCAGCTCCCCCTCGGGGGTCACATCCAGCAGAACGAGAATCGAGTCCGCAGCGAAATCGGTCATCACAGTCCCCTTATGCCAGTCGGTTCTCGATGAGGAACGCGGCGAGCTTGTCGCCGGCGTCGCCTTCGTCGACGATCTTCACGCCCGCGCCGCGCGGCGGCTTCTCACTCACCGTCGTCATGATCGACTGCGGCGCCGTCGCCGGGTCGATGTCGACGCCGAGGTCAGCCAGCGACACCGTCTCGAACGGCTTCTTCTTCGCGGCCATGATGCCCTTGAAGTTCGGGAAGCGCGCGTCGGGCAGTGCCTCGGTGATCGAGATGACCGCCGGCAGAGCCGTGGAGACCTTCGCCTGTCCGGCATCCGTCGCCCGCGTGCCCGAAACACCGGTCTCGGAGATCTCAACCTCCGCCAGCGCGGTGGCGTGCGGCACGCCCAGGTGCTCGGCCAGCATCGCCGGGATCACACCGCCCGAGCCGTCGGTGGACAGGTTGCCGGTGATGACCAGGTCGAACCCGGCCCGCTGCACCGCGGCGGCGAGCACCTTCGCGGTGACGCCGAGGTCGGCACCCGCGAGCGCCGGGTCCACGACCTGCAGCGCCGAGGCGGCGCCCATCGCCAGGCCCTTGCGGATCGTCGCGGCCGACGCCTCCGGCGCCATCGACGCGACGACGACCTCGGTCCCGGCGTTCTTGTCGGCGTACGACAGCGCGACCTCGAGGGCGCGTTCCCCGATCTCGTCGAGCACGCGCTCGGAAGCGTCTCGGTCGGCCAGACCGGTCTCGAGATCCAACTTGCGATCCCCATACGTATCGGGGACCTCTTTGACCAGCACGACGATCTTCATCGACAACTCCTCACGCCTGCGGCGAGTCTACTGTCGGCCGGGGGAATGTAGCCAATCAGCGTCATATCTCGCGTCACCGCCCTCGTCAAGCGGCTCTATGTATACACTCTGCCGTGAACCACGACCCTCGGCCGGGCGGCCACCTCCGCACGCGGGTACGCCCATCTCCAATACAAGCGCACCAGACCGATGTCGGCACGCGGAAATCACCAGGAGAAAGCCGACTACCGTGTTCAGCGATGACAGGAGGCCGGTTGTGGCTCACCACGAACGCCCCGCGATCGACCCGATCGCCGAGGCCCGCCGCCAATGGACGGCGCACGGGTGGATGGATGCCGCGACCGGCATGACCGTGGTCACCTCGATCATGCGGGCGCAGCAGCTGCTGCTCGCGCGCGTCGACGACGCATTGAAGCCGTTCGGCCTCACGTTCGCACGCTACGAGCTGCTCACCCTGCTGAGCTTCACTCGCGAGGGCCGGATGCCGATGTCGTCCGCCTCGGCACGACTCCAGGTGCATCCGACGAGCGTCACGAACACCGTCGACCGACTGGAGACCGCCGGACTCGTGCGGCGCGAGGCGCATCCGTCCGACGGCCGCGGCCGTCTGGTTGCGCTCACCGATGCCGGACGCACGCTCGCGGCCCGGGCGACCGCGGCGCTGAACGCCGACGTGTTCGAACAGCCGGGCATCGACGCGACCGATGCAGACGATCTCGTGCGGATCGTCGCGCGCCTGCGTCAGCATGCGGGCGATCACGTCGATGCCCCCACCAGCTGACCGGTTCTCAGCGCACTCGACGCGAGAGACACGCGGCGATGCGCGCACGCTGCGGCGACCGCAGCCGACGCCGTGCCTCCGGGGCGAGGTTGCCGATCTCGGCGGAGTGGATGCGCATGAGCGCCCCGCTCGTGGACCGCATCCCGGGGCGGCGCTGACCCGGCATCCGTTCAGCGCCCGGTGAAGTCGGGCTTCCGCTTCTCGCGGAAGGCGGCCATGCCCTCCTTCTGGTCTGCCGTGTCGAACAGCGAGGCGAAGGCCTGCCGCTCGAACCGCAGGCCTTCGGCGAGCGAGGTCTCCATCGCGGCATCCAGCGCCGCCTTGGCTGCGAACACCGACGGCAGCGACTTCGACGCGATCGTGTCGGCGACCTTGCCCGCCTCGTCCAGCAGCTCCGCGGCCGGGACGACGCGCGACACGAGCCCAGCGCGCTCCGCCTCTTCGGCGGGCATCGTGCGCCCGGTCAGCACGAGTTCGGCGGCCTTGTAGTAGCCGACTGCGCGGATGAGGCGCTGCGTGCCGCCCATCCCGGGGATCACGGCGAGGTTGATCTCTGGCTGACCGAACTGGGCGGTGTCGGCGGCGAGGATGATGTCGCACATCATCGCCAGTTCGCACCCGCCGCCCAGCGCATAGCCCGACACTGCGGCGATCACGGGCGTGCGCACCGCGGCGAACCGTCCCCACGCGCCGAAGTGATCGCCCATCAGCATGTCGAGCCCGGTCTTGTCGCTCATCTCCTTGATGTCGGCGCCGGCCGCGAACGCACGCTCGCTGCCGGTGACGACGATGGCGCCGATGCCCTCGTCGGCGTCGAACGCCTCGGCGGCGGTCACGACGTCGTGCATGACCTGGGAGTTCAGGGCGTTGAGGGCTTCGGGTCGGTTCAGCGTGATCCAGCCGACGCGTCCGCGCGTCTCGGTGAGGATCGTCTCGTAGGAAGTCATGCCCTCATGTTCCCAGAACGCTGCGGCCGATGATCACGCGCATGATCTCGTTGGTGCCCTCGAGGATCTGGTGCACCCGCAGATCGCGCACGACCTTCTCGATGCCGTACTCGTGCAGGTAGCCGTACCCGCCGTGCAGCTGCAGCGCCTGGTTGGCGACGTCGAACGCGGCGTCGGTCGCGAATCGCTTGGCCATCGCACACTGCATCACGGCATCCTCGGCGTGCTCGTCGACGGCGCGTGCGGCATCGCGCACCAAGGCCCGCGCCGCCTGCAACTGGGTCGCCATGTCGGCGAGCGCGAACACCACGGACTGCCGTTCGGCGAGCGCCTCACCGAACGTGAACCGCTCCTGCACATACTGCGTGGCGCGGTCGAGTGCCCATCGGGCACCGCCGAGCGAGCACGCCGCGATGTTGATGCGTCCGCCGTTGAGCCCGCTCATGGCCAGCTTGAACCCGCCGCCGATCTCGCCGAGGACAGCGGATGCCGGTACGCGCACCTCGTCGAAGATCACCTGCCGGGTGGGCTGGGCCTTCCACCCCATCTTCTTCTCGTTCACCCCGAAGCTCAGGCCCGCGGCATCCCCCGGCACGAGGAACGCGGTGATCCCCCGCGACCCGGGCTCGCCGGTGCGCGCCATCACCACGTAGACGGCGGCGTCACCGGCGCCGGAGATGAACTGCTTGACACCGGTGAGCACATACTCGTCGCCGTCGGCGATCGCCGTCGTGGTGATGGCGGCGGCATCCGATCCGGCACCGGGCTCGGTCAGGCAGTAGGCGCCGAGCCGGCTCATCGCCACGAGCGTCGGCAGCCACTCCTGCCGCTGCGCGTCGGTGCCGTACGAATCGATCATCCACGCGACCATGTTGTGAATCGAGATGTAGGCGGCGATCGTCGTGTCGCCCATGGCGAGCTCTTCGAAGATCGCGGCGGCATCCTGACGGCTCAGCGCCGATCCGCCGACGTCCTCGCGCACGTAGATGCCACCGAGACCCAGTTCGCCGCCGACCGCGAGCACATCCTTGGGGAAGTGCTGCCGCTCGTCCCACTCCAGCGCATGTGGCGCGAGCTCGTGCTGGGCGAAAGCACGCACGGCGTCGAGGATGGCGGCGCGCTCTTCGCGCGAGAGCGGGGGTGTGAGGGTCAGGCTCATGGGATTCACGTCCTTGTGAGAGGTGCGATTCGGCGCCGGGGGTGAGGCGACGCTCCATTTTACATGGACGTCCTACTATCTGCTCGAAAAGCCGAAAGCTCGATCAGCACCGTCGGCCCCTACGCTGAGCAGATGCGAGGAGATGAGTTCGACGTCGGCGACATCGCCCAGCGCGCGGGCACGGGCAGCATCCCCGACAGCGACCGGATCGATGCGGCACTGGCCGGAGCCTACGAGCGCGCCCGCCGGCACGACGAGGGCGCGGTCGCCGACTACATCCCCATCCTCGCGCGGGCCGACGCGCACGCGTTCGGGCTGTGCGTCGCCCAGGGAGACGGGCGGCTGCACGAGGTCGGCGACACCCGCATCCCGTTCTCGATCCAGTCCATCTCGAAGGTGTTCGTGTACGCGCTGCTGTGCGACGCGATCGGTCGTCAACGTGCACTCGAAGTCGTCGGCGTCAACAACACCGGCTCCGCCTTCAACTCCGTCATCGCGATCGAGCTCAACCGCGGCCACCCGATGAACCCCATGGTCAACGCCGGCGCGATCGCCACCACCGCCATGCTCCCCGGCGCCACCACCGAGGCCAACTGGCATCTCGTGCAGACCGGTCTCTCGCGCTTCGCGGGCCGCGACCTCATCGTCGACGACGAGGTGTATCGATCCGAGTCCGCGACGAACGAGCGCAATCGGGCGATCGCCGAGCTGCTCAGCAGCTACGGACGCATCGAGGGCGACCCGCTCGCCGCGCTGGACGTGTACACGCGCCAGTGCTCGCTGCTCGTCGACGCCCGCGACCTCGCCGTCATGGGCGCGACCCTCGCCCACGGCGGGGTGAACCCGGTGACCGGCGAGCGGGTGGTGTCGGCCGACGTCTGCCGCGATGCGCTCGCGGTGCTGGCGGCGAGCGGTCTGTACGAGCGCTCGGGCGAGTGGCTGTTCGACATCGGCCTGCCCGGCAAATCGGGTGTCTCCGGAGGAATCGTGACCGTCGCACCCGGCAAGGGCGGACTCGGCGCCTACTCCCCTCCCCTGGACAGCGCCGGCAACAGCGTGCGCGGCCAGATCGCGACGGCCTACCTCACACGCGCGCTCGGGTTGAATCTCTTCGCCTCGGAGCCCCGCGTCGGCGAAGAAGCGTGAGCGATGGAGGAACCTCCGCGTCGCCCGCCGTTCATGTTCCGGACACCGGACGTCGTTAGGACTGAGGAGCGCAGATTCGCGCGTTCCCGATCCCGAATCGACGAGGATATCCATGCCCTTGCCATCCTTCCGCCGTCCGGTTGCGCTCGGCGCGGCCGCCGCGGTCCTGTGCACTCTCGCACTGGCCCCGGTCGCCGCGTCCGCGCAGGTCGTGGCGACACCGATCACCTACTCCGCAGATGACGCCGCGCTGGCACTGACCCCTGTCGGCACCTTCGAGACCGGCGTGTTCGACGAGTCGGCCGCCGAGATCGTGCAGGCCTTCGGCGACCGTCTGTTCGTCGTCAACGCACAGACCGGGTCGGTCGACGTGCTCGACTACTCCGACCCGACTGCGATCACGAAGCTGTTCTCGATCACGTCCGAGGGCGTGGCCAACTCGGTCGCCATCCGCGCCGACGGCCTCGGCGTCATCGCCGTCGAGGCGCCGACGAAGACCGATGCCGGGCACCTGGTGTTCTTCGACGCGAATGCGATGGATGCCGGGGCCGCACGCCTCGGCACGGTCACCGTCGGCGCGCTCCCCGACATGGTGACCATCTCGGCCGACGGCGCTTACGCGGTCGTCGCGAACGAGGGCGAGCCCGACGACGACTTCACTGTCGACCCCGAGGGTTCGATCGCCGTGGTGGCATTGCCCAGCGGCCTGGCCGCCCCCGCGCAGGGCGACGTGCGCATCGCCGATTTCCACGCCTTCGAGGCCGATGGGGCGCTGCCCGAGGACGTCCGCGTGTTCGGCCCGACGGTCGGCTCCGACTTCCCGGTCAGCCGCAACCTCGAGCCCGAGTACATCACCGTCGACGGCGGCACCGCGTACGCGACGCTGCAAGAGGCGAACGCCATCGCGGTCGTCGACCTCGACTCGGCGACGGTCACCGGCATCGAGCCGCTCGGCTTCAAAGACCACGGCCTCGAAGCGAACGCCCTCGACCCGAGCGACCGCGACAGCGGATTCGACCTGCGCACCTACGAGGGCCTGTACGGCGTGTACATGCCCGACGCCATCGACTCGTACACCGCGGACGGCACGACCTACCTCGTCACCGCGAACGAGGGCGATGCCCGCGAGTGGGGCGACTACGTCGAGCCGTCGCGCGTCAAGGACCTCGAAGACGACGGCTACGGCCCCGTCTGCGCCGACAGCCCGCTCGCCGGCAAGCTGGGCGACGCCGACCTCGGCCGCCTCAACGTCACCATCGAGAACGGGTTCGACGCCGCTGCCGAGTGCTACACCGAGCTGTACGCCTTCGGCGCCCGCTCGTTCTCGATCTGGACGACCACCGGCGACCTGGTCTGGGACTCGGGCAGCTCGTTCGAGGAGATCACCTACGCCGCGGCGCCCGAGTTCTTCAACTCGAACCACTCCGAGTCGAACTTCGAGGGGCGCAGCGAGGACAAGGGTCCCGAGGCCGAGTCGGTCGTCATCGGCGAGCTGAGCGGCCGGACCTACGCGTTCGTCGGCTTCGAGCGCGTGGGGGGCATCGCGGTCTACGACGTGACCGAGCCGGCGGCATCCACCTTCGTCACCTACATCAACAACCGCGACTTCTCGCAGTCCGTCGAAGACGGCGGCGACCTCGCGCAGGCCGGTGACCTCGGGCCCGAGTCGATCGCATTCATCGCGGCGGCTGACTCACCCACCGGCGCTCCGCTGATCGCGGTCGGCAACGAAGTGTCGGGCACCACGACCGTCTTCGCGATCGACGATGCCCTGGCGCCGGCGACCAAGGATGTCCAGGTCCTGACGATCAACGACTTCCACGGTCGTCTCGAGCAGAACATCGGCAACGGCGAAGCGGGGGCTGCGAGCCTCGCCGGTGCGGTCGACGCGTTCGAGACCGTCAACCCGAACACGCTGTTCGTCTCGGCCGGCGACAACATCGGCGCCTCGACGTTCACGTCGTTCATCCAGCAGGACAACCCCACGATCGACGCACTCGTCGCCGCCGGACTCGATGTCAGCGCCGTCGGAAACCACGAGTTCGACGCCGGGTTCGCAGACCTCACCGATCGCGTCCTGCCGCGCTACGGCTCGGACGTGTTCGGGCTGGGTGCGAACGTGTACCTGAAGGGCACCGAGACCCCCGCGCTGCCGGAGTACGCGGTCGAGACCGTCGACGGTGTGCGCGTCGCGTTCATCGGCACGGTGACCGCGCAAACCGCGGCCATGGTCAGCCCCGACGGCATCGCCGACATCGAGTTCGGCGATCAGCTCGAGGCGGCGAACCGCGTGGCCGGCGAGATCGTCACGGGCGACCTGGCCGATGTGATCGTGCTGCTCACCCACGAGGGCCCGGAGGGTGATGTCTGCGCAGACATCGCCGCCGATGGGACCGCGTACGGTGAGCTGATCCACGGCGCGTCCGACGAGATCGACGCGATCGTGTCGGGACACACGCACCAGAACTACGCGTGCGAGATCGACGGCCGCCCGGTGATCCAGGCGCAGGAGTACGGCAAGGCGCTGGGCAAGCTCGACATCTCCGTGGATGCCGCGACGAACCAGCTCGTGTCGATCGACGGCTCGGTGGTTCCGCTGGTCGTCGACGGCGCCGCGGTCTACGCCGACGCGCCCGAGGTCGCCGAGATCGTCGCCGACGCGGTGGCGGTTGCCGAGGTCGAGGGGTCGGTCGAGGTCGGTGCGGTCAGCGGCGACATCGTGCGCGGCGGGACGCCCCCGGGCGATGACCGCGGTGTGGAGTCGTCGCTGGGCAACCTGGTCGCCGATGTCTACCTGTGGGCGACCTCGAACGCGGATTACGCGGGCACGCCCGCCGAGATCGGGATCATGAACCCCGGTGGCCTGCGCGCCGACCTGCTGTACGGCACCGACGGCACGATGACCTACCGCGACGTGGCGAACGTGCAGCCGTTCGCCAACACCCTGGTCACGGTGACCCTCACGGGTGCCCAGTTGAAGGACGTGCTCGAGGAGCAGTGGCAGCCCGACGGCTCGTCGCGGCCGAAGCTGCACCTGGGCATCTCGGACGGGTTCACCTACGAGTACGACGCGGACGCGGCGCGCGGTGAGCGCATCGTGTCGATGGCGCTGAACGGCGCGGCCGTCGGCGCGTCGGACGAGTTCACGGTCGTGACGAACTCGTTCGTCGCGGCCGGCGGCGACAACTTCGTCACGTTCGCAGCCGGCACCGACCGGGCCGACACCGGCCAGGCCGACCTGACCGCGACGGTGGCGTACTTCGCCGCGCACGACGTCGTCGACCCGGCACCGCTGGGTCGCGCGGTCGTCGCCGGCGGCTCGACGCCCGAGCCGACTCCGACGCCCGAGCCGACCCCGACGCCGGAGCCGACGCCTTCGCCGGAGCCGGGCGCCGACTGGGCAACCATCGACGTCGGGTCGGGACGCGTCGAGCAGGGCGGTTCGCTGCCCGTCGCCGTCTCGGGGCTGAACCCCGGCCAGCAGATCGCGGCGACGCTGTTCAGCGACCCGATCGTGATCGAGGGCATTCCGGCGGCGGATGCCGCGGGCGCCACCGCGTTCACCGTGCAGATCCCCGCGGATCTCGAGGTCGGCGCGCACACGCTCGTGCTCGAGTCCGACGGGCTGGAGCCGATCTCGGTGAGCATCGAGGTGCTCGCCGCCGGTCAGCTGGCCGCGACCGGCGGCAGCTTCCCGATCGGGTTCGTGACGGTGCTGGCCGTGATGACGGCGATCGGCGGAGCGGTGCTGATCGCGACGCGTCGACGGGCTGCCGCGCTGTAACAGCGGCATCCATCGGGCGGCCCCGGGAGCTTCGGCTTCCGGGGCCGTGTCGCGTCCTGGCATTCACCGTGCTGATCGAGCGCGGGTGGGCGAGCCGACCGCAGCGTGACCTGCTCAGCGCGTCAGAGGCGCTCGATGATGGTGGCGTTGGCCATGCCGCCGCCTTCGCACATGGTCTGCAGCCCGTAACGTCCGCCGGTCGCCTCGAGATACGAGAGCAGCGTGCCGAGCAGGCGGGTCCCCGAGGCGCCCACGGCGTGGCCGAGCGCGATCGCACCGCCCCAGGGGTTGAGCTTGGCGGCGTCGGCGTCGAATTCGCGCAGCCAGGCCAGCGGCACCGGGGCGAATGCTTCGTTCACCTCGTAGGCGTCGATGTCGTCGATCGACAGGCCGCTGCGCTCGAGGATGCGCCGGGTGGCCGGGATCGGTCCGGTCAGCATGAAGAGCGGATCGTCGCCGACCACGGCGAACGCGTGGAACCGCGCCCGCGGGGTGAGCCCGAGCTCGCGCGCCCTGTCTTCACTCATGATGAGGGCGGCAGACGCGGCATCCGTCAGCGGAGAGGAGCTGCCGGGGGTGATCTTGAAGTCGATCTCGGGGAACCGGGCGGCCATCTCGTCGGTCCGGAAGACGGTCGGCAGGCCCGACAGTCCCTCGGCGGTGGTGCCCGCGCGCACGGTCTCGTCGAAGGCGACGGCGTCGGGCTGATCGGGCGTCAGCACCGGGATGACCTGCGAGTCGAACCTGCCCGCCGTCCACGCTGCGGCCGCACGCTGGTGCGACAGTGCCGAGAACCCGTCGAGCTCGGCGCGCGAGAAGCCCCACTTGTGCGCGATGAGCTCGGCCGACACCCCTTGGTTGACGAGGCCGTCCGGGTAACGCGCGGCGATGCCGGGCGCTGTCGATCCGCCCTGCCGCGATGAGCCCAGCGGCACCCGGCTCATCGACTCGACGCCCGCGGCGATGACGATGTCGTAGGCGCCGGCGATCACGCCCTGCGCGGCGAAGTGGGCTGCCTGCTGACTGGAGCCGCACTGGCGGTCGATGGTCGCGGCGGGCACGCTCTCGTCGAATCCGGCGGCGAGCGCGGCCAGCCGGCCGATGTTCATCGCCTGGTCGCCGATCTGACTCACGCAGCCCATGAGGACGTCGTCGATCTGCGTCGACTCGAGTCCGCTGCGGTCGAGCAGCGCGGTCAGGGTGGCCGCCGCCAGGTCGACCGGATGCACGCCGCTCAGCGCACCTCCGGGCTTGCCGCGTCCCGACGGGGTGCGGACGACATCGACGATCACGGCAGTGCGCACGGCAGCCTCCTTGCTCAGTGGTGGACGTCACCGCCAGCGTATCGTTCCCGACCGATCGTTCAGCCCGCTCCCCGGGCGGTGCGACACCGCCACCCGGATCGTGTGCGCTCAGAATCCGGGGCCGCTGCCCTCCGGCGCCGTGAACAGCGGGCCGACGCGATCGATGCGGCGCGGGCGAGCGAGCGCGCCGAGTTCGCGCAGGGATCAGGACCGCAACACGGGTGACCGGCGGGCGGATCAGCCGGCCGCTTCCTCAGCCCGTTCCGCGGCCGCGAGCACGGCCTCATCGGGCACATACCCGTCGATGTGCCGCTCATCCGGGCCGTTGTACTCGGACAGCGGGCGGATCAGCGCGTTCGCGGACGCCTGCTCCATGATGTGCGCGGTCCAGCCCGTCACCCGCGCGGCCACGAACAGCGGCGTGAAGGTGAGGGTGTCGAACCCGATCAGGTTGTATGCCGGACCCGACGGGTAATCGAGGTTCGGGTAGATGCCCTTGCGCGACACGAACTCCGACTCGAGCGTGTCGTACAACTCGGCGACCTCGGGCCGGTCGTAGTGCTCGACGAGCGTGTCGAGTGCGGCCTTCATGGTCGGCACGCGCGAGTCGCCGCGCTTGTACACCCGGTGGCCGAAGCCCATGATCTTCCGCTTCTCGGCCAGGGCGGTATCCAGCCACGGCACCACATTCGACGCAGTGCCGATCTCGTCGAAGATGTGCAGCACGGCCTCGTTCGCGCCACCGTGCAGCGGGCCCTTCAGTGCACCGATGGCCGCGACGACGGCCGAGTACAGGTCGCTCAGCGTCGAGGTCACGACGCGCGCCGTGAAGGTCGACGCGTTGAACGAGTGCTCCGCGTACAGGATCATCGACCGGTTGAACGCATCGACGACGACCTCGTCGGCCTCCTTGCCGAACGTCAGCCACAGGAAGTTGGCGGCGTAGTCGAGGTCGTCCCGCGACTCGACCGGCTCGAGACCTCGGCGGCGGCGCTGACCGTACGCGACGATGGCCGGCAGCGCGGCGAACAGCCGGATGCTGCGCGCCAGGTTCTCGTCGGCCGTGCCCCCGGCATCCATCACCGAACCCGAACCCGCCAGATCCTTGGCACCGATGAGCGAGACCGCGGTGCGCACCTCGTCCATCGGGTGGGCGTCGAGCGGCACGTGATCGATCACGGCGCGCACGTCGGGCGAGAGCGCGCGATACTGACGCTCGGTCGCGCGCAGCTGCGCGAGCTGCACGTCGGTCGGCAGCTCGCCGTGCCACAGCAGGTATGCCACTGCCTCGAACGACTGCGTCGCCGCCAGCTCCTGCACGGGATACCCGCGGTACAGCAGCGAGTTCGTCTCGGGGTTGACCTTCGAGACGGCCGTGTAGTCGACGACGACGCCGGCGAGGCCCTTCTTGATCTCAGTGTCAGTCATGGTTCAGTCCTTCGTGATGGTGAAGTTGAAGATGCTGGTGTCGAAGCTGTTGTACTGCTCGTAGTCGATCAGTTCGTAGAGGTCGGCGCGGTGCTGCATCTCGCCGAGCTTGCTGGTGAGATGCCCCTCGTCGATCAGCGTATCGAGGGCCCGGCCGGCCGCGCCCATCGCGATGCGCAGCAGCGACACCGGCCAGATCACGATGTTCACCCCGACGTCCCGCAGCTGGTCGACGGAGAACAGGTCGCTCTTGCCGAACTCGGTCATGTTGGCCAGGATCGGCACGTCGACCGCGGCCCGCACCGCGGCGAACTCCTCGAGCGTGCGCATCGCCTCGGGGAAGATGGCGTCCGCCCCCGCATCGACGAGTGCCTTCGCGCGGTCGACCGCGGCATCCATCCCCTCCACCGCGCGGATGTCGGTGCGCGCCATGATCAGGAAGTTCGGATCGCGGCGGGCGTCGGCCGCGGCGCGGATGCGCTTGATCGCGGTGTCGGCGTCGACGACGGCCTTGCCGTCGAGGTGGCCGCATCGCTTCGGGTTGATCTGATCCTCGATGTGGGTGCCGGCGATCCCGGCGTCTTCGAGGGTCTGGATCGTGCGCGCCACGTTCATCGGCTCGCCGAAGCCGGTGTCGGCGTCGATGATCGCCGGCAGATCGGTCATCCGCGCGATCTGCTGGCCCCGGTCGGCCACCTCGGTCAGCGTCGTCAGGCCGATGTCGGGCAGCCCGAGGTCGGCCGAGAGCACAGCGCCCGAGATGTAGACGCCCTCGAACCCCTTCTGCTCGATGAGCCGGGCCGACAGCGGGTTGAACGCGCCCGGAAACCGCAGCAGCTCACCGGTGGCGAGGCGTTCGCGCAGCAGGCGGCGCTTCTCGGCGGCCGGCGTGGTGGCGTACAGCATCAGTTCTCTCCCTCGGTGGCGACGTAACTCCTTCGATCCGGTGCCGCAGCGGCCGATATGGCGTGGTGCGGCCCGAAATCGTGGCAGATCGAAGGAGTTACGCGAATCGGCATGTCAGAACAGTCCCTTCGGGGCGGGTGCCGCGGCCAGCACGCCGGGCTTGGCCACGATCGTCAGCTGCGCGACCTCGGCGGCGGTGAGCTCGGGCAGCCGCTGGGCCAGGTCGAGGAACCGCTCGATCTCGTCGGGGGTGAGCACGGGCTCGGCGAGCAGCCGGAACTTGGCTATGTAGTTCTCGCGCGCGAACGGCCGCGCGCCGAGCGGGTGGGCGTCGGCCACGGCGATCTCGTCGACCACGGTCGATCCGTCGGTCAGCGTGATCTCCACGCGGCCGCCGAACGCCTTCTCATTCGGGTCTTCGGAGTGGTAGCGGCGCGTCCACTCCGCGTCTTCGGCGGTGGTGATCTTGTGCCACAGTGCGACCGTGTCCTCACGCGCCGCGCGCTCGGGCGCGTACGAGTCGACGTGGTGCCAGCCGCCGTCCTGCAGCGCGACGGCGAAGATGTACGGGATCGAATGGTCGAGCGTCTCGCGCGAGGCGGTCGGATCGTACTTCTGCGGGTCGTTCGCACCCGAGCCGATCACGTAGTGCGTGTGGTGCGACGTGTGCAGCACGATGGATTCGACGTTCGCCGGATCGGCCAGCTCGGGGTTCGAGCCGTGCAGCTTGCGTGCCAGGTCGATCCATGCCTGGGCCTGGTACTCGGCCGAGTGCTCCTTCGTGTAGGTGTCGAGGATGCCGCGCTTGGGCTCTCCGGCATCCGGAAGCGGCACATCGTAGGCCGCATCCTTGCCGTCGAGCAGCCAGGCGATCACCCCGTCTTCGCCTTCGTAGATCGGGCTGGGAGACGTCTCGCCGCGCATCGCCCGGTCGACCGCTTCGACGGCCATCTTGCCGGCGAAGGCGGGGGCGTGGGCCTTCCAGGAGGAGATCTCGCCCTTGCGCGACTGGCGGGTTGCGGTCGTGGTGTGCAGCGCCTGGCCGACGGCCTGGTAGATCGTGTCGACGTCGAGGCCCAGCAGCGTGCCGATGCCGGCCGCGGCCGACGGGCCGAGGTGGGCGACGTGGTCGATTTTGTGCTTGTGCAGGCTGATGGCCTTCACGAGGTCGACCTGGATCTCGTAGCCGGTGGCCAGTCCCCTCACGAGAGCGGCGCCGTCGGCGCCGGTGTGCTGGGCGACCGCGAGGATCGGCGGGATGTTGTCGCCGGGGTGCGAGTACTCGGCAGCGAGGAAGGTGTCGTGGTAGTCGAGCTCGCGCACGGCGACGCCGTTCGCCCAGGCCGCCCACTCCGGGCTGGAGCGGCGATCGAGCGCGCAGCCGAACACCGTGGCGCCCACTCCGCCGATCGACACGGCGTGGTCGAGCGCCTGCTGGCGTGCCGCGCTGACGGGAGCGCGGGTGATGGATGCCGCGGCGACGGACGCATTGTCGATGATGCGGTTGATGATCATGTCGACGACCTCGGGGTCGACGGCGACCGGGTCGACGGCGACCTGCGCGATCTTGTAGGCGAGCTGGTCTTCGCGGAGCAGCTCTTCTTCGCTGCGGTACACGCGGACGTGATGGGTGACGGTCATGGCTGGGCCTCCAGGGACTCGAGGATCGAAGTCAGTGCGTTGTACAGGTGGACATGGGTGGCGTGTGCGGCGAGGTCCGCGTCGCGGGCGGCGATGGCTGCGGCGATGATGCGGTGCTCGCCGGACGATGCAGCCAGGCGCCCGGGGTTGTCGCGGGCAAGGCGCCGCACGCGCACGAGGTGGGTGCGCACGTTCTTCAGCGCGGTGGTCAGGTAGTCGTTGGTGACAGCACCGTCCAGGGCCGCGTCGAAGCGGGCGATGAGGCGGTAGTACGCGTCGGCGTCGGTCGCGGTGTCGGCGCGCCCGAATTCGGCGGCGAGTGCGGCGAACGTGGCGGTGTCGGCGCGGACGGCCGCCAGGCGGGCGGCGGTCTCTTCGAGAGCGCGACGCACTTCGAACAGCTCGCGGATGTCGTCGGCGTCGATGTCGCTGACGACGGTGACGCGGGGCGAGGCCTGCATGACCAGGCCGTCGGCGGCGAGGCGGCCGAGTGCTTCGCGCAGCGGGGTGCGGCTCACCCCGAGGCGGGTGGCCTGCTCGACTTCGGCGAGAACGGTGCCGGGGCCGAGATCACCCGACTGGATCTCTTCGAGCAGGGTGTCGTATGCGCGATCGCTGGCCCGCATGGCATCCCTTCCCCGATGATCGGATGCCGCTAGTGTATACATACGGGCCGATTTTGGGCAAATTGAGCGAAAGATCGCCCGATCCGGTATACAGAAGGCCTCTGGTCAGCGCCCTTCGCGCCGACGTCGCAACTCAGCGCGGGTCAGCGTCGCATCAGCGCCGGGGGCGTCAACGCCGGGGGCATCAGCGGCGGGCGCATCAGCGGCGGGCGCGTCGGCGCCCGAAGCCGGAGCAGCTCCGCGTGCGACGGTGCCGGGCGCGTCGGCGCCCGAAGCCGGAGCAGCCCCGCGTGCGACGGCCACGGTCGCATCGGCCCCCGAACCCGGAGTCGTCGCGCCGGAGCCGCCGTCCACGATGCGCCCGTCGTGCAGCTCGAGCACCCGATCGGCGCGGGCGACGAGCAACGGGTCGTGCGTGGAGACGATCGCGGCGAGGCCCCGATCGTGGGCGAGCTCGCCGAGCAGGTCCATGATGGTCGCCGCCGTCTGCGAGTCCAGCTGTCCCGTCGGTTCGTCCGCGATGAGGATGGGCGCATCCGCCACGATCGCCCGGGCGATGCCCACGCGCTGCTGCTGCCCGCCCGACAGCTCGGCCGGTCGCTGCTCGCCGTGCCCGCCCAGGCCGACCCGGTCGAGCGCCTCAGCCACCCGCCGGTCTCGTTCGGCCGGGTCGACCTCGGCGATCCGCAGCGGCAGTTCGACGTTCTCACGGGCCGACAGCACCGGAACGAGCCCGAACGACTGGAAGATGAAGCCGAGCCGGTCGCGCCGGATGCCCGCCAGCTGCGCCTCGGACATGCCCGTGGTCTCGGTGTCGCCGATCACGACGCGGCCCGATGTCGGCCGGTCGAGCAGGCCCAGCAGATTGAGCAGCGTGGTCTTGCCGGCGCCGGAGCGGCCGCGGACGACGAGCATCTCGCCCGGATGCAGAGCGAGGTCGATGCCGTCGCAGGCGTGCACGTCACCGCCCGGCGAGGGGAAGACCCGCACCAGTGCTTCGGCGCGCAGGGCGATGGTCATGATGCCTCCTCCGAAGTGGATGCCGGGGGTGTGGAAGCCGGTGGCGGGGACGCGGCTGGTGGGGATGCCGGTGGCGTGGACACCGGGGACGCCGCCGGTTCGTTGCGGGGCCGTGCCCCCGGCCACACCCCGACGTGATCGGGTTCGAGCGCAAGTCGCACCCGCTCGCGCAGGTCGAGCGAGGTGACGAACTCGTCGGGCAGCTGAAGCCGGCCCACCTTGTCGAGCACGGCGTACTCCTCCGCGACGTGCTGCTCGGCGCCGTGCTCATCGGTGTGCGTCGAACGCAGCACCTCGGTGGCGGTGCGTCCGTCGCGGATCTGCACCGTGCGGGCCACATGCTCCGACACCGACGGGTCGTGCGTGACGATCAGCGTGGTCACGCCGAGCTCACGGTTGACCGACCGCATCGCCTCGAGCACTTCGGCGCTCGTGTCGTCATCAAGCTCGCCGGTCGGCTCGTCGGCGAGCAGGACCCGGGGCTCGTTGGCGATGCCGACGGCGATCGCGACCCGCTGCTGCTCGCCGCCGGAGAGCTGATCGGGGCGGCGATCGGCACCGTAGCCGATGCCGAGCAGGTCGAGCAGGTCGCGGGCGCGCTCGGCGCGCGCGCGCGACTTCACCGTGCCGGTGATCGCGAGCACCGCGGCGACGTTCTCGGCGGCGGTCAGATACGGCAGCAGGTTGCGGGAGGTCTGCTGCCACACGAAGCCCACGCACTCCCGCCGGAACGCGACGCGGTCGCGGCGCGACATGGTCAGCAGATCGCGGTCGGCGACGCGGGCCACACCGGCCGTCGGAGTGTCCATGCCCGACAGGATCGCCAGCAGGGTCGACTTGCCCGACCCCGAGGCGCCGACGACGGCGACGAGCTCCCCGCGTTGGACGACGAGGCTGAGACCCTGCAGCGCCTGCACCTCGACGCCCTCGGTCGCGAAGATGCGCACGAGGTCGGAGCAGACGATGTCCGGGGGGTTGTGGATGCCAGCGGTGTCGGTCACGTGTCCTCCACGGTACGCAGAATGGCGGCGGCGCGGGCGCGGCGTGCGATCGCGAGAGCTGCCAGGGTGGCGCCGGCGGTGACGGCGATGAAGCCGCCGACCGTCAGCAGCAGGATGAGCGGATCCACCCGGTACGCCGGTGCGACGTCGCCGGTGGTGAAGGAGCGCAGGTCGATCACGGCGCTCAGCAGCAGCGGCAGCAGCGCCCCGAACACCCCGCCGACCACGAGAGCGGCGAGCCCCGCGGGCACCAGCTCCCACGCGAGCAGGCGCGAGCCGGTGCGCGGCGGTGCTCCGAGTGTCTGCAGCAGCGCCAGAATGCGCTGGCGGGCACGCGATCCGAGCACCAGGGTGACCACGACCGCGACGGCGCTGAGCAGCGCCGAGATGGCGATGCCGGCCAGCAGCACGGCGCGCAGCCCGGTCACCGCGGGGTCGCTGTCGATCTGCGCGAGGGCGTCGGCGGCGGTGGTCACGGTCACCGTGTGCCCGAGGATGTCCCGGATGCCGGCGACCACGGCATCCACCGATGAATCGGCGTCGATCCGGATGAACAGATGCGTGGCGGTGGGCACCCGGTCGGTGATCTGCTCGAGCGAGGCGATGTCGGTGAGCACCCAGTTGCTGCTGATCGCGAATGCCGCGGTGCCCGGGGCGGCACCCGCGGCCTGGGCCGGGGCGCCGATGATCTCGATCGCCGAGTCCGCCTCGACCCGCTCGCGATCGGCGACGGTCTGCGCGAACAGCAGGCGGGGCACGCCGTCGACGGACCTGAGGTCGACATCGTCGGGGATGGATGCCGGGTATCCGCGCTGCGCGTCGCCGAGCAGCTGCGGATCGGCCAGGTACAGGTTCACTCTCGCGCGGCGCTGATCCACCTCGAGTTCCGACGCCGGCAGCACGGACACGGGCGCGACAGCGGCGACGCCGTCGACAGCGGTCACCGCGGCGATGTCCTCGTCGGTGAGGCGCAGCGCCTGGACCTGCAGGTCGGCACCGACGGCTGCGCGGGCGGCGTGCTCGGCTCCGTTCTGGACGATGGAGAGCAGGATGCCGCCGGCCACCGCGAAGGACACCCCGACGATGAGGGCGAGCACCGGCGCGGTGCCTGTCGCGGGGTCGCGCAGCGCCCGCGCCGCACCCACCAGGCCGGTGAATCCCGGCCGGCGCTGCTGCCGGGCGAGCACGACGCGCAGCACCGCCGGATACAGCCGCAGCGTGAGCACGCACGCGGCCAGCGACAGCAGGAACGGGGCGGCCACGGCGAGCGGGTCGAGCTGCTCGGACGTCGCGGCCGTGCCGCGCAGCACCAGCAGCGCGGTCGCCAGGGCGGCAAGCAGCACGATGCCGATATCGATGATGAGGCGCCAGACCGACGACCGCCGCGTGTCGGCGCGCCCGCGACCGCGGTGCTGCGCTGCCACGACCACGCCGGACGCCCCGGGCAGCAGCGCCAGCACGACCGGCAGGACCAGCATCGCCGGGCTCGCCGACTGCCCGGGCACGATGAGGGCGGCCACGGCGAGACCGATCCCCGCACCGATGACGGCGGGGATGACGCCGGCCACCAGCCCGTCGAGCGCGAGCAGCGCCCGCAGCTGCCGATCCGAGGCGCCGCGGGCCGACAGCAGCGCCGCGCCCGCACGGCGGCGCTCCCACAGCAGCCGGCAGCCGAGCAGGAGCACGGCCAGGGCGACACCGACCGGACCCGACAGCAGCATGCCGATGACGGCGACCAGTGACGCGTTGCCGGCGACCGCGTCCTCCAGTGCGTCGACGGTCCCCGACTGGAAGGTCAGCGAGGCGTACGTGAATCCGTCCGGCAACGTCAGCGGCTGCGCGCGCGACGTGAAGCCGCGGAGGGCGGCGAGCAGCTCGGGTGCGCCGTCCGCGGTGAACTTCTCGACCTCGGCGGGATACCAGACGTCGGTCTGGGTGATCGGCGCGAGCCAGCGCAGCATCGGCAGCATGTCCGGCGGGACGTAGCCGGTCGTTCGCACATAGGGCACACCGTCCGGGTCGAAGCCGATCGACGGGGCGAGCACGCCGGTGCCGCGGGTCCAGTACGGGTCGTCCGCGTCGACCGCATCGAAGGTGCCCACCAGGACGAGGGGAAGCGGGAACTGCCAGGTCGCTTCGGTGCCTACCGTCCGGGTCTCGCCGATCGCCCAGTCGACCTCGCGGGCCGACGCGGCCGAGAGCACGATCTCGATGGCGGGAAGAGCGGGTTCGAACCCCTCGGCAGGCTGACCCGTGTCATCCCACGCGTCGGCGAACAGCTCCTCCCACTGCGGTTCGGTGACCGTGAGCTCCGGCAGCCGCCCGTCGCCGACGTCGATGCGCTCCGCGAATCGCGGATCGAGGGCCACATACGTCGTGCCGTTGAACTCCCCGGGCTCGCCGTAGCGCGTGTAGTACTCCGCCTCACCGAAGACGTCGGCGAGGTCCCCGGGCATCTCGTCACGGATCGTGCGGATGCTGCTGTCCCACAGCCCCCACGTCGCGCGGTACTCCTCGGGCAGCGAGGCCGTCGGCTGCGGACCCGAGCCCGGCCACGGCGTGAACGGCCCCGATGCCCCGAGATCGCGGACCGCCGGGCTCAGCGCCTCGACGCGATGCCGCGTGGACGCGTCGAGCATGCCCGTCACCGCGATCGGTGCGAAGACCGCGCCCGCCGTCAGCGTGAGGACGATCGCGGCGACCGTCAGGATCGAGCCGAGTCCGGCACGCAGGTGCGGCAGCATCAGGCGGGCGGTGGTCACGGGGCCGCCTCCTCGACGCGGGTCGTCGCGCCCTGCACGCGCACGACGGCGGTCATGCCGGCGGCGGCGATCGCGAACGCGGTCAGCAGCACGAGGGCGGCGAGTACCACGGGCATGGGGTCGACGGCGAGGGCGGGGGTGGCCTGCTCACCCGGCATGGTCCGCGCTGCCAGGCGCGGAATCAGCAGCGCCGCCAGGCCGAGTCCCCCGGCGACGCCCAGCACGACCGACAGCAGCACGACCATGCCCGACTCGATGGTGCGCAGACGGGCGATGGCCCGCGGGGCGAGGCCGAGCGTGCGCAGAACGAGCACCTCTCCCCCGCGGCGCCGGGTCAGTGACCACAGCAGGGCGACGAGGGCCACTCCTGTCAGCGCGGCGCCGCCGATCGCGGCCACGCGCCACAGCTCGGCGAGCTCGCCGGCGACCGCCTGGGCGGGGTCGTCCGGCACGGTGACGGGCGCGTCGAGCGCTTCGGCCAACGCGGTCGCATCTCCGACGGCCCACACCTCACCGGGCAGAGGCGGCGAGGGGGCGACGTCGGCGGGTTCGAGTGGGGTGCCGGCCTCGACCAGGGTGGGCAGCGACGCGAATACTCCCGAACCCGAGCCGATGCCCGGCAGCGCCGGCACGACGTCGGCGACGACGGCGGCGAAGTGGCGCCCGCCGCCGTCCACGCGCAGATCGAGGTCATCCCCGGGGGCGAGGGCGAGCTGCTCCGCCAGCGACTCGGTGATGACGGCCGGCACTCGCGGTGCGTCGGTGCCGGCCGCGCTCCACACGAGGGCGGAACGGACGGCGGCGCCGTCGGCGGCGTTCGGGGGGTGCACGGTCGCCGCGCTGACGGGGGTGATCCCGAGGTCGGCCTCCGATGCTCCGGTCACGGCGACGATCCGCAGGTCCATGAATGCCACGCGGTCCCACGGATACGCATTGCCGCGCGCGACTTCGACGGCCGTGAGCCGCCAGGGGCCTATGCCGCCCGGCAGTTCGCCGGTCGCCGTGAATGTGCGGTCCTGCGTCTCCAGGACGAGGGGGATGGATGCCGGTGTCCCCGCGGCATCCATCACCCAGGCCAGCGCCGTGGCGGCCGCGGCGGCGTCGGGGTCTCCGGCGATCGTGCCCGTCAGCCGCACGCCGGTGGCCTCGTCGGGCAGCATCGGACCCCGCAGGTCGTCTGCCAGCGTCGTGGCCAGGGAGGCGGCCAGAGCGGGCAGATCGGGCAGCACCGCCGGAAGCAGGTCGGCCGGCACGGCGATCAGAGAGGCGCCCACCTCGCCGGTGACCACCGATGCCGTGTACGCCGGTGCGGCCGGGCCGAGGGCCGTCGCCTGCTCCAGCGCCGCCGGGGTGACCGGGTCGACGCTCGCCCGCAGCGGCGCGCCCGCAGCCAGTCGCTGGGACTGCGTCGTGGCGGTGGACCAGGTCGCCCCGTAGGCACCCGCGAGGGTCGCCCCGGCCATTGCGATGACGACGAGGACGACGCCGACCGAGAACGCCGGCACGCGCCGGGCGACCTGCCGGATCGGGTAGGCCGGCGACAGACCGCGACCGCGTGCGGCACGACGGGCGGCGAACGCGGCGACCGGTCCGAACGCGGCGAGCGCGGCGACGGCGAGGGCGGCCACACCGACGGTCGGCGCGAGCATCGTCACCGCGACCGACCAGGAGTCCCAGGACGTCCCGGGCGTGGTCGCCGCCTGCCACACGAGCACGGCGGCGACCGCGAGCAGCAGCACGGTCAGCGCCGGTGAAGCGGCACGCGCCATTCGCCCCGCCGCGGCACGCGTGGGAGCGGTGCTCGCGACGAACTGGCCGGCGGCGATGGTCGCCGCCAGCAGCGCCCCACCGGCCACGACGGTCGGCCACGTGCCGGCCAGCCCCGCTATGCCGGCGTCACCCCACAGCACGGCGAGCACCGCGCCGGCCACGACCAGACCCACCAGGGCACCGGCCACCGTGACCAGCAGCGCATCGAGCGCGGCGAGGCCGGCCCGCTGACCTCGCGCGAGCCCCCGTGCCTGCAGCAGCCGGGTCTCGCCGGCCCGCGACATCCCGAGCAGACGCGCGAGCTGCAATGCCGCGAACCAGCCCAGCGCACCCAGCAGGGCGATCGGCACCGGCAGGATGGCGGCCGTCGCACGGGTCGCTGCGGCGATCCCCGCGACGGCGGGGGTGAGGGACCCCGTCGCGATGCTGCCGTTCTGCGCCGCCGGCGACGAGCGGAACTGATCGGGCAGGCGCTCGAGGCCGTCCGCGAGTCGCTGCACCGATTGCGGCGTGAGTTCGGATGTGGCCGGCGTGATCCGCCAGGCGACGCGCTCCAGGTCGGAGCCGGTCTCGCCGAGGGTCACCGCCTCCACCTCGACCGTGTCGCCCAGCGCGGCGGCGATGACGGCCTCGGCGGCGTCCTGCTGCGCCTGCCGGTCGTCGGCGGGACGGGTCTGCACCTGCAGCCAACCCTCGGGGGTCGTCGGATCGGGCAGGGCCGCGCGGATCGAATCCTGCCCGGCGAGCGCCGATGCCGCCAGCAGACCGCAGCCGAGCCCGACGACGGCGGCCACCGTCAGCGCCAGGGCCAGCAGCGATCCGACGCGGGATCGCAGGCGCCGCCGCTGCAGCCGCGCAGCCGGGACGGCATCGCGGGCAGCGGTCGTCGCAGTCACTCGTCCACCATATGCATCGGGACAACGCGTTCCGGGCACATCCGCTCGGAACGCGGAACGGCCTGCGTCCGGGTAGCGTCGAGGGGTGACTGAGAAGCCGTACACCGTGGCCACCGACGGCGCCTGCAAGGGCAATCCCGGACCGACCGGCTGGGCGTGGGTGGGTGAAGACGGCCACTGGGCCGCGGGCGCTCTGC
The DNA here is from genome assembly GCF_014197265.1 of Microbacterium invictum. NCBI lineage: Bacteria > Bacillati > Actinomycetota > Actinomycetes > Micrococcales > Microbacteriaceae > Microbacterium > Microbacterium invictum. The sequence continues at coordinate 3,132,119 of NZ_JACIFH010000001.1, read as the reverse complement.
CGGTGGGCACCAACAACATCGGCGAGCTGCTCGGTCTGCTCAAGGCCATCGAAGACCACGCCGATGTGAAGGACCTGGTCGTCCAGGCGGACTCGAAGTACGCGATCGACACCTACGAGAAGTGGATGGACGGCCACCGCCGCCGCGGCTGGAAGACCTCGACCGGCGCGCCGACGAAGAACGTCGACCTGCTCGAGCAGCTCATCGTCGCCCGCGACGCCCGCCGCGCAGCGGGTCTGCCCGACGTCGTGCTCGAGCACGTCCGCGGCCACCGCGGCCACGTGCTCAACGAATGGGCCGACGAGCGCGCGGTCCGCGGTGCGGAGCACGCCGCGCAGGGCAAGACCAGTGCGTGGTCGTCGCTCGGCGGCCTCCACGAGAAGCTCGATGTCTCCGAGGCGCCGCGCAAGAAGCGCTGACGCCTCTGTTCAGGGTTCATCGACGGGCGTACGCTCCCGTCCGTGAGCACCGCGACCAGCACTCCTCGCGACCCCGTCATCCAGGCACAGGGGCTGACGAAGCAGTATGGACCCGTCCACGCCCTCGACGGTCTCGACCTCACCGTGGACGAGGGTCAGGTGCACGGCTTCCTCGGTCCCAACGGCGCGGGCAAGACCACTGCCATCCGCATCCTGCTCGGCCTCGCCCGCGCGACGAGCGGCCGGATCAGCGTGTTCGGGCACGACCCGTGGCGCGAGGCAGTCGCCCTCCATCGCCGCATCGCGTACGTACCGGGAGACGTGTCGGTCTGGCCGAACCTGTCCGGCGGTGAGGCCGTCGACCTGCTCGCCCGCCTGCGCGGCGCCGGCCGTCGTGATGCCGACTATCGCACCGAGAAGGAGCGGCTGAGCGCGGCGTTCCAGTTCGATCCGCGGACGAAGGGGCGCGCGTACTCGAAAGGAAACCGGCAGAAGGTCGCGCTGATCGCCGCGTTCGCCGTGCCGGCCGACCTGTACATCCTCGACGAGCCGACCAGCGGGCTCGACCCGCTCATGGAGGTCGTGTTCCGGCGCGAGATCGCACGGGTACGGGATGCCGGTGCGACCGTGCTCCTGTCCAGCCACATCCTCTCCGAGGTCGAGCAGCTCTGCGATCGGGTGTCGATCATCCGCGCGGGGCGCGTGGTCGAGTCCGGCTCGCTGGTCGAGCTGCGCCATCTCACCCGCACGGAGGTCTCGTTCGAGGGCGCGGGTGCCGGTGCCCTCCCCAAGGCGCACGATGTGGTCGTCGAGGACGGCCGGGTCCGCTTCACCGTCGACAGCGACGCCGTGCCGGGCATTCTGCCCGAGCTCGCCGCCCGTGGCGTGCAGGGCCTGCGCATCACGCCGCCGTCTCTGGAAGAGCTGTTCCTCCGCCATTACGGCGACGCGGCCGCCGGACCCATGGACTCGTGATGCGCACGCTCGGCATTCTCTGGGGCCAGCGGCTGCGTCGAGACTGGCCGCAGTTGCTGATGTGGACGATCGGCACCGCCCTGCTCGCGTTCCTCTCCTATGTCGGCGTCGCCGAGTCGTTCAGCACAGAGCAGGACCGGGTGAGTCTCCTCGCCGCCGCCCTGGCAAACCCCGTGATCCTGCTGTTCCGCGGCCTGCCGTCCGGTTCGGACGAAGCCGCGTTCATGGTCTTCCTCATCTTCCCGTGGCTCGCCCTGCTCGCCGGACTCATGAGCACGTTCCTCGCGGTCCGACACACCCGCACCGAAGAGGAGGACGGCCGTGCCGAGCTGGTGGGCGCCACACCCGCCGGGCGCATCGCGCCGGTGGTCGCGACCGCCCTGCACGGGCTGTCCGCCAACGTCGTGCTCGCTGTCCTGGTCACGGCCGCGTTCGCCTCGACAGGGGTGGATGCTGCCGGCGCCGCCGTCACGGGCTTCGCAGTCGGCGGCGCGGGCGTCGCCTTCCTCGGCGTGGGCCTACTCGGCGCGCAGCTGTTCCGCACCGCCCACGGCGCCAATGCGTTCGCGGTCTGGGTCACGGTCGGCGCGCTCGTCGTCGCGGGCGCGGGGAACGCGATCGGCACCCCCAGCGACGACCTCACGCGTATGGAGAGTTCGTGGCTGACCTGGCTGTCGCCGATCGGGTGGGCCGAGAACACCCGGGCGTTCGCCGATGACGCACGCTGGCCGATCGCACTGTGCGTCGGGTGCGGCCTCATGCTGGCCGCCGCCGCCCTCGCACTGACCTCGGCACGCGATCTCGGGGCGGGCTTCGTGCCGGCCCGGCACGGCCGCGCCGCGGCATCCATCGTCCTGGCGAGTCCGCTCGCACTCGTCTGGCGACTGACCCGCGGTGCGGTGCTCGGGTGGGCGATCGGCGGCCTGCTGGTCGGTGTGCTCTCCACCTCGCTCGCCTCGATCGTCGAGGAGGTCGGGGCCGACAACCCGGCGATCGCCGACATGCTCGCTCAGATCGCGGGCGCCGGTGACATCGAGCAGGCCACCGTGACCACCTTCTTCACGATGCTCGGAATCCTCGCCGCCTGCGCCGCGGTGCAGGTCGTGTGCCGGGCGCGGCAAGAAGAGACCCGCGGCTCGGCGGAGCCGGTGCTCGCCGCGCCGGTCGCTCGGACGAGATGGCTGGCCGGCTACCTCGCGGTGGCAGCGTGCGCGATCGTGCTCGTGATCGCCGCGGCCGTCGGCGGCGCCGCGGTCGGCATCGCCGGGCGCAGCGGCGAGTGGGATCTCATGCGCGACGTCGTGGTCACCGGCGGCGGGCAGGCGCTCGCCGCTGCGGTGTTCCTCGTGGTGACGGCGCTCGTGTTCGTGCTGGCCCCGCGGCTCACGATCCCGGTCGGGTGGACTCTCGTGCTGCTGGGCATGACGGTCGGCCTGTTCGGCCCGCTCTTCGGCTTCCCCGACTGGGTATCGAACCTGTCACCGGTCGCCGCCGCGCCGACGGTGGACGGCGACGACGTCCTGGCGCGGGGACTCTGGTGGCTCGCGCTTGCCGCCGGCGCCGGCGCGACGGCATCCCTCGTCCTCATGCGTCGACGCGAGCTCGCCCCCGCAGGCTAGCGGCGATACGCGTATCAGCCGCCGACGACGCCCTCGAACAGGCCGATGTGGTTACCGTCGGGGTCGACGATGACCGCCCACCAGCTCGTGTCGGTGATGTTCTCCTTCGCCATCGCGACCGACCCGCCCGCTGCCTGGGCCTTGGCCACCGTGTCGTCGATCGAGTCGACCTCGACGTACGAGCGTGGCTGGGTGAACTCCGCCGAGCGCGGGGCGAGTCCGCCGCCGCTGACCTGGTTCGGCGCCTGCCACATCGGGTAGCCCTCGAACCCCTCCATCTCGGCGATCCGCCACCCGAACAGGTTCGAGTAGAACTGCGTCGCCTTCGTCAGGTCACCCACCGGGATGTCGATGTGGGTGATGTCTCCGTGTGCCATGTCGGTTCCCTTCCCGGAGCCAGTCTCGAGCTGCCGAGCGGCATCCGCAAGGGGCCCTCAGGACACCTCGCGCAGCAGTTCGATCAGCTTGTCGAGGGCGGGCCGCTGACCTTTGACGAGACGGGTGCGCGCGTCGTCCACCGGCATCCATTCGACTCGGTCCACCTCGGGAAACGAGCGTGTCGTTCCCGAGCGCGGCGGCCACTCGAGGTCGAACTCGCCGAAGGTGAAGTCGGACGCCGTGAAGTCCGCTCCGTCGGCGATGAACACCGTCACGCGTTTGCCCGACGAGTACGCGAACGTGCCGAGTTCGGCGTAGTCCACCTCGGGCGGGTCGACACCCAGTTCCTCGCGGAACTCGCGCCGGGCCGCCTCGAGCACCGGCTCATCCTCGTCGTATTCGCCTTTGGGAATGGACCACGCGGCGTCTTCCTTCGCCGCCCAGTACGGACCGCCCATGTGGGCGACGAGCACCGACACCCCGCCCTCGTCATCGAGACGGTAGAGCAGGATGCCGGCGCTCGTGGTCGCCATGTCGGCTCGACAGGCGTCCGATCAGGGGCGCGACTTCGGCGAGACCGTGTAGGTCTCTTCGACGTCGGTGACAGCGACCGGGGCGAGGGCGTCGTCGATCGCGGCCAGGGTGTCGGCGTCGAGTGTGACACCGGAGGCCTTCACGTTGTCCTCGAGCTGCTCGGGGCGCGAGGCTCCCACCAGCGCGGCGGCGACGTTCGGGTTCTGCAGCACCCAGGCGACCGCGAGCTGCGGCATCGTGAGGCCGGCCTGCTCGGCGATCGGCTTCAGCTTCTGCACCGCGGTGAGCACGTCGTCGTTCATGAAGCGCGAGATGAACCGCGCGCCGCTCTTGTCGTCGGTGGCGCGCGAACCCTCCGGCACCGGCTCGCCGGGCAGGTACTTGCCGCTGAGCACGCCCTGCGCCATCGGCGACCAGACGATCTGCGAGATGCCGAGCTCCTGGCTGGTCGGCGCGACCTTGCCTTCGATGACGCGCCACAGCGCCGAGTACTGCGGCTGGTTCGACACGAGCTGGAAGCCGAGCTGCGTCGCGAGCGCGTGGCCGTCGCGCAGCTGCTCGGCGGTCCACTCGCTCACGCCGATGTAGAGGGCCTTGCCCTGGCGGACGACGTCGGCGAACGCCTGCATCGTCTCTTCGAGCGGCGTCTCGTAGTCGTATCGGTGCGCCTGGTACAGGTCGACGTACTCGACGCCGAGGCGCCTCAGCGACCCGTGGATGCCGTCGAAGATGTGCTTGCGCGACAGGCCTGCGTCGTTCGGGCCCTTCTTTCCGATCGGCCAGTAGACCTTCGTGAACACCTCGAAGTCGGTGCGGTCCAGCCCTTTCAGCGCCTCGCCGAGCACGACCTCGGCGGCGGTGTTGGCGTAGGTGTCGGCGGTGTCGAAGCTCGTGATGCCGAGGTCGAGGGCCTTGTGCACCGTGGCGATCGCCGCCTCGTTGCCCACCTGTGAGGCGTGCGTAACCCAGTTGCCGTAGGTGATCTCCGAGACCTTGAATCCGCTGTTGCCGAGATAGCGATAGTTGACCATCCCTCAACGCTAGCGCCCGCGCTGAGGGGTGCGGGCGGCGCGTCGGTTCGGTTCGGTTCGGTTCGGTTCGGTTCGGTTCGCAGGGGATTCTGCTCCGGCATCCACTCACGGTGGTGGACACGCCCGGGATCGCCGAAATGTCCTGCGAGACGAACGCGAACGCGGACCCGGATGCCGGAGGCTCAGCCGACCGGGATGTCCTCGGCGGCGTGCTGGTCGTCCTCGGTGGCCACGAGCTGGCCGCAGGCGCCGTCGATCTCCTTGCCGCGGGTGTCGCGGAGGGTGGTGGGGATGCCGGCGGCGTTGAGCCGGCGGACGAACTCGTTCTGCACGGGGACGTCGCTGGAGGTCCACACCGAGCCGGGCGTCGGGTTCAGCGGGATGGGGTTCACGTGCACCCAGCCGCGACCGCGGGCGTTGAGCTTGTCGGCGAGCAGGTCGGCGCGCCACGGGTGGTCGTTCATGTCCTTGATGAGCGCGTACTCGATCGACACGCGCCGCCCGGTCTTCTCGAAGTAGCCGCGGGCGGCGTCGAGCGCCTCGTCGACCTTCCACCGCGAGTTGACGGGGATCAGCTCGTCGCGCAGCTCGTCGTCGGGGGCGTGCAGCGACAGCGCGAACGTCACCGGGATCTCTTCGGCGGCGAGCTTGTTGATCGCCGGCACCAGGCCCACCGTCGAGACGGTGATGCCGCGCGCGCTCATGCCGATGCCGTGCTTCTTGTCGGTCATGACGCGCACCGCCTGCATGACGCGGGCGTAGTTCGCGAGCGGTTCGCCCATGCCCATGAACACGATGTTGGTGACACGCTCGCCCTCGTGACCCACTCGCCGCGGGTCGCCCAGGCCGCCGTCGGCGATGAGCCGGTTGGCGCGGATGATCTGCTCGATGATCTCGGCGGCCGACATGTTGCGGGTCAGTCCCGCCTGACCGGTCGCGCAGAACGGGCAGTTCATGCCGCAGCCGGCCTGGCTCGACACGCACAGCGTGATGCGGCCGGGATAGCGCATGAGCACCGATTCGACGAGGGCGCCGTCGTGCAGCTTCCAGAGGAACTTGATCGTGTCGCCGCGGTCGGTCTCGAGGCGCCGCACCTCGGTCAGCAGGGTCGGCAGCATGCCGCCGACGAGCTCTTCCCGACTGGATGCCGGGAGGTCGGTCATCTGGTCCGGATCCGACGTGAAGTGGGTGAAGTAGTGCTTCTCCAGCTGCGCGGCGCGGAACCCCGGCATCCCGAGTTCCTTCACCGTGTCGACCCGCTGCTCGGGCGTGAGGTCGGCCAGGTGCACCGGCGGCTTGCCGCGCTTCGGACTCGCGAACTGCAGCAGCGGCCGGCCCGATTCGTCCTTCTGCTGCTCCCAGCCCTCCGTGCGCGGGCGCACCTGACGGGGCGGTGCGGTGCGCGGCTTCGTCTGGCGCACGGGTGTGGGCTCGGTCATGGACTCCAGGGTACCGACCTCACCTGCGCGAACGCCCGGCGCGGATGCCGACCGCGGCAGCCTCACCGCGGCAGCAGCAGGTACACCGAACCGACGACGGTGAGCACGATGATGATGCGCTCGAACAGCAGCTGGTCGATGCGGCGCGCGATCCACCGGCCCGCGAATGCCGATGCGATGACCACGGGCACCAGGACGAGTGCGATCAGTACGCCTTCGGCCGTGATCAGGCCGAGTCCGATCGAGAACGGGAGCTTGGCGAGGTTGACGATGGCGAAGAACCACGCGGCCGTCCCGAGGAAGGCCTGCACCGGCAATCGCATGGCGAGGAAGTACATCGACATGACCGGGCCTGCGGCGTTGGCGACCATCGTGGTGAACCCGCCGATGCTGCCGTAGGCGGCGGCCGCGATCCGTCGCTCGCCCACCGTATCGGCCCGTGGTTCACCGTCGGGCGCGGCTCGGCCTCCGGGCCGTCCGGTTCCGCGCGCCTGAGCTGCACGCCGCCACAGCGTGACGGCGACCACGAGCAGCAGGAGGATGCCGATGACCTGGCGCACCGCGGCATCCGGCGCGAACGCGAGGAACACGGCGCCCGCGATCATGCCCGCAACCACCGCCGGGATGAGCCGGACGAGCGTGCGCACGTCGGCGTGGTGCCGATAGGCCAGCATCGCGAACGCGTCGCCCACGATGAGCAGCAGCAGGATCGTGCCGGTCGACTGCTTCGCCGGCAGCACCGCGGCGAACAGCGCGACGGCGATCGTCGCCGCTCCCGGCAGCGCCGCCTTCGACAGCCCGATGACCACGGCGCCGACGCCCAGCAGCACCCACGCGAGCGCCGTCAGCTCGGGCATCGCGGCGGGGTCGGGGTCACGAAGTCACCATAGACTGCATCCATGGGCAGGGACGGCCACAGCACAGCGCGGGGTGCGGCCGTGCACCGGAGCACCGACGTGCACAAAGTGCTCAACAACAACGTCGTCATCTCGATCGACGTGGACGGCGGCGAGCGCGTGCTGATGGGCCGCGGGCTCGGATTCGGGCTGAAGCCGACCGACGAGATCGATCCCGCGAAGGTCGAGAAGACGTTCATCCTCGACACTGGCGCCGAGGGCGAGCGCGAGCGCCGGCTGCTCACCGACGTGCCCTATCCGATCATCGAGGCGGTGACCCGCGCCGTCGACGAAGCCGAGCGCATCCTGGGCCGGCACCTGGGCCGGCGGCTGGCGATCGCGGTCATCGACCACATCCAGTTCGTGCTCGAGCGGCTCGACAAGGGGGTGCGGATCCCAGCGACCTCGATGCCCGAGCTGCGGGTGCTGCACCCGCAGGAGTTCGCTGCCGCTGAGGCCATGGCCGACTCGATCGGCGCCTCGCTGCGCCGCGAGCTGCCCGCCGAGGAGGCGGTGTTCCTGTCGATGCACGTGCTCAATGCGACGCGCGATGAGCCCAACGGCACCGCGGCGTTGCTGTTCCGTCGCGTGCAGCACGTCGCCCAGACGGTCGAGAACGGCCTCGGCGTCACCCTCGACACCGGAAGCCACGACTACGCACGCTTCATCCTTCACGTGCAATTCCTGCTGCAGCGGCTCGTCGAACGGTCGATGCTCGCCAGCGGCGACACCTCGTTCTTCGAGTTCGCCAAGCACAGCTATCCGCGCTCGTACGCGATCGCCGAGGACGTCAAGGCCTATGTGCGCGAGGCGACCGGGTCGGACCTCACCGACGAGGAGCTGCTCTACGTCATCGTCCACGTCGAGCGCCTCCGGTCGCAGATCGCCCGCCGCAGCGATCCCGGCTCTGTGGTAACCTGAGCCCCGCAGGACCTCGTCCTGCAATCTGGATTGCTACCGCACCAGCGGGCAAAACCTGAACTCACGTCGCCGAACGGCGGCATCCGAGTTCAGGTTTTTTTGTTGCCCGAAAGCGGATGCCGGTCCGGATTCCGGATGAATCTGAACAAGCCGCAGTGGTGCGGCGAAAGGATGGCGGATCCCCATGGCGGATTACGCGAAGACCGCGGCCGGCGTGCTCGCCGGCGTCGGCGGCGAAGAGAACGTGCAGTCCCTCGTGCACTGCGCGACCCGGCTGCGGTTCGTCCTCAAGGACGAGAGCAAGGCCGACACGGCGGCCGTCAAAGCGACGCCCGGTGTCGTCACGGTCGCCCAGGCCGGCGGCCAGTACCAGGTCGTCATCGGCAACGACGTGCCCGATGTGTTCGCCGAGATCGGCAAGGCCTCGGGGCTCGGCACCGCCGGGCACACGGCGACTCCCGCCGAAGATGCCCCAAAGGGCAACCTCTTCAACCGCTTCATCTCGATGATCTCGTCGATCTTCACCCCAGTCCTGTGGGCGCTGGCCGGCACCGGCCTGCTCAAGGCGTTCCTCGCCGCCGCGGCGACATTCGGCTGGATCGCGACCGACACCACGACCTACACCGTCCTGTACGCGCTCTCGGACGCGTTCATCAACTTCCTGCCCATGGCCCTCGCGCTCACGGCGGCCCGCTACTTCGCAGCGAACGAGTGGACAGCCCTCGCCATCGCCGGCGCCCTGGTCTACCCGACGATCACGGGCCTGGTCGGAGCCGAGGGGCTGACCTTCTTCGGCATCCCGTTCACGATGGTCAGCTACGTCTCCAGCGTCATCCCGATCATCGTCATCGTCTGGTTGCAAAGCCATGCCGAGAAGTTCCTCTACGCGAAGCTTCCGGGCGCGATCAAGCGCTTCGTCACGCCGATGATCGTCGTGCTGGTCGCTGTGCCGCTCGTGTTCGTCGTCGTCGGCCCGATCTCCGACCTGATCGGCGGCTGGCTCGGCGGCGGCATCGGCTGGGTCTTCGAGCACGCCCCCTGGGCCGGTGGCGCGATCATGGGCGGCCTGTGGCAGGTCTTCGTGATCTTCGGCCTGCACTGGGGGCTCGTGCCGCTGTTCACGCTCGAGTTCCAGACGACCGGTCAGATCGCGCTGCTGGGCCCGGTGTTCGCGGCGGTGCTCGCCCAGGCCGCTGCGGTCGCCGGCGTGTGGCTGCGCGCCCGCAACAAGAGCCTCAAGTCGCTCGCCGCCCCTGCGACGCTGTCGGGCTTCCTCGCCGGCATCACCGAGCCGGCGATCTACGGCATCAACCTGCCGCTGAAGCGGCCGTTCGCCTTCGGCATCGTGGGCGGCGCGATCGGCGGCGCCATCATCGCCATCGGCGGCGTCTTCTCGACCTCGTTCGTCGTGCCCTCGGGTCTCGCACTCCCGGCGCTGTTCGGCAACGGCAACATGGTGATGCTCGGCATCGGCCTGCTCGTCGCGATCGTCGTCCCGTTCCTCCTGACCACGATCGTCGGGTTCACCGAACCCGCCGAGGATGAGACCGTCGCCGCCGAGGCGAACGACGTCGCCGTGCTGAGCCCGCTCGACGGCACGGTGGTGCCGCTGAGCGAGACCCCGGATGCCGCGTTCGCCGACGGCTCGCTGGGGCAGGGCGTCGCGATCAAGCCCCGCTCTGGTGCCGTCTACGCGCCGTTCGATGCGACGGTGGTCGCCGCTTTCCCCACCGGTCACGCGATCGGTCTTCGGCACGCCGACGGCGCCGAGCTGCTGATCCACATCGGCATCGACACCGTGAAGCTGAACGGCGAGCACTTCGACCTGAAGGTGACCTCGGGCCAGCGGGTGCAGGCAGGCGAGCTGCTGCTCACCTTCGACGGCGACGCGATCGAGCGCGCCGGCTACGACCTGACGACCCCGGTCATCATCACCAACCCCGACCTGTACCCAGAGGTCGGCACCCCGGCATCCGGCCCCATCGCACACGGCGACCCGCTGTACTTCGCCGTCGCCGTCGAGTCCGCCATCCCCGCGAAGTAGAGGAGCATCATCATGACCACCACCCCGTTCCCCGAGGGCTTCCTCTGGGGCGGCGCGACCGCCGCCAACCAGCTCGAAGGCGCGTACCTCGAAGACGGCAAGGGCCTGTCGATCCAGGACGTCATGCCCGAGGGCATCATGACGCCCCGCACCGAGGGGCCCACCGATGACAACCTCAAGCAGGTCGGCATCGACTTCTACCACCGGTACGCCGAGGACATCGCCCTGTTCGCCGAGATGGGGTTCACGACCTACCGTTTCTCGATCGCCTGGAGCCGCATCTTCCCGAAGGGCGACGAGACCGAACCCAACGAGGCCGGCCTCGCGTTCTACGACCGCGTGCTCGACGAGCTCGAGCGCCACGGCATCGAGCCGCTGGTCACCATCTCGCACTACGAGACTCCGCTGCACCTCGCCGAGACCTACGACGGCTGGGTCAACCGCGACCTCATCGGGTTCTACGAGCGCTACGTGCGGGCGCTGCTGACCCGCTACGGCGCCCGTGTGAAGTACTGGCTGACCTTCAACGAGATCAACTCGGTCATCCATGCGCCGTTCATGTCGGGAGGCATCAACACCCCGAAGGATCAGCTGTCCAAGACCGACCTGTACCAGGCCGTACACCACGAGCTCGTGGCCTCGGCCCTCGCGACCAAGATCGCCCGCGAACTCGCACCGGACGCCCAGGTCGGCTGCATGGTGCTGTCGATGCCCGTCTACCCGCTGACGCCGAACCCCGACGACGTGTTCGCGGCGCTCACGACCGAGCGGGTGAACCTCGCCTTCGGCGACATCCACGTGCGCGGCGAGTACCCCGGCTATTACCTGCGGAGCCTGCGCGAGCAGGGGGTCGAGCTGCAGATCAGCGACGAGGACCGAGCGCTCCTGAAGGAGCACACCGTCGACTTCGTGTCGTTCAGCTACTACTCGTCGATCTGCGAGACGGCCGACCGGTCGCAGGGCGAGCAGGGGCAGGGCAACCTCTTCGGCGGGGTCAAGAACCCGACCCTGAAGGAGTCGGAGTGGGGCTGGCAGATCGACCCGATCGGCCTGCGCATCGTCCTCAACCAGTTCTGGGACCGCTGGCAGAAGCCGCTGTTCATCGTCGAGAACGGGCTGGGCGCGAAGGACGAGCTCGTCGAGATCGACGGTGTCAAGACCGTCGTCGACGACTACCGCATCGCCTACCTGCAGGCCCACCTCGACGCCGTCGGAGAGGCCATCGAAGACGGCGTCGACCTGCTCGGCTACACGACCTGGGGCTGCATCGACCTGGTCAGCGCGTCGACGGCGCAGCTGAGCAAGCGGTACGGATTCATCTACGTCGACCGGAACGACGACGGCTCGGGCACCCTCGAGCGCTTCAAGAAGAAGTCGTTCGACTGGTACGCCGAGGTCATCCGCACGAACGGTGCCAGCCTGACGGCGTGACGAGACGTGACGCGGCGTCACGGGCGGGGAGGCCCTGCCCGTGGCGCCGCCGTCTCTGTCAGAGTGGTGCCGTGACCAGTGACGAGCTCGAGATCCGCGGTATCCGGGCCGGTGACGCCGGCGAGGTGCTGACCCTGCAGCGCGCCGCATTCGTGCAGGAGGCGCTGATCTACGGCTCACCGGACATGCCCCCGCTGACCCAGACGCTCGAGGAGCTCGAGGCCGAACTGGCCGAGAACCTCGGCTGCATCGCCCTTGCCGGTGCCCGCATCGTCGGCGCAGTGCGCGCGCGGCGTGACGGCGACCTGCTGCTGATCGGTCGCATCGCGATCGCCCCCGACCAGCAGGGCCGCGGCATCGGCTCCCAACTGCTGGCCGCCGTCGAGCAGGCCGGGCGGGATGCCGGCGCGCGCGAGGCCGAACTGTTCACGGGGTCGCTCAGCGAGGCGAACCTGCGGCTGTACGAGCGCGAGGGCTACGGCGAGACCGAGCGCGTGCCCACCGGCGACGGCATCGAGCAGGTCTTCCTGCGCAAGCCGCTGACCTGACCCGCGTCCCGTTCGCGGCGGCGGGACGCCGACGGCCACGACCCGTTCAGCTTGCCCAGGTAGCGTGGATCGCGGCATCCCGCACGATCAGATCGGACTCTCACTACTCATGACGACTCAGCGCATCGCCTTCCTCGATGTCGACGGCACGATCCTCGAGCACGGACAGGTGATCGCACCGTCTACGGTGACAGCAGTGCGCACGGCGCGCGCGAACGGCCATCTCGTCTATCTGTGCACCGGCCGGTCCGACGGCGACATCCACCCGAGGGTGCGCGAGATCGGGTTCGACGGCGCAATCACCAACGGGGGCGCGTTCGCGACGCGCGGCGACGAGCTGGTCGTGTCGCATCCGATGCCCCGGGCCGACACCGACCGCCTCGTGGCCTACTTCGAAGAGCACGGCATCCACTACTTCCTGCAGACGCACGAGGCGGTCTTCGCCAGCGACGGCATCGGCGAGCTGGCCGCGGACTTCTTCCGGCAGCTGCGCGAGCGCCACGCCGACCAGCTGCGAGAGCTCGGCCTCGACGACGGCGACGAGCCGGCGCCGATGATCAGCTACCGGCCGCTGGCCGAGGTCGACCTCGACGAGGTGGCCAAGACCACATTCATCAGTGAACGCTCCGACAGCCTCGACCGCGCGCAGGCAGACCTCGGTGACCGGTTCCACGTGATCCCGGGCTCCATCCCGATGCCCGGCGGGTCCAACGGCGAAATCGCCCTGCTCGGCACGAACAAGGGCGCCGCGATCGTCGAGGTGCTCGATCTGCTCGGGATCGACGCGGCGGACGCCATCGGCATCGGCGACAGCTGGAACGACGTCGAGATGTTCGACGTCGTCGGCACCGCGGTGGCCATGGGCAACGCCGACCCCGAGCTGCAGGCGCGCGCCGGGCGCGTCACGACCTCGGTGCTCGACGACGGCGTCTGGAATGCGTTCGTCGCCCTCGGGCTGGCGTAGGCCTCGTCGCCGCGCCGAGCCGCATACTCTTGGCCGAGCCGCATACGTTTGGCCGCATGTGACTATGCGGCTCGCACTTGACTATGCGGCTCGGCGACGAGACCAGCGCGCCCAGCGCGCCGAGCCCGGCGCCGCGCGCCTCAGTCCAGGAAGATGTCGGGGTACAGCTCCGAGTCGGGGGTTCCCGGCGTCGCCGCGTAGCCCGAGAAGTCGGTGATCCCGGCATCCCGCAGCACGTCCTCGACGATCAGCGTCTGGCCGGTGTACTCGCGCGCCGGCTGCACCAGCACCTCGTAGGCCGCGTCGGCGTAGATCTCGGGCGTGCGGCTGACCTTCATCATCCGGTCGCCGCCGAGCGCGTACTTCACCGCGGCGGTGGCAATGGTCGTCGCGGGCCACAGGGTGTTGGCGGCGATGCCGTCCTTCGCGAACTCCGCCGCGATGCCCAGTGTCGCCATCGTCATGCCGAACTTCGCGAGCGAGTAGCCGGTGTGCGCGCCGAGCCACTTCGGAGTGGTGTTCAGCGGCGGCGACAGCGACAGGATGTGCGGGTTGCCGGACTCCTTCAGGATCGGCAGCGCCGTGCGCGAGAGCAGAAAGGTGCCGCGCACGTTGACGTCCTGCATGAGGTCGTACTTCTTGGACGACAGGTCGAGCGAGCCCGACAGGTCGATGACCGACGCGTTGTTGATGACGATGTCGATGCCGTCGAACTCGCCCTGGGTCTTGAGCACGGCCTCGGTGATGTCGTCGTCGTTGCGCACATCGCCGACAATCGGCAGCGCCCGGCCGCCCGCCGCGCGGATCTGCTCGGCGGCGGTGTGCACGGTGCCTTCGAGCTTGGGGTGCGGGGTGTCGGTCTTGGCCAGCAGTGCGATGTTCGCGCCGTCGCGCGCGGCGCGCAGGGCGATCGCGAGGCCGATGCCGCGGCTGCCGCCCGACATCAGGATGGTCTTGCCGGCGAGCGGCTTGTCGGTGCGGATCTCGTCGGGGGTCATGCCTTCTCCTTGCGGGTGGATGCCGCGGCGAAACCCGCGACACGTGCTTTAGCGTCGGGGGTGTCGAATGCGGCGCCGATCGACCTTGCCTCTTCGTCGAGCTGCGCGGCGAAGGCGCGCTCGGGCTGTGAGCGGATCAGGCGCTTGGCCTGGCCGTACGCGCCGTAGGCGCCGGCGAGCCAGAACCGGGCGACCTCGTCGGCACGCGCCTGGACGCGTTCGGGTGCGACCACCTCGGCGACCAGGCCCCACTCGAGCGCCTCCTGGGCCGACAGCAGCCTGTCCTGCAGCACGAGCTGCAGTGCGCGCCGCTGCCCGATCGCGTGCGCGAGCTGCGCCGAGACCGACAGGTCGGGGGTGAGCCCGATGTTCGCGTACAGGCTGCCGATCTTCGAGTTCTCACCGACGATCGCGTAGTCCGAGCACATCAGGATGCCGAGGCCACCGCCTGCGGTGGTGCCGTGCGCGGCGGCCACGACGGGCACCGACGACTCGGTCAGGGCCCGGATGCCGGTGTTGATCACATCGGCGAGCGCGTGGATGTCGGCGCCCGAGCCCATGGTGTGCGCCATGTCGAGCACGTCGCCGCCGGCGCAGAACGACCGGCCCGCGGCGTCGAGCACGATCGCGCCGACGTCGTCACGCGTGGTGGCCTCGACGGTGACGCGCGCCCACGCGTGGGCGAGGTCGGCGTTGAACGCGTTGAGTCGTTCGGGACGGTTGAGCGTGATGCGGGCGAGGCCGTCGTCGACGCTGAACAGAATGGGGTCGCTCACGGGTCTCCTTCTCTGGGATGGGTGTCGGGGCGAAGCGGTCTACTTCGGGGCCATGCGGATGGCGCCGTCGAGGCGGATGGTCTCGCCGTTGAGGTAGCCGTTATCGATGATCTGCAGCGCCAGGTTGGCGTATTCATCGGGCTGCCCGACGCGGGAGGGGTAGGGCACCTGCTGGCCGAGGCTCGCCTGGGCCGCCTCGGGAAGACCGGCGAGCATGGGCGTCTGCATGATGCCCGGGGCGATCGTGCAGACGCGGATGCCGTAGCGGGCCAGTTCGCGGGCGATCGGCAGGGTCATCGCGTGGACGCCGCCCTTGCTGCTGGAGTAGGCAGCCTGGCCGATCTGGCCGTCGAACGCGGCGACCGACGCCGTGTTGACGATGACGCCGCGGTCGCCCGATGGTGTCGGGGCGGTCTTCGCGATCACCGCGGACGCCTGACTGATCACGTTGAACGTACCCACCAGGTTGATGCGCACGACGCGCTCGAAGTCGGCCAGCGGCGACGGGTCGCCATCGCGGTTGAGCACCTTGGCGGGTGGGGCGATGCCGGCGCAGTTGATGACGATGCGCAGCGGGCCGTGCTCGGCCGCCTGCGAGACGGCGGCCCCGACCTGGTCGGAATCGACGACATCGGCGGCGGCGAACGTACCGCCGAGCTCTGCGGCGATGTCGGCTCCGGCCGACGAAGGCAGGTCGACGATCACCACGTGCGCACCGGCGGCGGCGAGACGGCGGGCAGTGGCCAGGCCCAGGCCGCTGGCACCGCCGGTGACGAGAGCGGATGATCCGGCAATCTCCATGCGTTCTCCTTCGAACTGGTCGTGCGTCGTGAAACTGGTATTGCGTCCCACACTACGCGGGACTGCGTGCCAAGCCGGGTCCCCTGCGACCAGACTACCCGCCGGCCGTGGACGGGGGCAGACTGGTGCCGTGGAGATCACTGTGAAGCGCGTGTATGAGGATCCGGCATCCACCGACGGGTATCGGGTGCTCGTCGACCGGCTCTGGCCCCGAGGGCTGTCGAAGGAGCGCGCCGCCGTCGATCTGTGGGACAAGGACGTGGCTCCGTCGAGCGAGCTGCGGAAGGCGTTCCACCACGAGGGGATGAGCTGGCCCGACTTCGAGGCGGCGTATCGCGCCGAGATCGCGGACGGGGCGGCCGTCGACGCGCTGCGCGAGCAGCTGGCGGGGCACGACACCGTCACGTTGCTGTTTGCGACGCACGACGAGGAGCACAACCACGCACTGCTGCTGCGCGCGGTATTGCAGAGGTAGGCGTCGCCTCCTCCCCAGGTGGCCGTCCGCTCGGGTTGTCCACAGTTCGACGATTCCCGCGTCACGAGCATCGGCCGCGCGCGTACCGTTCCTGGTGCACCCCGCCGATCGGGGGCAGAATGGGGGCATGACCGTGAGCCCAGACGTCATCGGCGTAATCATCGCCGGCGCGATGCTCGCCGCCACGTTGTTCGGCGGACTGTGGGCGCTGATGTCGCATCTCATGAACAGGCTCGAGGCTCGACTCGGAGTGCGGTTCGACAACGTCGAGACCCGCCTGGGCCGCGTCGAGGGCGAGATCACCGAGCTTAAGATCGCGGTCGCACGTCTCGAAGGCCCCACGCCCCGCCTGCTGACCCGCTGACGACCCGTGCGGCCGGACTGCGGTGCCGCGGTGCCTCCGCTCGCCGTGCCGCCACGAAGATGGAGGCATGACGATCCCGACCGAGTGGATGCCGGTACCCGAACCCGTCGCCCGCCTCGCACGCGGCGCGGGGCTGACCCCGGTCTGGGCGAACGAGCTGGGCGGGCTCACCTTCCGTACCGATGACGGCCGGTTCATCAAGTACGGGCCACGCAATGCGGAGACGACCATGGCCGGTGAGGCCGAGCGGCTCGCGTGGGCCGGCCGCTACATCCGGGTGCCGGAGGTGGTGGATGCCGGTGGCGACGACAGCCACGAATGGCTCGTGACCCGGGCGATCCCGGGGCTGTCGGCCGTCGACCCGCGGTGGCTCGCAGAACCGGCCACTGCCGTGCGGGCGGTCGGCGAAGCGCTGCGGGCGCTGCACGAGGCACTGCCGGTGACCGGCTGTCCGTTCGAGTGGACCGTGCCCTCGCGCCTGCGCGCCGCCGCGACCCGCGGCATCGAGGTGCCCGAAGCGCTGCGCACCGCGCCCGAGGTCGACCTGTTCGTCGTGTGCCACGCGGACGCCTGCTGCCCCAACACCCTCAACCGTACGAAGTTCCGTTAAACGCAGGATTTCGCATGAGTTCAGCCTGATCTGGCCACCATCTTCGCAGAAGCTGACCTGGCGCTGTCCGCGACATGAAGGCCGATCTAGCAAAGCCACGCCCGTTTAATGCATGATTAGAGCGTTAAACGGAAGGAATGCGATGACTCGAGAGGGCGTGCCGTTCGGGTCGGCATCGCTTCACCTGGCCTCTGGTGTGCGGTTCCTGCACGAGGAGGAGACGGTCTTCGATGGCATGATCCAGGGGTGGTCGGCCCAGATGAAGGGCGGACGCGGCCTGAAGCAGAGCTCCGTGTCCGGGACTGTGGGCAGGGTACGGGCGTTCCGAGAGTTCTGTGGTGAATGGCCGTGGCGGTGGTCGGCGGCGATGTTCGACGAGTGGATGGTGGAGCTCGTTACCCGCGGGCTCGTGCTTTCGACACGTCGCGGCTATCAACAAGCGATCCGCTCGTTCTGCACCTACTTGTGCTCCCCGCACTACGGGTGGGTGGCCGAGTGCGAAGAGCGATTCGGTGAGCACCCGGTGCAGGTGTCGCACGAGGAGAACACGCTTCGTCATCTGGTCGACCTTGAAGGATCGCCAGGTCGCCGCCCGTTGACTCGCCGTGAGCTGCAGATGCTTCTCGATCGTGTCGATCGAGAAGTCGATCTCCGTCTCGAGCAGAAGAGGAAGGGCGCGACGCTCGCCTATCGCGACGCGACGATGTTCAAGGTGCTCTACGGGTGGGGGCTGCGCGCGAACGAAATGTGCCATTTAGATACCACCGACCTTCTCCGCACCCCGCACGCGCCGCAGTTCGCCGGGATGGGCATCGTTCAGGTTCGGATGGGCAAGTCCTCCAGCGGCGGGGCTCCCAAGCGGCGCGGGGTGGCAACGGTTCACCAGTGGGCAGTCGACGCTCTGCAGGACTATCTGGATCAAGTACGGCCGCTCATGATCAAGTCCACCCGACCGACCAACGCGATTTTCGTCACCGAACGAGGGACACGGATGAAGCCTCGGGATGTCTCGGAGCGATTCGCTTACTACCGGGATGAACTCAAGCTCGACGATGTGTTGACCCCGCATGCGCTGCGCCACAGCTACGCAACCCATCTCGCCGAAGATGGCGTCGACCCGGTCTTCATTAAGGAGCAGCTCGGGCACGCGTATCAGTCGACGACGGCGATCTACACGGGAGTCAGCAGCGACTTTAAGAACAAGATGATGCTCGACGCGGTACGTCGTGTCGTCTCGGGATCGAGAGAGGGTGAATCGTGAAGATCATCGATTACGAGTGGCGGCTGCGGGAGCTTATGGCCGCGGCGGGAATGTACAAGACAACGGATATGCATCGCGCGTTGACGGAGCGTGGTGTGAAGATGTCGTCGAGCCAGGTGTATCGATTGGTGACGGAAGCACCTGAACGACTCAATCTGCACGCGTTCGTGGCATTGATGGACATCCTGCACTGCGGCGCCGACGATCTCATCCGTCCGGTCCACCTCGGTGCCGCGGTCGAGAGAACCGGTACAGAACACGCCGCTCCAGAGCGTGCGAATGATGCGCTGCGAACAACCGGCGCTCGCCCCAAGCGGGCACGCATCCTTCCCGATGGCGACGCTTGATGAACTGCTCGACGACATAACGAAACGGATCGTCGAGGCAGATCCAGCGATTGAACCTCGGCGCGTTCGCGAGGCCGCCGCCGGAGTCCTGGCAAAGCCAGCGCATGCCGACCGGCTTCTGGCTGCACTTGTCGCCGACCCCACGCTTCTCGTCAGCGGCAGTGCGCAGATGCCGCGCGCTCTGCAGAGAATCATCGTCGCCATCGACGTCCCTCATTCGGCCGTTCGACTGCCGCGCTGTCCGTCCTGTGAGAGGGAGCTTGCAGCGGCCTTCGTTAACGTGGGCGATCTGCGGCTCTGTGGGACATGCGCCAAGCGAGCGACCAGGAGATTCCACTCGTGCGCGGAGTGCGGCAACTCGGTACTGAATCCTCGTAGAGCCGCCGGCCGGACGTTCTGCCTTCGCTGCTGGAACAGCATGCGGTCACGGCGAAGCGCGATCCTGCTGACCGTTCTGCGCCGCGAGGTCCCGGAGCTGGCTGCCTCCGTCATCGATGATGGGTTGCTCGCCGCATCGGCGTCGGAAACCGAGCAACTTCGACTCACTCTGGACTGCGTCGAGAACAGCACAGTCTGGCTCGCCCACCCCTCGCAGGGCAACGCCGCCTTCGCACGCCTGTACGCAGTGCTCGCGGTGCATTATCCGCAGCTGCGGCCCCTCGTCTGCGCCGTCTGCCAGTCCGGCAGACCGCTTACGAACGTGCTCGATGGAGCTCGAGTCTGCGCGCGCTGCTACCGGAACGGACGCCGCCAAGACTGTGATCGATGTCGCCAGCCACGCACTATCTCTCGTCAGCTCCCGGACGGAACAAAGCTCTGCCAGTGGTGCTGGAAGTCCGACCCCGAGCAGATCGCCGACTGCACAATGTGCGGGCAGCGGCGAATTGTGGCGGCCTTCGGTCCGACCGGTGCTGTGTGCGGGTCGTGTCGGCTCATGAGCGCCGTCGACACGTGCTCGAAGTGCGGCCGCGTCGAACCGTGCCGCTTCGCAGGAACGCCGCGCGCCGTTTGTGAGGGTTGCCGGCGCAAGCGCGTCACGTGCGCACGTTGCGGCACAGTCCGCCTGGTCCACACGCGGGATGAAGCGGGCGCTCCGCTCTGCGGTTCCTGCAGCGACCGTCCCACAGACACCTGCGTCTCTTGCGGCCAGTCCCGCAATGTCCGCGGACGCGTGGACGGTGAACCGCTGTGCGGAACGTGCTTCAAGAAGCACCCGTCGAGCTTCCGCGATTGCACACGCTGCGGAACTCATCGCAAACTGCGGCAGACAGGGCTCTGCGATCGGTGCACCATCATCGATCTTGCAACCGAGATGTTCCCAGCGAGCATCTTCGAGGCCAACCCGTCGGCAGTGGCGCTGCGGGACGCGTTGTTGAGCGGCGCGGACGGGCGAACCGTGAGCGCCTTCCTCCGCCCACGCTCGCTCCTGCTCTTGCGCAATGTCCTCGCAGAGCCGGGACCCATCGCACACACCGCAATAGATGCTCTCGGTCCTGAGCAAACCACGCGACACGTGCGTGCACTTCTCGTGCAATACGGTCTCCTAGCCACCGTCGACTATCACCTGCAGCGGTTCGAGAGATGGATATCGGAGGCTGCGCAGACGATCTCAGATCCCGTCGCTCGATCCGCGTTCACGCAGTACGCGAACTGGAAACACCTTCGCGAGTTACGAGCAAAGCCGGGACCGATATCAGGCAGCCTCGCCGGGTCTCGGCGTCGTGAGCTACGGATTATCAAGGACCTACTTGAGTGGGCCGAGCGCGAGGGAACATCGCTCGAACAGCTGACGCAGGGCCAAGTAGATCACTGGTCGACCACCGGCACCGAGCGGCACCGAGTCCAGGGATTCCTGCGGTGGGCGCGCCGAAATAGACTTGCCCGCGACCTGTCGGTATTTCGCGCGCATCCTCCCGCACCGACTATCGGCGGCCTGTCGGACGAGAGACGCCAGCGACTTCTCGCAGACGTCCTCCGGAACGACGACATCCTGGCAGGCACAAGACTCGCCGCCGCTCTGGTGCTGCTCTACGGGATCCACCCTCACCGCATCGCACGGATCACCCTTGACCGGGTCGACTCCGTCAATGGGTTGGCGCGGATTCGGATCGGCTCAGAACACCTCTACCTCCCGAACGAACTCGGCATCGTGGCAGAGGCCGTGATCGCTGCTCGCACTGCACGACGGCTCCTTCATGACGTCCACGATGGCGTCTGGCTCCTCCCTGGAACGCGACCGGGCTATCCACTCGCGAACACCACGCTGACCCGGCGACTGAGAGAAATCGGCGTCACGGTCGCGCCAGCTCGCAGAGGGGCGCTCACATCGCTTGCCGCGCAGCTCCACCCAGTCGTCCTTGCCGACCTGACAGGCATCCACATCCGCACCGCCATTGTCTGGCGAGACGCTGTCGCAGCGAGCAGGTCGCGCTACGTCGACGAGCTTCTCCAGCCAGAGTGACGCTATGGCGACGGTGCCGCCCTCAGGAACGATGGCTGGATGAACGACTCGGTGATGCGTTGGCGAGCGGTCGGCTTCGATCTCGACGGCACCCTGTTCGACAACGAAGGATCTGCAACCGATGCTGTCGCTGAGTTCGTGCCTGATCTCGGAATCGAGCGGACGCCTCAGCACGCAGCGTGGTTCACGCTCGAAGCTGAGCACTTCGAGAACTGGCGCGCCGGCCGTGTCTCGTTTGTTGAGTAGCGACGGCTTCGACTACGAGATTTCCTCCTACTCCTGGAGACGGATACTCCGAGCTAGGGCGTAAGCGAGATCGAGTACTCCGTCTCGCCGACCTGTGCGGAGGAGTACGAGAGTTCCCCTTCGGCTGTTGCGGTCACGGTCACGACGGTGGTTCCCGTCGTGGGGTTGGTGACTTGAACGTCGTAGTCGGTGTGGGGGGCGAGATCACGCCACTGCAAAACGACGGGGTATCCGCTTTGGTCCGTGTTGACTGTACGAGTGTCGCTGTCAACGATCGCGAGATCGAACTGGTGACCTTGGGTGTGGTAGCTGAGTTCGGCACCATCGAGGTCGCTGTGTGGGATTGGACCGAAAACGAGGTGGTCTGCCGCTGGCCTGATGCCCAACAGCTGCGTATACAGTCCTGCGGCAGGACGTGCGTTTGCCGCGAACCATGGCTCTCGCCGCCTGTCGACGGACATGTCCCAGTTGTACGTGTTGTACACGAGTTGATCGATGTCGTACTGCGCCGCGAGTTCAGCGAGCAGATCGGTCGCGCGTTCATACTCCCCGACACTCACATAGGCACTCATCATCTCAAGCGTCATCTGCGGGAAGACGTTGCCGTTGAGGTATGAGGGGAATGCGTTGGTGTTCTCTCCGCCGGTGTAGTTGAGTCGCTGCGCCGGGAAGAGGGTAAGCGCGTTGCTGTCGTAGAACGAGCTGTATTCGTCCATGATGGCTTCCGCTCGTGACTCATCCGCAACCCCGAAGCTCACAGCTGTCGCATTGTCGTGCACGTGCGCGACGTCGCCTCGGACGTTGCCTGCAAGGTCACGCGAGTGCACGTACGAGTTCGTTGTCGATGACCAGAAGCCGCCGGCCGTAGTGTCGGTGTTGAGTGTGGTCGAGATCTGATCGGCACGAGCACGATATTGGGCTGCGAGGGTGGCGTCTGCAAAGACATCCTCTTCGAGTTGCGCCCAGTCGTTCAGTGCCTTGTAGAGGAAGATATTGGCGTACGCGCTCTCTTGGCCGATCTGTGTCTGATCATCCCACTGTGTGATGCCGACGCCGAACGACTCGACAAGTCCGTTGGAGTTGGTGTCGCGCGCAAGAACCCAGTCCAGAGAGTCCCGAACGCTCGGTGCGACCTCCAGCAACCATTCGTCATCGCCCGACAGGTGGTAGATCGACGCAACGCCCGCGACATACTGACCGTACGTGTCGAAGAAGTAGTCCTTGTACCACGAGGTGTTCCGCGCGCTCACCGCCCACAATTGTCCGGTGCCATGGATCGGGTAGTTCTCGTTCTTGATGAATCGAACGAAGTTCTTGAGCGTGTTGAGGTAGCCCTCGTCCCCCGAAGCCTGCAGGGCTGTCGCGTTCTGGGCATACCACCACGTCTCGTACGGACCCATGCCACTCACGTCCGTGTCGCCCATTCCCACGTTGAGGTCAATCACAGAGGAGCGCAGGAGGTCGTTGAGCATGCCCGAGATGGTCTCCGAGCTCATTCCCATGGCAGCGGGAATCTCGAGTGTGTCGTAGTAGTGTGCCAACGGTCGATCGCCCGAGAAGGTCATCGCTATCGAATCCGTGTGTTCGGCGGCCACACTGGGCTGACTGAAGCGCTCGGTCTGAAAGACGGCCAGGGGCAGGTAGGTCCCGGAGGGGTGCGACAGGGTGGGAGCCACCGCGAAGTCCAGTTCTAACGAGCGCTCGCCAGCCGGGTTCGGGTCGCGATGCATCACGAGACCCTTCTCCCCACTAGAGGCAGCGCGGATGCTGAGAATTCGGTCGTTGGCCTTGTCGACGAGGTCGACATCGGTCGTGTAGATCGCGTACTGCGTATTGCCGAACCAGCTTCCCGTCGGGTGCTCTGGCAGCGGCTCTGCTGACAGGAATCTGTTCGTGTCACGGTTGGCATCAAGCAGAATGAGGCTTCCACCGTCTTCGACGCGCTGCACGGCGTCGAACGCTTTCTCGTGAAACCCAAGCCCAACGAACGTCTGGTCTCTCACGTTCGTCGCAACATCGAAGGTGCGATCGATCTCCACGGAGATACCTTCAGGCGCCACGTCGAACGACCATTCTTCCGAGACGATCCCACCGTAGCTCACGTCGCTGAACACGACGGACGATCCGGAAACAGTCAGCGTCGGCGACGAAGAAAGGTCATGCGTACCGACCCACGTTGACCCCACGGGCGTGCCGGATTCAGCGGCAACGAGCTCGGTCACTCCGCTGCGATACGACCCGGCGTGCACCATCGTCAACCGCACCTGTGAGGTGTTCACCGGGTCGAAGCTCACGGTGTTCGTGGTGTTTCCCGTCGGAGATGACGGCACGCGGCCAACACCGGTTACGGCGGCCCATGCCGCGCCGTCCCAATAGTCCACCGTGTACGAAGATGGTGCACGAACGGCGCCCGCATCTTCAAAGAAGTCAATGTGGAGTTCGTCCACCGTGATGATCGATCCCAGATCCACTGTGATCCAGTCTGACGCGTTGGGTGACTTGTATGCCGTCCAGCGGTTGCGTGGTGACTCGGTGTACGACACGATTCCGTCTGTCACTTGTGCGACCGAATCCCCCGTGTAGGTATACGAGGCCTGCGGCGCAGACCCCGGAAGAACTGCAGATACCGCAGGGTGAGCGGGATCGAGCGTTTCCACCTGCTGAGCCGGGCCGACAACCTCAATCTCCGTCACCCCAGTCGCGCCACCAGACTTCTCCAGCCACAACCTCACGCGATCCGTGCGCTGCGTGATGAACCTGAGCTCATTGACCGAACCAGCCGTGGGAGTCGCCGGAGCCGATGTGGCACCGGCAACCGACTGCCATGCTCCATCAACCCACACCTCGGCCCACATCGCGGCGGGAGCGACGACCCCGCCGCCGTCTGCCCAGACCGAGACATCGAGGCCAGAAACGAACTGCTCATCGCCCAGTCGCAGCTCAATCCAGTCTTCGTCGTTCGCAGACCTGTACGACGTCCAACGGTTGCGGGGACTTTCTCCGAACGAGACCTGCCCATCGAATACCTGACCCACGGAGTCAAGGGAGAAGGTGTACGACGCCTGCGCGGATGTGATCGGCACCAGCTCCTCTTCGGCATCGCCCAGTCGGAGCGAGGTGATACGAAGAGCATCGTGATAGTCGATGACCATCGCGACATCGTCAGAGACAAGTTCTACCTGTTGCGCTGCTTCGTCAACCCGAACATCCGCGGGTGCCGCAGCGACGGCTGGCGCCTGCCCCGTCGCGCTGACGAGGCCCACCGCCATTGCGAGTGCGGCGCAGGCCATGAGTGGGCGTGAGGAACTTACCATCGTGATCTCCTTTGATCGTGTCGAGCACTTGGGTGGCTACGCGCTGGTTGCCCGGGAAATGCCGCGCGCAGCGCGTTCGAGTGTGTACGGTGCACCGGGCAAGGAGACGGCGCAGTAGTAATGCTCAAGCCGCCCGTCCCAGTAGACGACGGCGGGCTTATGTGCGTGTTGCGCGTCGATCTCCCCGGGCGTTCCGACGTCCAGCAGGAGGTCAGCGGACTTTGTCCAGGTCACCAGGTCACGCGATGTCGCGTAGCCCTCCCGCGCGTGACCGTCCCCGGCAAGACCGAAGTAGAACATGACCCAGTGGTCTGCGTCGCGCAGGACACAAGGATCGGATGCGAACCTCTCATCGAAAGCCCCGGCGCCACCGACGGGCAAGACCGGCTGAGTTCCGACGCGAGTCCAGGTCCTGAGATCGGTGGATGTGGCAAGCCCCGTCTGTTCAATCCACGCCGGCGGCACCGCGATCGAACCGAAGTCATCGACTTCTTTCGCGTTGTAAAAGAGGTGAAAGACACCGTCGACCAGCATGAGCCACGACTTGTAGAGTCCGCCTCGCTCCCAGGGCGCACCATCCTCCGCGTGAAGGGTTGTGCCAAAGTCTTCCCAACTGAGCAAGTCGCGGCTGCGCACGATCCCGATCATTCCGGGCCCGGCTTCGTAGCCTTGGGCGGGATATGCGTGATAGGTGCCGTAGTACCACCCGTCGATGCGCAGAAGCTCGCCGGATGACCAGAGATCGTTGTCGCGCACGATCGAGGTGAGGGCGGCGTTGAACCGACGGTGGGGATGATGGGGGTCGCGCGCGAGAATGATCGCCTCGTGGTGCCAGCTGCCGTCGGGTTGCTGCCATGCCAGGGCTGTCTGATACCCGTCGCCATCCCACCCGACATAGGTCATCCCGCGCCTGCCGTCGACCGTAAAGACGAACGGGCAGTCCACGGCGTGAGAGTCAAAGCGTCCCGCGACCCCCGACGGCGTGACGATCAGCCGCCCTTCTCGGTGCGGGGTGTGGATGCGATGTGAGGGGTATGTCTGGGTCGAAATGGTCATCCGGCGCCTACTTTCCTGCACCGGCGATCAGACCGGATACGTAGTACTTCTGAAGAGCGATGAACAACACGATGCAGGGCATCATGGTGACGGTGATGCCTGCTTGCAGGGCACCCCAGTCGATGGTGTTGAGGGGTCCGCTTTGCGCGTTGACGAGCGCAATCGGGAGAGTGAACATCGCGTTGTCGTTGAGCAACACGAGCGCCGCGATGAACTCATTCCAGCCCGCGAGGAAGGCAAACAGCGCAACGGTGACCATGCCCGGTGCCACGAGGGGCAACAACAAGCGGTAGAGGGCACTGATCGGGGTGCAGCCGTCGATCTCGCTTGCTTCGATGATCTCGCCGGGAATGCTCTCGAACGAGTTCTTCATCATGTAGATGGCAAACGGCATCTGGAACGTGGAGTAGATCAGCGCCAGCCCGAACAGGGAGTTGGTAAGGCCGAACCAGATCATGACGGTGAACAGCGACACCAGCAACGCGGGGTAGGGCACAAGAAGCATCCCGACCGTGAGGCCGAACAGCGCACCCTTGCCCGGGAAGCGAAAGCGGGCGAAAGCGTAGCCTCCGAGGGTCGCGACCACCGTGGTGATGGCCACGGTCATGAGGGTGACCATGAGCGAATTCGTGACATACAGCCACAGCGATCCCGAGCTCCCGCCGAGTTTCTCGTAGCTGTCGAAGCTCAGCTCGCTCGGCCACCAGACCGGCGGCGACGCGTTGGCCTCGGCGAAGGGCTTGAAACTGCCGATCACCGTCCAGACAACGGGAAAGGCGAAGAGCGCCGCAAGCACCCCGGCCACAAGGGGGCGAATGCCACGCTTTGCTTCCGGGCGCCGACGGGTTGCGGCATCGCCGCGTGTGGAGAGGAGGGTCATGAGGCGGCCTTTCCGCGCTGCAAGCGCACCTGTATGACCGTGAAGACGGCCATGATGGCGACGATGACGACGGCGATGGCGGCGGCATATCCGCGGTCAAAGCTGACGAATGCCGCGTTGTAGAGGTAGTAGACAACGGTCACGGTCGATCCGTCGGGACCGCCCTTGGTCATCGTGTAGAACTGGTCGAACGCCAAGAACGTCGTCGTCACGGTTATCAAAATCACCAGCGAGAGCGGTTTGGCAATGAGCGGCAGAGTGATCCGGGTGAGGGTGTGCCACGCATTGGCGCCATCCAGACGAGCGGCCTCGTAGATCTCCGGTGAGATCGAGTCCATGCCGATCAGCAGCACGAGCATGGCGAGTCCGGCTGTCTTCCATACCGTCATGATCACGACGATGGCGAGCGTGGATGAGGGTTCGGCAAACCAATCGACGTCGCTTGACGCGAGGCCAAGCTGCTGGGCGATCCAGGGCAAGATCCCGGTGCGCGCGTTGCTCATCGAAAGCCACAGCAACCCCGCGGGGACGAACCCGATCGTCACCGGCGCAAAGAGCGCCGCGCGGCTGGCGGTGCGGCCGAAAAAGCGCGGTCGCACCAGCAGGGCAAGGCCCAGTGACAGGGCGATTCCCACGACCGAGGTGATGACCGTGTAGGTGAGAGTGAAAACGACCGCGTCGCCGAACCTGGACTGTTGTAGCAGGTCTGCGTAGTTGGCAAGGCCTACAGGCTCCGGCTGACCGAAGGTGGGCCAGTCGAAGAAGGACATCCAGATCGTCAGTGCGAACGGAACCAGAAAGAACAGCACGACCAGCACGGCGCTCGGTGTTACCAATGCCCAGCCGGCGATCGCTTCGCGTCGCGCCGCCGACGCGCGTCGGCGTGGGCGGGGTGTGACGGGGGCTTGATGCGGTGGGGGCGACGTTGTCGTGGGCTCAGCCGTGAAAGTCAAGGGGTCTCCTCAGGGGAAGGGCCGGTCGGTGTGATGCCGACCGGCCCATAGGTGCTACTGCGTGATTTCGTCGGCGCGAATCTGCGCTGTCTGCGTTGCTTTTACGGGATCGACGCCGTTGAACATGACGTCTTGCACCATTTCGAGCCACGGACCCTGCGCCGAGGCGACAACGTCGTTGTACCAGGGCGAGACGTAGGTCTGGCCGGACTTGACGAGCTCGGCGGGAATCGTGAACTGCTCTCCCAGCGATGCCGGCGCCTGCGTGTCGGTGCGCGGCGGGATCGCCGGCAGCGAGAAGTAGACATCTTCGGATGTGCTGAGCGAGGTGAGCCAGTTGACGAAGTCCCACGCCTCGTTGAGGTTCTGCGACGAACCGGCGACCGAGAGGGCGTCGCCGCCTGAGAAGGTGGCCCACTCTCCCTCAACCGGTCCGGGAATGGGGGCAAGACCGAAATCGAACTCGGGGTCGATTCCGATCGTCGAGGTGTTCACGCCGTTTCCACCGGCGAAGTTGATGCCGGTCTTTCCCGCGGCGAACACCGCGAAGAAGCCTTCTCCCGTGTCGGTCTTGGACGAGGGCGAGATGGTGCCCGCGTCAGAGAGCCCCTGCAAGAACGCCAGCGCGTCTTGCACGTCGGGGGTGTCGTAGTGGAACTTACCCTCTGAATCGACGACCTCGGCGCCCTGCGCCCAGAAGAGTGGGCTCAGCGTGTACGAGAGGCATCCTGAGCATCCACCGCTGACATAGAAGCCTTGGTAGTCGTCGCCCAGTTCGCTCACGGCGAGCGCGGCCTCAGCGATGCCTTCCCAGGTGGTCGGCGGCGCTTCGGGGTCAAGGCCTGCCTGCTCGAAGAGGTCCTTGTTATAGAGGTACAGGCTGGTGTCGGCGACATAGGGGACGCCGTAGACGCTGCCGTCGTGAGTGGATGCCTGGATGTGCGCGGGGGTGAGGTGTCCGGCGGCACCGCTTTGTTCGAGCAACTCGGTGAGGTCGAGCAACGCGCCGGTGTCGATCACCTGGGGCATGAAGACAAGGTCGGTTGCCAGCAGATCAGGCAGCGAGTCCGTCTGCGCGGCCTGCGCGAACTTCGTCATGTACTGGTCAGCGGGCACGTGAGTGACCGTGACCTGGTTGTCGTGGGTCTCGTTGTATGCGGCAACGACCTCGTCAGTGACGGCCTCGTTGCCCGGACGCACCCAGAGGTTGAGTTCAGCACCAGTATCGGCTGCCGTGATCTCGGTGGTGTCGGGGGCGTCTGCGCTACCGCTAGAACACGCGGTGACTGCGGCGGCAAGCATTCCAATGCCCGCAAGCCCCGCGAGGACTCGAGTTGGATGTACTCTCATAAAAACTCCATTGTTCGTGAGTGATGCAGCTAGGAAATATTTCCGTAATATCGGCAAATGTTTCCTTCAAGTGCGAAGCTACAGTATTCGAACAGTGAAGATCAAGGCAGAGGCACAGAAAAGTCGACACGGAGGCGGTCGGAAAACTTTCCTAACTTGCTACACTGCAGCCATGGTTGAACCTACCCCGACCGGAGGAACCGGCCGAAAAGTAACGGCCAAAGACGTCGCCGCGGCCGCCGGCGTCACCGTCGGCACTGTATCGAAAGCACTCTCGGGCAACGGCTCTGTGAACGAGGCAACGCGGCGTCGCATCATCGAGCGGGCACAAGAACTCGGCTATGAGGGCCGCTCTCCCCGTCAGCAGAAAGCGTCCGCACGCATGATCGGGCTCATCACGAGCGATCAGTTCGGCCGCCTGACCGTGCCCGTCGTTCTCGGAGCGATTGATACCTTGGCAGAGCACGAGATCGCACTGATCGTCTGCGATGGACGCGGGGATGCGATTCGTGAGCAGCATTTTATCGATTCGCTTCTTCGTCGGGACGTGGATGGCATCCTCGTCACGGGCACCGGAATATCTGCCCGCAATTCGATCGGACGACAGCCCGTGCCTGTCATCTACGCGCTGGCGTGGTCCCGTTCAGCCGACGACGTGTCGATCATCCCGGATGACACCGGCGGTGTCGCGGCTGCGACCCGCCACCTGTTGGCCACCGACCGCCGCCGTCTTGCGTTTGTGTCAGGTCCCAGCAACGTCGACGACAGCACTGCAGCACGCTTGTCGGCCATCAGCTCAGAACTCGCCGTGCACGGTCTCGAGCTCGCCCACGAACCGCTGTTTGGGGAGTGGACGGAGAGTTGGGGGCGACTGGCGGCAACCCAGCTGCTGGCCTCGGGCCATGATGTCGACGGCATCATCTGCGGGAACGACCAGCTCGCGCGCGGCGTTGTCGAAGCCCTCACCGAACGGGGTCGCGCCGTGCCGCGCGATGTGGCGGTCGTAGGTCTCGACAATTGGGACGTCATGGTCGAAGCGACGAACCCGCACTTGTCTACCGTCGATCTGAACCTCACCGATGTCGGTCACGCCGCCGCGAACGAACTTCTCCGAGCGGTGACCGAGGGCCGAGGTCCCGGTGGGATTCGACGCGTACCCACGCGATTCATCCCCCGCGCCTCAAGTGCGGCGCGATAGCGCGCGCTGGACACAGCAGAAAGCACGCAGCAATCCGAGAGCGGCAAACACCGCAGCCCCAATGCCGACCAGCGCCGCAGCTGTGACGGTACTGAAGCGCACCGGCACCAACCCTGCCAGCCAACCCCCGGTCGGCCAATCACAGACTTACAGGCGCTTCGCTTCCCACTGTCACATCGGCCTCAAATTCGAGCGTCGTCGACAAACGTCCGCCCAGGCCGACCAGTCGGACGGGGTAACATCCCTCGATCAACAACCACTGCGCATCCGAGAGCATCTGAAACCGCGACATGAACCCAAGCTCCCAGCCCCACCACTCAACCTTTGTTAGACGGGCGTGAGGACCTCCTACCGCGATGCGGCGTTGGCGCCACTCCAGAGCTGCAATTGCTCCCAATTGACAGGGAATCCCATGCTCCGCTCTCGCGAGACCACGCCCGTGCCGTCCGGAGCATGCAGCTCGATGTCCAATTTTTTCGCCTGCGTCTTGAACGTCATATGCCAGTTCGTGCCGGCGTCGTGAGAGCGAAGCATGAAAGCGAGCACCGCGGCATAGATATACACACGCTGCTGCGGCTTGGGCGACGTCGTGAAGGACTCACCTACGACGTGGTCGAGCAGATCGCCCTTGGTCTCGTGAACCTTCAGGGAGAGGGATCGCTTGAAAGCTCGGTTGAACAAGCGGGAACCGTGAGCACACGTGTTGCGAAGATCAACCATCATTCGGAGTACCGCCCCAAAGGGGCGCGGGTGCTCGAAACCGAAGGATCGGGCGACCTCGCGCGCATCCTCCGTCTTCATCAGTTCGAAAAGGAACGGCAGCTTTCCGAAGCTCAGGGCCTCGGTGAGCGCCCAGATCGGTACCGGTTGCTCCGGGTACTTGAGAAGGTGATGAGCGATGAAATCTTCATCCTCGGCCGCGGCGGTGATAGCGGCCTCGCACGTCTCCATCCACGCCTCGAACTTCGTCCCGTCCTTGGCTGGCCGACTGCACATCCGTTCGTCGAGGCAGTCGATGCGAGTGTGCGCCGAGATGTCTTGCGCCGCCAGCGTGTGGGCGATAGCCGCACGAACGCGTACTTCGAAGTCGAGCAGACCCTCAAGACAGACGCGCGCAAGTTTGAAGTCGAAAGCCTCGAGCTGAACGACGTGATCGAAGCTGGCGCCCGCCACGTACCGGTCCGAGCGGAACTCCCGAAGCTTCGGGTTGATTTGCTCAGAAGGCAGGAGCTCGCGCAGAACGTAGCGGTACGCTCCCGAGCGAAAGTAGCCAACGCGGGTCAGGAACCGCAGGGCAGCGGATGGGTCTGGGACCTCGAGACCACGCTCGACAAGCTGATCCAACAACTCATCGCGTTCCTTGAAATCCTTGGTGTACTC
The DNA here is from genome assembly GCF_014197265.1 of Microbacterium invictum. Classification (NCBI taxonomy): domain Bacteria; kingdom Bacillati; phylum Actinomycetota; class Actinomycetes; order Micrococcales; family Microbacteriaceae; genus Microbacterium; species Microbacterium invictum. The sequence goes on along the minus strand of NZ_JACIFH010000001.1, from coordinate 3,100,450 downwards.
CACAACTCAACGTATACCGCACAATGAAAATCGCCCCCTTGAGCCGAAGCTCAGAGGGGGGCGATGTCTGATACCGCAAACGTAGCACAGCACGCCGACAGGGAGCTGTAAAGAGACAAGCAGCGCTCACGACGAGCGGGCGTGTCAGCGCTGATGACTACATTGCGAGGAGCAAGTGGCGACCGACGAAGGGGTGAGATGAACTCCCTACAAGGGCCGATCATCCCGGATCTTCACACCGACGAACTTCGCGATCTACCAGCAATCGGCGACGACGGCCAGTGGTGAGTATTCGCTCCTCTGAGGGCCACTGATATTGCGGTTCAGGGCCACTCGCTCATCGACGCGATCGTGTCGGTGAGGGCCACCGAATATTGGGGTTGAGGGCCACCGTTCCTAGGCTCCTTCTGCCGCGTGGCCAATCACACGGCAGAAGGAGTGATTCGGATGGTACGCAAGATCAAGGCGAAGCTGGTGCTTCGGCTTCGCGCGGAGGGGTTCACGGGGAGGCAGATCGCCGCGCAGGGCATGTCCCGGACGAGTGTGGCGGCGGTCATCGACGCCGCCGACCGGGAAGGGATCGGTTGGGACGACGTCGCCAAGCTCGAGGAAGCGGACGTGTATGCGCGGCTGTTTCCTGGTCGTGGTGAACATGACAGCGTTCACGCGCAGCCGGACTGGGACAGGGTGCACCGGGAGCTCGCGCGGGTCGGGGTGACGCTGAAGCTGCTGCATGGCGAGTATGTCGACGCCTGCCGGGCGGCGGGATCGACGGCGATGGGATACGACAGGTTCTGCAAGGCCTACCAGCAGCACGTCCTCATCTCCGGGGCGGCGTCGCGGGTGGGGCACAAGGCGGGGCAGACGGTCGAGGTCGACTGGTCGGGCAAGACGATGCAGCTGACCGACCCGGTCACCGGGCAGCAGACGCGGGTCTACTTGTTCGTTGCGACGCTGCCGTTCTCCCGCTACTCGTTCGTGGAGCCGACGCTGGACATGCAGCAGGACGCCTGGTTGCGCGCGCACGTGTCGATGTTCGACTGGTTCGGCGGGAGTGTCCCGCGTGTCGTCCCGGACAACCTCAAGACCGGGGTGCTGAAGCACCCGGCGGAAGGTGAGGTGGTGCTCAACGATGCGTATCGGGAACTCGCGGCGCACTACTCCGCGGCGGTGCTCCCGGGGCGGGTGAAGAAGCCGAAAGACAAGGCCAGTGTCGAGAACACGGTCGGGAACGTCGCGACCTGGGTGATCGCATCCCTCCGCGACCGAAGCTTCGCGAGCTTGGCGGAGTTGCGGGCGGTCGTCTACGAACGCGTGGCCGCTTACAACGCGGAGCCGTTCCAAAAGCGCGCCGGGTCAAGGCTGAGCGTGTTCGACTCGGAGGAGAAGCCGCTGCTGCGGCCGCTTCCGGTGGTCCCGTTTGAGATCTCGAGGTGGTTCTACCGGCGCCGGGTTCAGAAGAACGGGCACGTCGTGTTCGAGCGCAACTTCTACTCCGTGCCCTACCCGAACATCGGTCGGAGTGTTGATCTGCGGGTCACCGACACCACGGTCGAGATCTTCGCCGGGCAGGAGCGGCTGACGAGCCACCTGCTCGCTCCGGTCGGGATGGTGAACGAGTATCGCACCCACGACAGCGATCTGCCCGACGGTCCCCGCTACCGGCAATGGGACGCCGAACGTGTTCGCGAGTGGGCGGGCCGGATCGGGGAGGACACCACGATCGTGGTGAATCGGATCTTCGAGTCCGTGCCCGTCGACGAGCAGGGCCTGGACGCGGCTTTGGCGGTGTTGCGGCTCACCCGCCGCTACTCCGCCGCTCGGGTCGAAGCCGCCGCCGGGATCGCCCTCGCGTCCCGGGTGAGATCTCCGCGCTACGCGCATCTGCGGCCCATCCTCGAGACGAACCAGGACCAACCCGACGGGAGGAGCCCATGGGCTGAACCCGCGACTACGGGGCCGACCGGATACGTCCGCGGCGCGGACTACTACGCCGGTGACATCCGATGAGCCGGCTCGACTCGGAGACGAAGCGGAAGCTGCGTGAGATGGGGGTGACGTCGCTGGTCGACGCGTTCGAGGTCCAGGACGACAGCCTCACGTTGGGAATGGCGTTCGAAGAACGCGTCAAGCTCGCCGTCGACGACGCCCACGCCACCTTCACCCACGCCAAGGTCGAAGGCCTCATCCGGCGGGCCGGTCTCCGCTACCCGAACGCGGACCTGCGGCGAGTCGACCTGCTCGAGCAGCGGGGTCTTGACCGCGGGGTGATCGCGCAACTCGGCACCTGCCAGTTCATCACCCGGCAGCAGAACGTCGTCTTCCAAGGCTTCACCGGGTCCGGGAAGAGCTACCTCGGATCGGCGTTGGCGAAGCAGGCCTGTCAGCACCGCTACCGGGCGCACTACATCCGCATGCCCGACCTCGAAGAATCCTGGGCCACCGCCCGCGACCGGCCCGCGGGGAAGGAGAAGTGGCTCCGCAAATACGCGGCGTTCACGCTCCTCGTGATCGACGAATGGCTCCTCGACAACCCCGATGACAGCGTTCGCGGCATGCTGCTCGAGCTGCTCGAGCGCCGCTACGACGCCACCTCGACGGTGTTCTGCACCCAGTACGCGAAGAAGGACTGGCACCAACGCCTCGGCGGCGGAGTCCACGCCGACGCGATCATGGACCGCATCGTCCACAACACCATCTGGATCGAGACCGGCAGCACCAACATGCGCGAACACACCGCCAGGACGGCCTGACCGGCGCCGGTGAGCGTTGCCATCACCGGGTGGCGCTCACCGGCAATACCGGGCGGCCCTGAATCGCAATATCGAGTGGCACTGAACCCCAATATCGACTGGCCCTCAACCCTTCAAATACTCACAGTGGCTCGCACACGTCGACCTCGGCGCCCTCGGGGTGGGCGACCGCTGGGCCGATATCGCCGTGGCATCCATGAGCACCCAGTGGAACTACGGTCCGGGGTGGGAGGACGCCCTCATCGAGGCGTACGGGGTCGAGCCCGACGGCGAGCGCCTCGCCTACTACCGCGACCTGTGGAACGCGACCTGACATCGGGCCCCGAGCACCGGCCGTTCACCACCCGCCGCGGGTCGGGGTGTGACCCTCCCGGGCGTCGTCGGGCATGGCCATCTCGGCCCGCACGCCGAGCAGCCGGAGGGGCCGCTCGGGCTCGATGCGATCGACGAGCTTCATCGTCTCGGCCGTGACCACGGCGCGGTCGAACGTCGCGTCGATCTTGTGCACCAACGTCTTCGTCATGAACGGCGCATAGCGCACCTTGAGCCCGACACCGACGACGGGGCGACCTTCGGCGGCGACGTCCTCGAGCACCTGTGCGAGAAGATCCTGCGCGGCCTGTTCGATGTCTGACCGCACGGTGAGGTCGCGCTGGAAGGTGGTCTCCCGCCCGTGGCCGCGTGCCACCCACGGGGTGTCGTCGACGACGGCGGAGCCCTCGCCCCGGCCGAGCGTGCGGTACCAGGGGCCCATCTTCGGCCCGAACTCCGCCGCCAGCACGGCATCGTCGGCGGCCGCGAGCTCTGTGACGGTGTGGATGTCGTGGCTCGCCAGCCGCTTGGAGATCTTGCTTCCGACGCCCCACAGCTCGATCGTCGGCCGGTTGCCCATGACCTCGAGCCAGTTGTCGGCGGTGAGCCGGAAGGTGCCCTGCGGCTTGCCGAAGTCGGTCGCGTTCTTCGCGCGGATGAGGGTGTCGCCGATTCCGACGCTGCAGTGCAGCTGCGTGCGTTCGAGCACCGCCTCCTGAATCTGCCGCGCAGCGGCTTCGGGATCGTCGGTCGTGACACCGACGAAGGCCTCATCCCAGCCGAGGACCTGGACGACGGCACCGGGCTGCGCCCGCAGCGTGGCCATGACCTCTTCCGACGCCGCCGTATACGCGGCGGCGTCGACCGGAAGGATGATCGCGTCAGGTGCCCTGCGCGCGGCGATGCGCAGCGGCATCCCCGACCCCACCCCGAGCGCGCGGGCCTCGTACGACGCCGTCGAGACCACCGCCCGCTCGGTGGGATCGCCGCGACCACCCACGATGACCTGCCGGCCGGCGAGCTCGGGCCGCCGCAGCACCTCGACGGCGGCGATGAACTGGTCGAGGTCGACGTGCAGCACCCACCCACGAGCGGAGCCTGTCATGCGACCAGTGTGCCGCAGTGGGACAATCGGCGACATGGCGCATCCGATCATGTTCGACGAGCACGACCCGTTGCTGGCGCGGGTGCGCGGCGTCGCCCTCTCGCTGCCTGAGGCCGACGAGAAGGTCAGCCACGGCCGGCCGGCGTTCTTCACCCAGAAGGTGTTCGTCTACTTCGGCGGTTCGCAGCGCATTGAGGGCGAGTGGGTCGCGCACGACGCGGCGATCATGGTGCAGCCCGATCCCGACGACGACCCCGCCCTGCGGCAGGACCCGCGATTCTGGGTACCCGGCTACCTCGGCCCGTCGGGATGGCTCGGCATCGACCTCGACGACGACACCGACTGGCAGGAGGTCGCCGAGCTCATCGAGTCGTCGTACCGGGTGACGGCGCCGCGCCGGCTGGTGCGGAAGTTGGATGCCGGATCGGGAGCCCGGCTGGATCCGCCCGCATAGGCTCGTCCGATGCAGTCACGCCATGCGGCGGTCGTGTACAACCCGGTCAAGGTGTCGCTTGACCGGGTGCGGCGAGCTGTCCAGGTACAGGAACGCCGGCATGGCTGGGATGAGACGCGCTGGTACGAGACGAGTCCCGAGGACTCCGGGCTGCGCGCGGCACAAGCGGCCCTTGCGGAAGATCCGGCGGTCGTGATCGTCGCCGGCGGCGACGGCACCGTGCGCACCGTCGCCGAGGTCGTCTACCCCACCGGGACGCCGGTTGCGCTGGTGCCCGCCGGTACCGGCAACCTCCTGGCCCGCAACCTCGGTCTGACGTTGAGCGATGTCGAAGGCTCCGTCGCCGCCGCGTTCTCGGGCGCCACGCGGGCCGTCGACATCGCCGTCGCTGAGGTCGAGGACGAGACCGGCGAGCGGCGCACGCACGCGTTCCTCGTGATGGCCGGCATCGGGCTCGACGCGGAGATGGCCGAGCACACCAGCGCCGTGGCGAAGCAGCGGCTGGGCTGGCTCGCCTACGTGACCCCGATCGCCCGATCGGTCATCGCGAACCGCCTGATCCACCTCCACTACCGCGTCGACGGCGGTCACAGCCGGTCGGTCCGCGCCCACACGGTCATCGTCGGCAACTGCGGCACGCTCACCGGCAACATGCTCCTCATCCCGGCCGCCAAGGTCGACGACGGCCTGCTGGACGTGGTCATGCTGCGACCGAAGGGCAGGTTCGGCTGGGCGAGGATCGGCACACGCCTCACGATCCAGGGGGTCGCGCACCGCTCCCGTCTGGGCCGTCGCTGGCTGCAATCGGCGCCGGAGCTCCAGGCACTCGCCTACGCGCAGGGGCGGCAGTTCGACGTCCGGTTCGAGACCCCGCACGGCATCGAGCTGGACGGCGACAGCTTCGGCGTGGTCGCGCGGGCGCGCATCACGGTGCGACCGGCTGCCGTCCGCGTCTGCATCGCCGCTTAGGCCTGGCCGGCGTTCACCGCGCCATCCACCGCGGCACGTGCAACACCCGGGCGCCTCCCGTTCAGGACGGCCCGAGGATGAAGTTCCACGAGCCGGTGACGATCGCCGCGCCCACGGCGATCAGCCCGATCGCCGCACCCATCGCGACCAGCAGCCACTCCCTCGCGCCGAAGGTGGACTCGCGCGCCCAGGTGCGCGTCACCGGCGCACCGAACCCGCGCGCCTCCATGGCCGTCGCGAGCTTGGACCCGCGGCGTATCGACAGCACGAGCAGTGCGAACGCCATCCCCGCGAACCGCCGGATGCGGCCCCGGTCGGCCACCCCGCGGGCCCGGCGTGCGAGCTCGAGTGCCCGCCAGTCGTCGAGGAAGAGCCCGACCATGCGCAGCCCGGCGAGCGCCCCGAGCACGAATCGGGCCGGCAGTTTCACGATCTGGGCCAGGCCATCGGCGAGGTCGGTCGGGTCGACCGTGATGAACAGCACGACCGAGGGCAGCGCGATCGCGAGCACGCGGAGGAAGGTGGCCGCAGCGAGAGCGATCGAGCCGTCGCTGACCCGCACGAACAGCCACTCGAAGTAGACCTGGCCAGACGCCTCGCCGTAGAGGACGATCGTCAGCGCGGTCAGCGGCGCGGCCAGCCAGACCGGCCAGGTGCGCAGCCAGAACTCCCGCCAGCCGATACCGGCGAACGGGAAGAGAAGCATCTCCAGGACGAGAGCGACGGCGGCCGAGACGACGTCGAGGGTGAGGATGAGCGGCAGCGCGATGAGCCCACTGGCGGCGAGCTTGGCGACGGGGTTGATCCGCGCGAACGTGCCGGTGCGCGCGTGCGTGTCGAGCAGCGTCATCCGCTCAGCTCGATTCGTCGCGCATGCAGCGCCTCGACCACGGCGGCATCATGGGTGATCGCGACGATGGCGCTGCCCTCGTCGCGCAGCCCCGCCAGCAGCGCCACGAGCTCAGCCCAAGTCACCGCGTCCTGCCCGAAGGTCGGCTCGTCGAGCACGAGCATGCGCGGCCGGGTGGCCAGCGCCGCCGCGACCGTCAGCCGCCGCTTCTCCCCGCCCGAGAGGGTGTACGGGTTGGCGCGGGCCAAACCGCTCAGCCGCAGACGCTCGAGCAGTCCGTCGACCCGGGCGGCGGTCTCCCCCTCGCCGAGCCCGAGCGCACGCGGCCCGACCTCGAGTTCTCCCCGCACCGTGCGCGCCAGCAGCTGGTGCTCCGGGTCCTGGAACACCATGCCGATCCGGGTCAGCAGGTCGCGCGACTTCCACGTCACCGGGTCGTGCCCCACCCCGCGTGCGAGCTCCCCGACCGCACGCAACTCGCCTGCCCCCGGGGGCAGCAGCCCGGCGAGGGTGAGCCCGAGGGTCGATTTGCCGGCGCCGTTCGGGCCGGTGATAGCGAGCGCCTCGCCGGCCCGGACCTCCATGTCGATCCCGGATGCCACGGGCACACCCCGCACCCGCTCGACGGCCAGTCCCCGGCCCGACAGCAGCACGTCGCCCGCCGGCCGGGCGGGCGTCGCCGGAACGGCGGGAGGGATGCCGGGGACCCACACTCCGGCATCCGCGAGCCGTCTGCCGTCGGCGTCGAGCACAGCGCTGGGCGTGCCGTCGGCGACCACCCCACCGTGGCCCAGCACGATCACGCGGTCGACGATCGGCAGCCACACCTCGGTGCGATGCTCGACGACCACGAAGGTCGTGCCGGTGCGGTCGAGCAGTGCCCGGACGGCGTCACGGACTTCGACCACTCCCGCGGGGTCGAGATTCGCCGTCGGCTCATCGAGCGCGAGCAGTCCGGGGCGCATCGCGATGGCGCCGGCGAGCGCGAGCCGCTGCTTCTGCCCACCGGACAGGTGCTTGGTCGGGCGGTCCTTCGGTACATCGAGGCCTACGGCCGCCAGGGCGTCATCGACGCGGCGCCACGTTTCGTCGCGCGGGATGCCGAGGTTCTCGCAGCCGAACGCCACGTCGTCGCCGACCCGGGCGAGGATCACCTGCGAGTCCGGGTCCTGCATCACCAGCCCGGCACGTCCCCGCACCGCCGCCGCGGGGTGGCCGTCGAGCAGCAGGTCACCGGCGGCCTCACCTTCTTCGTCGCCGCCGAGCACGCCGGCCAGCCCGTGCAGCAGTGTCGACTTGCCCGATCCGGAGGCTCCGAGCAGAAGGACCCGCTCACCGGGCGAGATGTCGAAGGTGACGTCGCGCAGGGCCCACGCGCGCCGCGAGGCGTGCCGCCAGCCCCACCCCCGGGCGCTGACCGCCGCGGGGCGGCGCTGCTCACCCGGGTCGACAGCCATCCGTCAGACGCGTTCGCGCACCGCGCGCCCGGACGCGAACCGGTCGAGCGCACCTGTCGCGGCCAGCCCTCGGGCGATCAGCCACGCACCCCCACCGGCGATCACGGCCCCCGACACCACCGATGAGATGAGGTAGACGATGGTGAACGTGGCATCGGATCCGGCATACCAGAGGATCAGGTTGTTGATGGCGCCGGCGAGGCCCGCGCCCGCGCCCGCCAGGATCGCGACGGGGAACGACCACAGCTTGTACGCGACGATCAGGAACACGATCTCGGCACCGAGACCCTGGACGAGGCCGGCTTCGATCGTGAGGAACCCGCCCCACTGGTTGCCGACCAGCGCCGAGACGACCGCGGCGAGAGTCTCGGTGTAGATCGCCGCACCGGGCTTGCGGATGATGAGGGCGCCGAGCACCCCGGCGAACAGCCACGGACCGTCGAGCAGTCCCTGCAGACCGGGAAGCAGCGGCTCGAGCAGAGCCTTCGGCCCGAGGTAGCCGATGTTCCACAGCAGGAAGATCAGTCCCGAGGCGACACCCAGGACGCTGGCGACGACGATGTCGACGACCCGCCAGCGGAAGCGGTTCCCCGTGGGGCGGACGGTGGTTTCAGACGCAGCAGCGTGCATGTTCTCTCCTCCCTGCGCCGGCATGATCCGGATCAGGTTCGACGGTCGAAGCGTGGATCGCTTCCTCTCAGCCCGGCTCACCGGACTCCCGTGGTTGTCGGATCGAGTATAGCCGCCTCTGCAGGGACGGTAGTTTGTATGGGTGACCCTGGAAGACGCGCCCCCTCTGTCGCGGCGTGCGCGCCGCGAGGCCGCGGCATCCACTCCCCCGCCTGCCGACGACCTCGACGCGCTCGGCATTGCGACGGTGGATGCCGGAACGTCGCCGGCAGCGTCGTCTGCGCTGACATGGGTCGACGTCGACACGCTCGGCCCGCTGCGGCCGCCTGCCCCCGGCGGCCCCGATCTGCTGGCGCGGCGCCCGCGCCGCTCACCACTGCGACCCTCCGTGCTCGTCCCGATCGGCGCGGTGCTCGCCCTGGCCGGAGGCTACGCCGCCGCGACGCTCCTCTGGCCGCTGACGGCCGTCGCCCCCACGGTCACCACCGCTGAGATCGCCCCGGTGACCGCCCCGGTCTCGACGCTCACCTGGCCCGAGGACGGGTCCGCGGCCGCGGGAGTCGACGGGATCGGCTCGCCCGTGGCATCCACCGCCGACGTCTCTCCGATCGCGAGCATCACCAAGGTCGTCACCGTGCTCATGGCCCTCGAGCAGTTGCCGCTGGCACCCGGCGAACCGGGGCGCGACTACGACTTCACCTACGACGACCGGGTGGAGTACTGGAACTTCCTCGCCCGCGGAGAATCGGCGCTCGACGTGCCCGTCGACGGCACCCTCACGCAGTATCAGCTGCTGCAGGGCATCCTGCTCGGGTCGGCCGGCAACTACGCCGAGCGGCTGGCGTCCGACCTGTGGCCGAACGACGAGGTGTTCGCCGGCGCGGCGCGCGAGTGGCTCAGCAAGCACGGCCTCGACGGGATCACCGTCGTCGAGCCGACCGGCATCCTCGAGGCCAATGCCGCCGACCCGGCGGCGCTGCTCCCCCTGGCCGACCTGGCCCTGGCAAACCCCGTGGTGGCCGAGATCGTGCGCACCCAGGCGGTCGAGCTTCCGGGCGCCGGCGAGGTCGAGAACACCAACGACCTGCTCGACGACCCGTCGGTGCTGGGCGTCAAGACCGGCGGACTGTGGGAGTGGTACAACCTGCTGTCGGCCAAAGAGGTCACCGTCGACGAGACCACCGTGCGCCTGTACGCGGCGGTGCTCGGTCAGCCCACCGACGCGCTGCGCGACAGCGAGAGCGAGCGACTGCTCGATGCGCTCGCCGCCGAGGTCTCCGTACCCGCTGTGCTGCCGGCGGGCACCGTCGCCGGGACCGTGTCGACGGCGTGGGGCGAAAGCGCCGACCTGGTGACGGATGCCGCAGGCTCGATCGTGCTGTGGAACGGCGCCACCGCGCAGATCGACGCCGCCTTCGCGCTCGACGACGCACGCACCGCCGGCGACGTGGCCGGATCGGTCACCTACGCCGGACCCCTCGACTCCGACGTCCTCGAGCTGACGCTGGCCGACGACATCGAGCCGCCCGATGCCTGGTGGCGCCTCACGCACCCGCTGGAACTGTTCGGCCTCGCCGGCTGAGCGGCTCCGGTGCGCACGGCCCGGCTTCGAACGAGGTCACATGTGTCGGGGTCCCGCGCCGCGAGACGACCACAAGCGACCCCGAACCCTGCGATGCGATCTCAAGCGAACGGAACGTGGTCACATGTCGCGGGGTCCCGCGCCGCGAGACGACCACAAGCGACCCCGAACCCTGCGATGCGATCTCAAGCGAACGGAACGTGGTCACATGTCGCGGGGTCCCGCGCCGCGAGGCGACCACAAGCGACCCCGAATTGCTCGGTTGACCAGCCGCTCGACGCGGGAGCCCGTAGACGCCGCCCCGGCATCCACTCTTCAGAAGTGCCAGATCAGCGGCACGTAGAGCACTCCGATGGCGAGGTAGACGGCCATGAGCGGCAGCCCGAGCCGCCAGTAGTCGCCGAACCGGTAGCCGCCGGGCTGCATGACCATGAGGTTCACCGGCGTCGCGATCGGCGTGAGGAAGGCAGCGGCACCGACGACGGTCAGCGACATCATGAACGGCATGATGCTCACCTCGAGCGCCCGCGAGATCGCCACGGCGATGGGCGCGACCACGAGCACGGTGGCGACGTTGGAGATGAACTGTCCGAGCACCATGGTGATCACGCCGAGCACGAGCAGCGCGAGGTGCGGCGACGCGGTGCCGATGACCGAGAGCACGGCGTCCGCGACGATGCCGGCCGCGCCGGTCGAGATGAACGCGGCCGACAGCGGCACCATGCCGGCGATCAGGATGACGGTGGTCCATGAGATCGACCGGTACGTCTGCGGCAGCGTCAGCACGCGCGTGAGGATGAGGGCTCCGGCGGCGAGCAGCCCGGCGACGACCGGCGGCACGAGACCGGTCGCCAGCAGCAGCACCATGAGCACGAGGATGACGATCGCCCGCTTCGCGCCGCGCCCGAGCGGAACGGCACGCTGCAGCGACTGCGGGGCGGTGACCGCGATCACGTCCGGCGACGCCGTGTAACGAGTGAGCGCCTCCCACGGGCCCTGGACGAGCACGGCGTCGCCGGCCTGCAGGGTGAGCTCACCGGGCGTCGCGTTGCCGCGCGAGGCGTTCGGACCCTCGTCCTCGCCGCGCCGGGCCGCGAGGATCACCAGGTTCTCGTCGCGAGTGGTCATACCGGGGTAGATGGTGCGTCCGATCAGCTGTGAGCGCGGCGCGACCAGTACCTCGGCCACACCCTCGCTGACGCTGAACAGAGTGTTCGTGTCGAGGTCGACGGCGTAGCTGCTGCGCAGGTTCTGGGCGTGCTCCCGCGGGTCGGGCGCGACATCGGCGAAGCGGTCGGGCACTCGGTCGGGCAGCAGGCGGTCGCCCCACAGCGCCAGCACGAGCACCGTGAGCGCGACGAGGGGAATGCCGACGAGCGCGAACTCGAAGTAGCCGAACGCCCGCCCTCCGGCCGCGACCGCCGCATCGGAGACGACGATGTTCACCGGGGTGCCGATGAGAGTGAGCATGGATCCGGCGCTCGCGGCGAAGGCCAGCGGAATGAGCAGCTTGGCGGGGATGATCCCGGCCCGCACCGCCACGACCACGACCACCGGCAGCAGAGCCGCGACGGCGCCGTTGATGCTGATGAATGCGGACAGCAGCGCGACCATGACCCCGACGACCACGGTCAGCCGGGCGCGACCGCGGCCGGCGCGCGACACGACCTGAAGGCCGACCCAGGCGGTGACCCCCGTGGCATCCAGAGCCTCACTCACCACGAACAGCGAGGCGATGAACAGCACCGTCGGATCGCCGAACCCCGCGAACGCCTCGGTCAGGGTGAGCACGCCGGTGGCCCACAGCGCGAGAGCGACGCCGATCGCGACGACGGCCATCGGCACCCGGCCGCTCACGAACGCGACGATGGCGAGGCCCAGGATCACGAATGTCCACGCGGCGGGGTCCATGCGTTCACCCTATTGCGCGCGGTGCTCTGGGCGCCCGGTGGGCCACCGGGCGCGCGATGGAGCCCAGTCACGCGCATAGGTGGCGCCGACGGCGGGATCCACACGCAAAGTTGGCGCCTACGCCGGGAATGGATGCCGGATTCCCGACCCACGCGCCACCTTGAGTGCGGGCGCACACGCAAAGTTGGCGCCTACGCCGGGAATGGATGCCGGATTCCCGACCCACGCGCCACCTGAAGTAGCACGCGTGCTGCGAGTGCCGCGGCTCAGACGAAGCGGACCGTCTGCTGCAACCGGGTGCGGACGTCGAACAGCTCGTTGCCACCGATATCGCGAGCGCCGGTGACGCCGCGCCGCAGCACGGTGGCCAGGGCGCCACGCGCGACGACCGCGACGGGCAGCCCGCGCACCTTGCCCAGTTCGTCGATCGCGGCGGGGACGTCGTCGTCGGGCAGCACGATGAGCGCGCCGCTGAATTTCACCCGGGCGCTCCGCGCGATCGCGCGCGCCGACCGCACGAGCTCGGCGATCGGCGCGCCGCCGACAGAATCGCCGATCAGCTCGCCGCGGCGCACGCGCACCGGGCCGCCGAGGTCATCAGACCGCACGGCGTAGAGCCCGCTCGGGCCGAGCACGATGTGGTCGAGCTTCACCTCGGGATCGTGCCGGTCGGCGGCGACGTCGTGCCAGACCGTGTAGCCCATGCCGAGATCGCCGACGATGCGCGCCGTCGCCTCTTCGGCGAGCGCGTCGGCCAGCAGCCGCTTGACCTCGCGGGGTGCCGTGCGCACGAGCGCCGGGTCGTACGGGTCCTCCAGCGTCACCCCGCGGCCCGCCCACTCGCGGATCAGCGTGAGGTACCGCTCGCGGCGCCACCCGCCGGGATGGCCGAAGGAGCGCGCGCGGGGCCGGGTGTCGGCGGGGCGGTCGGGCGGACGCCAGAGAGGCGCATCCGGGGCGAACGAGGTGGCAGCCGCGCCGAACCCGTGCCCGCGGTCGTACGCGGCGCGGGCATCGGGCGTGCCGACCAGCTCCCACGCGCGCTGCACCTGCACGAACACGGCGGCGTCTCCGCCGGTGTCGGGATGCGACTGCCGCAGCCGCCGCCGGTACGCCTTGCGCAGGGTGTCGTCGTCGGCATCGGGCGCCACCGCGAGCACCTCGTACGCCGAGGCCGACAGCGGGGAGTCGAACACCTCAGCTCCAGAGCGGCGTCGGCGGCACGTACCCGAGCGCCTGCGCGCCGATGTCATCCGGCAGATCGGCGAGCGCGGCGGGCTGCCACTTCGGGCTCCGGTCCTTGTCGACAAGCTGCGCGCGGATACCCTCGACGAGGTCGGGCTGTGACGTGGCGAACCAGAGCACGAGCCCATACTCCTGGCCGAGCGCGGCGCGCAGGTCCGGCAGGTCGCGCGCCCGGCGGACGGCGGCGAGGGTGACGGCGAGACCCGTCGGCGAGAGCTCTTCGAGGATGGATGCCGTGGCCGCAGCATCCGGCTCGGGCCGCGCCCGCAGTCGTTCGATGATCTCCGCGACGGTGTCGGCGGCGAAGGCGTCGTCGATCCAGGGGCGGGCAGCCTCCAGGCGCGACGGCCCGGCGGTCTCGTCGAACAGGAGGACGAGCTCGGTGGGGGTCTCGGGATCGGCGCGCGTGACCAGTGCATCATGCAGGTCGGCGAGGCTGCCGCTGGGCACCAGATGATCCGCGAAGCCCGCGTAGATCGCATCCGCGGCATCCATCGACTGACCCGTGAGCCCCAGGTACTCGCCGATCCGGCCCGGGGCGCGGCCGAGCAGCCACGTGCCGCCGACGTCGGGGGTGAAGCCGATGCGGGTCTCGGGCATCGCGAGCTTCGAGCGTTCCGTCACGATGCGGACGGCGGCATGACCGGCCAGGCCGATGCCGCCGCCCATCGTGATGCCGTCGGCGAGCACGACGATCGGCTTCGGGTACTCGGCGATGCGGGCGTTGAGCGCGTACTCGGCGCGGAAGAACGCGCCGGTGTCGTCGGGGTGGCCGGCGACGATCTGGTCGTAGAGCCCGCGGACGTCGCCGCCGGCGCACAGGCCGCGGTCGCCCGCGCCGTCGAGCAGGACGATCTCGATGTCGGTGTCGCGCTCCCACTCGTCCAGGGCCGCGGCGAGTCGCTCGATCATGCCGAGGTCGAGCGCGTTGATGGCGCGCGGCCGGTTGAGGGTCAGATGGCCCACATGGCCGTCGGCACGGACGGAGACAGAGGCATCGGGCTGCGGATCGTTCACCTCCGAAACGTTACCCGAGCCGGTGCGGGCGCTCCCTCGGGTGAACGCGACGCACCCCGCAGTCTTGGTCCGTGGCCGCCGGTTCCGCCAGGATAGGTACGGACGACTCCCACAACGAGAGGCCCGCCATGCCAGTAGGACATGTGCTCGAATTCGCCGGCGTGACCAAGCGGTTCGGGCCTGTGATGGCGGTCGACGGTCTGACCGCGCGGGTGGAGCCGGGAGTGGTGACCGGCTTCCTCGGGCCGAACGGGGCGGGCAAGACCACATCACTGCGCATCCTGCTCGGACTCGTCGGTGCCACGTCCGGGACGGCGACGATCGGCGGCAAGCGGTATCGCGATCTCGACCACCCGCTGCAGACCGTCGGTGCGGCGCTGGAGGCTTCGAGCTTCCACCCGGGCCGCACGGCCGCCAATCACCTCACGGTGTACGCGCAGGCGGCGGGCATCGCCCCGCGCCGTGTCGACGAGGTGCTCGGGCTCGTCGGGCTCGCCGACGTGGCCGGCCGCAAGGTAGGCGGGTACTCGCTCGGAATGCGGCAGCGGCTGGGCCTTGCCGGCACTCTGCTGGGCGACCCCGGGGTGCTGGTGCTCGACGAGCCGTCGAATGGCCTCGATCCCGAGGGCATCAAGTGGATCCGCGGATTCCTCCGCGAACTGGCCGCACAGGGCCGCACGGTGCTCGTGTCGTCGCACATGCTCGCCGAGATCCAGCAGCAGGCCGATGCGCTGATGATCATCAGCCGCGGACGTCTCGTCTTTCAGGGCCCGCTGTACGCACTGACCGAGCCCGATGAGTACTCGACCGTCGTGGACGCCCCCGACCGTGACGCTCTGCGGGCGGCACTGTCCGCGCGCGGCATCGAGTTCGAGGTGCTGCGGTCGGGCCTGTCGGTTCCGGGCTCGGACCCGGCCGACGTCGGTGCGACTGCCGCTGCCGCCGGGATCGCGCTGTCGACGCTGCAGCGTCGGGGACCCGCGCTTGAGGAGGTCTTCCTGGACCTCGTCAACGGCACCCGCGTGCACTCGTCCGCCGCCGGGATGGCCCCGGTGGCCCCCGCAGCCGAGGTGCCGGCACCCTCCGAGGTTCCGGCGTCCGCCCCGGAGCCGCCGGGGACTCCCGAAGATGCGGCGACCCTCCCCGCTGCGAATCCCGATGACCCGGAAGTTCTCGAGAACGCCGCGGCCCTCGAGGAATCGCCCGATGACATCCCGGCTACGTGGGATGCCGACCATACGAAGACGGACTCCGACGTCGAAGCCGACGAGTTCTTCTCCCGGTTCGACGCGCACGCCGCCGCGGAGGCCGCAGCCGACGCCGACGCGGGTGCCGCGGCATCCATCCCCGAGGGACGTGCCACCACCGACGAACCCGCGACCGACGAGAGTGAGGATCAGCGATGAGCCTCGCGAACGCCACCCGCTCCGAGCTGACCAAGCAGTTCACCACCTCGATGTGGTGGATCCTGGCGATCGTGCTCGTCGTCTACGTCGGCTCCACTGCCGGCGGCCTCGCCGCAGCATTCGGCGGTACCGCCAGCGGAGCGATCGGCGCCGATGTGGGCGGCGTCCCGGCGATGTCCGCCGAAGCGGTTCCGCCCCTGATCTATAGCCTCGCCACGGCCGTCGGCTACGTGTTCCCCCTGCTCATCGGCACCCTGCTGGTCACCGGCGAGTTCCGTCATCAGACGCTCACCCCCACATTCCTGGCCACACCCCGACGCGGAGTCGCCTTGTCGGGCAAAGCCCTCGCCGGTGTCGCCGTCGGAGTGCTGTACGGCGTCGTCGCGCTGATCGCGACGGTCGGGCCCGGCGCCGGCATCCTGGCCGCCTTCGGCGTCGACACTGCGCTGGGCGACTCGGGCACCTGGGCGATGCTCGGACGCATCGTGATCGCGTACGTGCTGTGGGTGCTGATCGGCATCGGCGTCGGTGCGCTCGTGCGCAATCAGGTCGCCGCGGTGGTCGGAGTGATCGTGTTCACCCAGTTCATCGAGCCCATCGTCCGCACCATCTCCACACTGGTGGACGGACTGTCGGGTGTGCTCTCGTATCTGCCTGGCGCCGCCTCCGACGCCCTGGTCGGGGCGAGCATCTACACGACCCTGATGACCGGCGACGGCGACGGGCTGCCGTGGTGGGGCGGCGGGCTCGTGCTGCTCGGCTACGCGGTCGTGCTGCTCGTGCTGGGACACCTGCTCAGCTGGCGCCGCGACGTCAGCTGAGCCGCCGAAAGGCGCGCCGAGCCCGCCGGCGCCGACACGGGTCAGACCGTCGCGGGCCTCGGTGCACGCGCGCCGCGTCCCGATGGAGTGGGGATCGCGCCGGTGACGATGTCGATCACGTCGGTCGGCGATGAATCGGTCTCGAGTCGCAGCGCCTGCACGAGCGCGAGCCCGTGGCGGGTGGTGACCACCAGGCGCTGGAACTCGGCCTCGCCGTCGAGGTCGATGACGGCGGCGGGCCTGCGACCGCGCACCACCACGAAGTCATCGCCGCCGGCGGACTTCCAGGTGCCCAGAGCCATGACCGGGCGCACGTGGGTTCCCGGGCTCGGCACTCCGCGCAGCCAGGTCCACGCGTCGTCGGTGAGCTGCACCTTGCGCAGGTGGGTGCGTTCGATGCGCACCGAGGACTTTCGGAACGAGAGCAGTCGCTCGATAGGCGAGAGCACGACTTCGAGCTGCGTCGAGTCGAGCAGCAGCGTGACCATTCCCTCAGTCTGCCAGCGTCAGCGGCGCGCGTTGCTCACAGACCCGCAACAATCACGGATCCGGAGGATCAGCGTTCGCCGCGCTGCAACGGCAGTTCGCCGGTGCGGGGGGCGAATTCGTCGTGCGCGTGCGGCAGCGGAAACCTCGACACCGCCGTGATGAGGCTCTCGACGGTCAGCTCGGGGGCGACGACGTTGACGCGCAGGTGCGCCTTGCGGGCGTCCTTCGCGGTACGCGGGCCGATGGCGGCGATGACCGTCTCATCGGGAATCTCGGGAAACTGCTCGCGCACCTGCTCGGCGACCGACCCACTGGTGACGAGGATCGCGTTGATCCTCCCGGAATGCACGTCGTGCGCGATGCGCTCGGTGGCCGGAACACCCACGGTGCGGTAGGCGACCACGCTGCGCACATCGTGGCCGGCCTCGGAGAGCCGGCGGGTGAGCACGGGCTTGGCAGTCTCGCTGCGCAGAGTCAGAATGCGCCGGGGGCTGGTCTCGAGCGCGATCATCTGGGCGGCCATGCCGGCGGCGGAGTTGTCTTCGTCGGGAACGAGGTCGACCCGGTAGCCGACGGCCGTGAGGGCGGTGGCCGTGGTCTCGCCGACGGCGGCCACCCGAGTGGATGCCGGGATCTTCGCGCGATACGCGTAGAGCACGTCCACGGTCGTGGCGCTGGTCAGGGTGATCCAGTCGAACGCACCCGCTGCCAGGTCGGCGAGTGACTGCTCGAGTGTGGCCTGGTCGTTGGACGGCGCGAAGTTGATGAGCGGGGCGATGACCGGGACGGCGCCCTGCGATCGCAGGCCGGCGGCGACGGTGTCGCCCCACGGGCCGCCGCGCGGCACAAGGACACGCCAGCCCCGCAGGGGCTTGACGGCTGTGGCGGCCAGGGGCTGTGTGTTCATCTCATTCTCGTGGTGCCACGCCGGACGCCCGTGTCGAGCGACCGACGAGGCTTTGCCGGCGTGGGTGCAAAGCACGCCGAATCGGGTTCGCTTCGTCGGCAGCATCCGCATCATCGCCACTGCCTTCCCACGAGCATACCCCGCTAGCACACGAACACGACCATGCGGTGTATCCGGCCTATGGATCGCGCGAGTCGCGAGTCGCGAGCCCCGACGGCTCACGCGCTGAGAGGCGTGCCGGATCAGCGGGTGTAGAGGCGCACGAGTCCCCACACGGCGGCGCCCACGACCGCGGCAGCGCCCACTGCGGCGGCGGCCGCGGCGATCGGACTGCGCCGCGCGAAGCGGCGCGCGGTCTCCACGCCACGCTCCGAGGCAAGCGAGACCCGCTTGGGGACGTTCGATTTCTCTTCGATCGCCGCCAGCGCCGCCTTCAACTCGGCGCGGGCCTTCTCGACGGGATCGGTGATCCCCAGCGGCACGGCAGTGCGGGGCAGGGGCGTGTCAGTACTCATCAACAACGTCCTTCACGATGCGGGCATCGGCGGCGACCGCCTGAGCCGGATTCTGAGCGCGCGTCAGGCGCCGGAAGCGCAGGACCCCCAGCAGCGCGAACACCACCGCGATCAGCAGCGCCACGATGAAGACGATCAGCGCGGCCAGCCACGCCGGCATCCATGACGCGAGTCCGATGATGGTGAACGCCCCCAGCGCCGGAATCGACCAGAACAGGAAGAACAGCGCCACGAGGAACCAGGCGCCGCCCATCCCGGCGTCCTTGCCGGCGCTCTTGGCCCACTTCTTCGCCGAGTCCACCTCGGCGGTGACCAGGTTGCGAACCAGCTCGGGGACCTCACCCAGCAGGGTGAGCAGTCCGTCGTCGGAGCGATCGCGGAAGCCGCGGGGCGTGCTCATGTCAGCTGTCCGCCGCCTTCTTCGCCTCGTCGGCGGCCTTCTCCGCCGCCTTCTTCACTTCGTCCGCCGTCGTCTCGGCTCCGCGCGCGACGTCTTCGGCGGAGTCCTTGCCGGCGCGCAGGGCCGCATCGAGCTTCTGGCCCGGGCTCCCCGACTTCGTGGTGGCCTTGCCGATCTTCAGCGCACCGTCCCACAGAGCGCTGGGCAACGCCATCGCCGCCGAGGCGCCGAAATCCTTGACCTTGCCGACCTGTTTCTGGACCGGATCTGTGTTCCAGAGCTTCTCGACTCCGGTCTTGATCTGCTCGTAGCGCTCGCGTCCTGCCCTCGACCCGAGCACGTAGCCCGCGGCGAAGCCGACGACGATACCGATCTTGCCCCTCATGGGGTCTCCTCACAGTCGGTGGGTGGTGCTGGTGTGTCAAGGGTAACGCCGTATGCCGATTCCGGCATCCTTCCGGCTGAAGGGTGACGCGGAGAGCGGAGTGTGCTAGGGCCGACCCCACAGGACGTGCTGGCGGATACGCTCCGCCTCCGCGCGTGCGTCCGCCACCACGTCATCGAGGTCGCTGCCCGCTGCCCACGCGCCCACGACCGCGAGCACGTCGACCGCGTGGACGGATGAGCGCACCGCAGCCGTCTTCGCCGCGTGCCCGAGGGTGGATGCCGGGGGCGCCCACTCCGTCCGCAGCCATCGCGCCGCGCTCAGGTGACCCGGCCCCAGGTCGACGTCCAGCATCGACGAAGCGGCACCGAGCGCTTCGGCGACGAGCGCCGATTCCGCCGCGGCCGTCTCGGCTGCGTTGCCCGCAGGCAGCGCCTTCGTCCCGGGCGACGCCACCGCTGCGAGCATTGCCTGCTCCGCGCCCACAGGCAGCTCCGGTGCGACAGTCTCCTCTGTGGGGAGCGTCACGCGAACGACATGGCGACCCGCACCGGCGGCGTCGGCGAGTGCCGGCCATGCCGCGGTCAGGTGGTTCACCGCGAGGGCGGTGGAGGTGCCGGGAACCGGGTACACCGCGACGCCGCGGGGATGCTTGTCGAGGGCGGGGGCGGTCACGACGAGGGTGACGATGTCGACGAGCGACACGGGGCGGGATGCTTCGGCCAGGGTCGGCAGGGCCGAACCCAGCAGGCGACGGGCCTCGGCCTCCCCGGTCGCCACGATCACGGCATCCACCGTCACGGGCTCTTCCGCCTCCGACGAGCGCAGCTGCCAGCCCTTGCCCGTCCGGGCGAGTCCGGTGATCGGCACGCCGACGCGCACCTCACCGTCGAGTTCGGCGATGCGGGTGACCAGCGCATCGACCAGTCGTGCCATGCCGCCGGCGAGGGTGGCGCGCTCGGGGCGCTCGGGCAGGTGCTGCGTCACGGCGCCGGACAGGGAGCCGACCCGCGTCAACGCGGTGTTCAAGCCCGGCACGAGCTCATCGACATCGAGCTGGTCGGGGTCGAGCCCGAACATCCCACGCGCGAGGGGGGCGACCATGCGGTCGGCGACGCGGTCGCCCATGCGTCCGCGCACGAGCTTTCCGAGTCGCTGCTCGTGGCCGATGGTCAGCGGGGGGCGGAGCCGGTCGAGGTACGCGCGCCATGCCCCGCGCCACCCGATGAACCGCCGCACGTCGTCGGCCCACGGATTGGCCGGGATCCCCAGCAGGCTGTCGGCCGGCAGCGGGGCGGCGCCGCCGGGCAGACCGCTGATCCAGGTCACGCCGGACGGGGCCGTGACGATCTCGGCGCCCAGTCCGAGTTCGTCGAGCAGCGCGGTGAGTGCGGGGTCGCCGGGAGCGAACCCGTCAGCGGCGAGGTCGAGACGGAGCCCGTCGACATCTGCACCGGCCAATGCACCGCCGGGGTGCGGCGCGGCCTCGAAGACCGTTACGGCGATGCCGACCTTCGCGCACTCGAGCGCGGCCACCAACCCCGCGATTCCACTCCCGATGACGGCGACGTGGGTCTCGCGGGCGTGGGCGATCAGATCGGCGGCCGTGCTTTCGGGCATGGCATCCATCCTCCCACCCGGCCGGGGACCCCGTCGTGCGGTCGTGATGAGAACATGGGGTCATGAGCCTTCACATCACCGGGGACACCGCCGCCGACGCGCTGCTGAGCGAAGACCCGCTCGCGCTGCTGATCGGGATGCTGCTGGACCAGCAGATCGCGATGGAGACGGCATTCTCGGGTCCGCTGAAGATCAGCGAACGTGCGGGAGAACTGGATGCCGCGGCGCTGGCCGGCTATGACCCCGACGCGTTCGTGGAGGTGTTCCGGCAGACCCCCGCGGTGCACCGGTTCCCGGGCTCCATGGCCGCGCGGGTGCAGGCGCTGTGCCAGGCGCTCGTCGATGACTGGCACGGCGACGCGGCCGCCCTGTGGACCGACGGCGACCCCGATGGCCCGACCGTGCTGAAGCGTCTGAAGGCCCTGCCCGGGTTCGGCGAGCAGAAGGCCAAGATCTTCCTCGCGCTGCTCGGCAAGCAGTACGGATACACCGGCGAGGGCTGGCGTGCGGCATCCGCCCCCTACGGCGAGGAGGGCTCGTTCCGCTCGGTCGCCGACATCGTCTCGCCGGAGTCGCTGTCTCAGGTCCGCGAGCACAAGCGCGCCATGAAGGCCGCCGCGAAGAAGGGCTGAGCACATGCAGAAGACCGGCGGCAGCGTCGCCGCATTCATCGCCGGGGTCACACCTGCCACGCGTCGCCGAGACGCCGAGGCCCTCGTCGCCCTGCTGCGCGAAGTGTCGGGTCGCGAGCCCGAGTTGTGGGGCACCATCATCGGCTTCGGCAGCTGCCACTACCGCTACCCGACCGGGACCGAGGGCGACATGCCGGTTCTCGGATTCGCGCCGCGCAAGGCAGCGTCGACCGTCTACCTCGACAGCGCCGACCGTCACCGCGACGCGCTGGCCGCACTGGGGCCGCACACGAGCAGCGTCTCGTGTCTCTACATCAAGGACCTCGAGAAGGTCGACAAGACGGTGCTGCGCGGCATCCTCACCGACCTGCTCGCCTGGGCCGACACCGGCGGTGACGAGTACGCCGAGATCACCGTGACCGGCTGACGGCGCCACCTTGCGGCGCCCGCGTCGCGTCTCGCCGAAGCCCGGTTCCGGGCGGGCCTGCTCACGCGCCGCGCCAGTTCCCGGCATCCGCGCCACATCCCGGCGGGCCTGCTCACGCGCCGCGCCAGTTCCCGGCATCCGCGCCCGAAATAAGCGGAGCGGATGCCGGAAACAGGCGCGCCGGTGTGATCACAGCACAGGTCGGCGCCGCGTGTCAGGCGCCGCGCAGGCGCTCGGCGAGGTACTGCCGCAGACCCTCGAGCGACACGCGCTCCTGCGCCATGGTGTCGCGATCGCGGACGGTGACGGCGTGGTCGTCGAGTGAGTCGAAGTCGACGGTGACGCACAGCGGCGTGCCGACCTCGTCCTGCCGGCGGTAGCGGCGGCCGATCGCGCCGGCATCGTCGAAGTCGATGTTCCAGCCCTGGCCGCGCAGGTCCTCGGCGACCTGGCGCGCGAGTGGCGACAGGCGCTCGTTGCGCGACAGCGGCAGCACCGCGACCTTGACGGGAGCCAGGCGCGGGTCGAGCTTGAGCACCGTGCGGGTGTCGGTGCCGCCCTTCGCGTTCGGCACCTCCTCCTCGACGTACGCGTCGACGAGGAACGCCATCATCGAGCGGGTCAGACCGAACGAGGGCTCGATGACATAGGGAACGTACTTCTCACCCGAGGCCTGGTCGAAGTAGGTGAGCGACTGCCCGGACGCCTCGATGTGGCTGGACAGGTCGAAGTCGGTGCGGTTGGCCACGCCCATGAGCTCGCCCCACTCCTTGCCGGGGAAGCCGAAGCGGTACTCGAAGTCGATGGTGCCGGCCGAATAGTGCGCACGCTCGTCCTCGGGCACGTCGAACTGCCGCATGTTCTCCGGGTCGATGCCCAGGTCGATGAACCAGTCCCAGCATGCGGCGACCCAGTGGTCGAACCACTCCTGCGCGTCGGCGGGCGGAGTGAAGAACTCGATCTCCATCTGCTCGAACTCGCGGGTGCGGAAGATGAAGTTGCCGGGCGTGATCTCGTTGCGGAACGCCTTGCCCACCTGGCCGATGCCGAACGGCGGCTTCTTCCGCGACGCGGTGAGCACATTCGTGAAGTTCACGAAGATGCCCTGCGCGGTCTCGGGCCGCAGGTAGTTCAGGCCGCTCTCGTCGTCGACGACGCCGAGGTAGGTCTTGATCAGACCCGAGAACGCCTTCGGCTCGGTGTACTTGCCCTTCGTGCCGCAGTTCGGGCAGGGCACGTCGGCCAGACCGTTCTCGGCCGTGCGGCCCTTGCGCGCTTCGAAGTCCTCGATGAGGTTGTCGGCCCGGAAGCGCTTGTGGCACTGCAGGCACTCCACGAGCGGGTCGGTGAACGTCGCGATGTGGCCCGAGGCCTCCCACACCCGCTTGGGCAGGATCACCGAAGAGTCCAGGCCCACCATGTCGCCGCGGCCGCGGACGAAGGTCTGCCACCACTGCCGGCGGATGTTCTCCTTCAGCTCGGTGCCGAGGGGGCCGTAGTCCCATGCGGACCGGGATCCGCCGTAGATCTCACCGGCCTGGAACACGAACCCCCGGTGACGGGCGAGGGCGATGACTTTGTCGAGGCGGGACTGCTCGGCCACAGGTGGCTCCAAATGGTCGTGTGCGGGGAGCGCGAGATACGCGGATGCCGGAGATCACGGCATCCACAAGTCTATCTGCGCCGGTCACACGGGCGTGCGCGGCCGGGCAGCCGACGGCGACGGCGGTAGTCAGTACGCCGGGGCTTCAGGCCCCGGCATCCACCCTCGGATCAGCTGACGAACTTGATGGCGAGCGGATACGTGTAGAACTCGCCCTGGTTCGCCTTGACGGCGGCGATGATCGAGAAGACCAGTCGCAGGACGTAGGCGGCCCCGATCAGCACGAACCCGATGAGCAGCCAGCTCGTCGCCCAGCCGACGATCTCGACGATCAGCATCGTGATCTGGAAGTTGAGCGCAGTCGCCGTGTGCGCACGCACGAACGGGCCGCGGTCCTTCAGCACGAGGTAGCCGATCAGTGAGGCCAGGATGGTGAGGAAGATACCTCCGACGTGAACGAGGGTCGCCCACAGCTTCTCGTCGGCGGGGCTCATCGGCTGGGGGGCGGCCGCGGGGCCGCCGTAGGGCGGCTGCGGCGGGGTTCCGGGCGGCGGAGGCGTGGTCATAACTCCACCCTGGCGCATAGATAGTCTGAAGACAACGCAGAGAAAGCAGGTCGTCGTGGACATACTCGCCGCCGGAGGAACCCTGGTCGTGGTCGTCATCAGCGTGATCGCAGCGGTGGTGCTGCTGATCGTCCTGTTGATCATGGTCCGTGCCTGGTACAAGGTCGCCAAGGCCGACCAGGCGCTGGTGATCGTGG
This sequence comes from Microbacterium invictum, assembly GCF_014197265.1. NCBI lineage: Bacteria > Bacillati > Actinomycetota > Actinomycetes > Micrococcales > Microbacteriaceae > Microbacterium > Microbacterium invictum. Next base: position 3,076,197 of record NZ_JACIFH010000001.1, on the reverse strand, counting down.
GCCGGAACCAGAGGAACGCGGGCGGCGGGTCGTCCCGCATCTCGATCATCACCGGCGGCGGCGCCCTGGTGAACCCCCTCACCCAGCGTGCCGAGATGATCTCGCTGCGGGCGCGACAGATCAAGATGGAGCCGACCGCGCAGGCATCCACCGGCGTGACGGTCAACGTCAGCGGCGTGGCCCTGGTCAAGATCGGCTCGGATCCCGAGTTCGTCCGCCGGGCCGCCGAGCGCTTCCTGTCGCAGGACGGCGCGATCGAGCAGTTCACGACCGAGCAGCTCGAGGGCGCCCTGCGCGGTGTGGTCGCGACGCTGACCGTCGAGCAGCTCATGAAGGACCGGCAGAAGTTGAGCGACCAGATCGCCGAGGGCATCAAGGGCGATCTGCTGTCGCAGGGCCTGATCCTCGACTCGTTCCAGATCCAGGGCATCACCGACCAGAACGGGTACATCGAGGCCCTCGGTGCGACCGAGGTCGAGCGCGTGCGCCGCGAGGCGGAGGTCGCGCGGATCAACGCCGCCCGCGAGGTGCGTGCCCGCCAGATCGCGACCGACGAGGCGAACCTCATCGAGCAGACCGCGTACGACAAGAACACCGCGGCCGCGTCGGCCGAGGTCGGGCGCGCCCGCGCCGAGGCCGAGCAGGCCGAGGCCCTGGCCCGCGCCGAGCGGGAGCAGGCCGTCCTCCTGCAGCAGGCCGAGAACAAGCAGGCCCAGCTCGACGCCGAGATCAAGAAGGTCGCCGACGCCGACCTGTACCAGCGGCAGCGCGCCGCCGACGCCGACGCGTACGGCGAGGTCAAGGCCGCCGAAGCCCGCGCCGAGATCGCCGCGCAGGAGGCGGAGGCCACCCGGCTGCGGGCACAGGCCGACGCCGATGCCGTGCGCCTGGCCGGTGAGGCCCGCGCCCAGGCCATCGAGGCCGAGGCCGAGGCCCTGTCGCGCAACCAGGAGGCCCTGCTGGCGCAGCGCGCGCTCGAGTCGCTCGTGCCGATGATGACCGAGTTCGCCCGCGGCTTCGACAAGGTCGGCTCGATCACCGTGCTCAGCGGCGAGGGCGCCTCGCAGCACATCGCCACGGAGGCGGCATCGGGCATGCGCGCCACCTTCGACACCGTCGAAGCGGTCACCGGCATCGACCTGCGGCAGATCATCCAGGGCCAGGCCGTCGGTCGCGGCGTCGCGCGGGGCATGCAGCGCGACGACGGCTCGACGCCGATCACGCGCCGCGCTGCCCAGCGGGCGGCGGCGGCACCGGCCGAGGCGGCTGGTCCGGTGGCCGAAGCCGGTCGTGCCCCCGAGACCCCCGGCGAGGGCCTCAGCCTGAGCTGAACCTGCTCAGCGGATCAGCTCGACCCGGTCGACCGTGAACTCGTCGAGGGCGGCGGCGTCGATCTCGACGCCCAGGCCCGGTCCGGTCGGCACGCGCACGTGGCCGTCGTCGAGCACGATCGGCTCGGTGACGATGTCGCGGGTGTAGAACCGGTCAGAGGCCGAGACGTCCCCAGGCAGCGTGAACCCGGGCAGTGCGGCGAGGGCGGCGTTCGCGGCGCGGCCGATACCGGTCTCGAGCATGCCGCCGCACCAGACCGCGACCCCGGCATCCACACACAGATCATGGATGCGGACGGCCTCGAGATATCCACCGACGCGCCCCGCCTTGATGTTGATGACGGATGCCGCGCCGAGCGCGAGCGCATCGCCCGCCGCCTTGGCGGAGACGATCGATTCGTCCAGGCAGATGGGCGTCGTGAGCCGCTTCGCGAGCGTCGCGTGGTCGACGATGTCGTCTTCCTGCAGGGGCTGCTCGATCAGCAGCAGTTCGAATCGGTCGAGCTCGGCGAGTGTGTCGGCGTCGGCGAGCGTGTAGGCCGAGTTGGCGTCGACCTGCAGCGGTATCGTGCCGAAGGCGTCGCGCACGGCGGCGGTGTCGGCGATGTCGCGGCCGGGTTTGATCTTGATCTTGATGCGCACGTACCCCTCGTCGAGGTACCCGGCGACGGTGTCGACGAGCGTGGCCGGGTCGCGCTGGATGCCGACGCTGACGCCGCTGGGGATCCGGTCGTGCACGGCCCCCAGGTACTCGCCGAGCGACCGGCTCTCGGCGCGCAGTGCGGCGTCGAGCACCGCCAGCTCGAGACCGGCCTTCACCATCCGGTGCCCGATGAAGGGATCGAGGACGCGCGCGACATCCTGCGGAGCCAGCCTGCCGGCATCCAGCAGCGCAGGAACCAGGAACCGCCCGGCGACATCCCATGCGCCCTGGGTGTACTCGCTCGAGTAGGTCGGCTCCTGCTGCGTGACGATCTCGCCCCACCCCTCGCCGTCGGCCGTGCGGGCGCGTACGACGATGACCTCGCGCACGGTCTGCGTACCGAAGGACGTCGTGAACGGCGAGACGAGAGGGATCTGCAGCACGCGCAGCTCGAACCCCTCGAGGGACACCGGGGAGACGGAGCGTGGGGTCGACATGACCACAGGGTACGCGGACGGTGACCGCCTGCACGAGGCCGGCTCACCGCGTCAGCACACGCGCGCCGACCCGCGCATCCGAAGGACCTCGTCACGCACGGGTCTGAAGGTGGAGCGGCGCGTGTGGCGGGCATGCGGATGCACCCGTCGTGCGATCGCGCTCACCCAGTTGCGCATGGCATCCACCCCCTCCGCGGCGTGCGACGCCGCCCCCAGCCGGTCGAACCCCTCACACAACACGAGCGAGTGGCGAGCGCGCTGATACGTCAGCACGCGCTGCGGGCACCCCCGCATCGACGCGGGAAGCTCGGTGTGACCGCTGACCGCAGTCCGGCTTCAGAACGGAGTGCGCCGTGAACGACTCGCCGTATACCTCGTCGACGCGGATGTCGCCCCCAGCCGGTCGCCGCCACAGAGTGTGCCACCGGCCACCGGTCAGCCCGCGACGGTGAACCCGTCCGGATCTCCCGGACGGACCGGTCGCAGCCGATCGGGCAGCGGCCAGGGCAGCTCGAACCGGGGCGTCGCCCGAGACACATCGCCGTAATCGTCGACTTTCACGACGATGCGGTCCGGCGTCACCTCGACCATCCGCACGCGCAGGGGTGCCGGGCCCTCGCCCTCCAGCATCCACACCTCGGCGAGATAGCCGATGCCGCGCGCCTCCAGCGCCGCTTCGGCGTCGAGCCAGTCGCCGGCTTCGACCCTGACCCGGCCGAGCAGATCGATCGCGGCCCAGCCATCGCCGTCGGGGCGGATCCAGCCCACGAGTTCGCCGTCGTCGCGGCGGTGCGGGGTCCAGTCAGCAGGGATCACCCGGCCAGGCTACGCGCCGCCCCGGTGACGAAGTCCGCAGAATGCGACGAACGTCGCACGATTTCGCCGGTTCTCCTGCGAACTTCGCGCGGTTCTGCGAACTTCGCGCACGCATCACCGGCGAGGCGGACCGTGCCACCTCACCCCGGCTCAGTACCGAACCGATAGGTCATGCCGACCTTCCGGGTCAGTTCGAGTTTGAAGGGAGCCAAGGTACCCGAGCGAGCCTCCCGAGGGATCACGGCCAGACGAACAGGTACCCCGCCTGGTCGCGGTATCCGCCGACGGTGAGCCCACGGCCGAACAGCTCGCGGAACTGGCCGCGCACCTGGACGCGCCAGCGCTCGGCCTCTGCCGGCTCTTCGATGCGCAGTCGTTCGATGTCACGCGGAAGGGGGACGGATGCCACCACCTCGAGGTCGGGCGGATTGCCCGTGCGCGGTGCGGCGAGCGCCCACGAGACCAGCAGCCGGTCGGACTGATCGCCGCGGTTGACGCCGTCGGTCATCGGACCGTAGTGGTCGACGAGGTAGTCCGTGACACGCGTGCCGAGCACGAGCAGGTTGAAATGCGCATTGCGGGCGACGAGCGGATCGAACGTCCACGTGATGTGCCCGACCTCGCGCGCGAACGCCCACTCGCGCTGGTGCTGCTTGAGCACGCGGCCGAGGCCCCGAGCCTGGTACTCGGGCAGGATGCCGGTGATGTGCGAGTGCATCGACCGCTCGGCGGGCGGGGCGAAGAACGCCGCCGAGGCACCGATCATCCGGTCGCCGTCGTACAGGCCGACGACGTAATTGCCCGAGTACGCCAGGGCGCGCAGCAGGTTCGGCGGCATGCCGGAATCGTCACCGCCCCACACCTGAGCCAGCACGCGGCTGCCCTCGAAGATCGCCTCGACCGTGGTCAGCGAGCGGATCTCGATGCCCTCCGGCGTCTCGGATGCGTCGGTCATGGATCTCACCGTACTCCCGCGCCGATAACCTGGGGCGATGGGTCGAGGATCGGGTGATGCGCGCAGCTCCCTGACCCGGATGCCCTCGCAGGGCGCCATCATCGCCGTCCTCGCCCTCGCAGGCTTGTCGTCCTCGTTCATGTTCACGCTCGTCGTGCCGATCCAGGCGAAGCTGCCCGAACTGCTGAATGCGAGCCGCGAAGACACCGCCTGGGTCGTGACCGCGACGCTCCTCGCCGCGGCCGTGATGACCCCGATCGCCGGGCGGCTCGGCGACATGTACGGCAAGCGGCGTATCGTGCTCGTGCTGCTGGCCACGCTCGTGCTCGGCTCGCTGATTGCGGCCGTCTCGCCGGGCATCGTCGGCGTCGTCATCGGCCGGACCCTGCAGGGCGCGGTGACCGGTGTGGTGCCACTGGGCATCTCGATCCTGCGCGACGTGCTGCACCAGGATCGCGTGGGCTCGGCCATCGCCCTCATCAGCGCGACGATGGGCGTCGGCGGCGCACTGGGGATGCCGCTGAGCGCGCTGATCACCGAATACAGCGACTGGCACGCCCTCTTCTGGGTGTCGGCCGGCCTCGGCGCGATCGTGTTCGCCCTCGTGCTGTTGATCGTTCCGGTGAGCGTGCTGCGCACCGCCGGACGCTTCGACTACCTCGGCGCCGCCGGGCTGGCGGTCGGACTCACCGGCATCCTGCTCGCCGTCTCACGCGGGAACGAATGGGGCTGGACCTCGCCCGTGGTGCTCGCGTGCGGGATCGGCGGCGCGATCGTCCTGCTGGCGTGGGGCTGGTACGAGCTGCGCATCGAGGCGCCCCTGCTCGACCTGCGCGTCGCCGCGCGCCGGCCCGTGCTGCTCACGAACCTCGCATCGGTGGCGATGGGCTTCGCGCTGTTCACCTCGAACGTCGCGTACCCGCAGATCCTCGAGCTGCCGCCGCCGGCCGGCTTCGGGCTCTCGCTGCTGGCCGCGAGCCTGATCATCGCGCCGTCGGGCCTGGTCATGATGCTCCTCTCCCCGGTCTCGGGCCGGCTGTCGCTGACGATAGGCCCGAAGGCGCTGTTCCTCCTGGGCGCATCGGCGCTGATCGCCGCGTACGGCTTCACCCTGCTGTTCTCGAGCGAGGTCTGGCATCTGCTCGTGGCGAACCTGCTGATCGGCGTGGGCATCGGATTCGGCTTCGCGTCGATGCCGATGCTCATCATGCGGTCCGTTCCGCAGAGCGAGACGGGTGCCTCGAACGGGCTCAACGCGCTGTTCCGGTCGCTCGGCACGAGCACGGCGGCCGCGGTCATCGGCGCGGTGCTCGCGTCGATGTCGGTGGCGCAGGACGGGGTCCAGGTGCCCACCGCCGAGGCCTTCCGGTGGGCGTATCTGCTCGGCGGAGGCGGGGCCGTCGCGGCGCTCGTGATCGCCCTGTTCATCCCCCGTCACCACGCGCCCGAGGAGCGGCACCCCTCACTCCCCGAACCGCCGCGGTGAACTCGCGCGGAACAACCGGCATCCATTCACCACCTGACGCAAGGCCTACCCCGTGCCCGGGCGGGTCGCTAACGTGGCGCGCATGAGCATGCACGACGATCACGACGCAGAGCAGGTGCCCGTCGGCCCTCCCGACGGGGCGACCACGGCCACCGCCGAAGCGGGCGACCACGACACGCGCTTCTTCGGCCAGCCGTGGGCGTTGGCGCACGTGTTCGGCGTCGAGATGTGGGAGCGGTTCAGCTTCTACGGCATGCAGGGGATCCTGCTGCTGTACATGTACTACACCGTCGCCGAAGGCGGACTGGGGATCGACCAGGCGGTGGCGACCGGCATCGTGGGCGCCTACGGCGGGGCCGTCTATCTGTCGACGATCCTCGGCGCGTGGGTCGCCGACCGGCTTCTCGGCTCGGAGCGCGTGCTGTTCTACAGCGCGATCGTGATCATGGCCGGGCACGTGGCGCTGGCGCTCCTGCCGAGCGTCTGGGGACTGGGAATCGGCCTGGTCCTGGTCGCGGTCGGGTCGGGCGGGCTCAAGGCGAACGCCACCTCGGTCGTGGGCACTCTCTACGGCGCGAAGGACACGCGACGGGATGCCGGTTTCTCGCTGTTCTATCTCGGCATCAACCTCGGCGCGTTCTTCGGTCCCCTCGTCACCGGGTGGTTGCAGTCGTCGGTGGGATTCCACTGGGGCTTCGGTGCGGCGGCGGTCGGCATGGCGCTGGGGCTGCTGCAGTACTCGTTCGGGCGCAAGCAGCTGCCCGAGCAGGCACGCATCGTTCCGAACCCGCTGCCGCGTGATCGGCGCGTGCTGTTCGCGGGCATCGGGCTGGGCGGCGTGGTGGTCGTCGTCGCCCTGGTGCTTGCGGGCGTCATCCGGGCCGACAATCTCGCGGGCATCGTGATCCTGGTCACCCTCGCCGCCGCGATCGCCTACTTCTTCGTCATTCTGGCGTCGCGGCACATCAGCGGCGACGAGCGCTCACGCGTCTTCGGCTTCATCCCGCTGTTCATCGTGAACGTCGGATTCTGGTCGCTGTACCAGCAGCAGTTCACCGTGCTGACGGTGTACTCCGACCAGCGGCTGGACCGCATGATCGGCGACTGGGAGATGCCGGTTCCGTGGATCAACTCGATCAACCCGATCTTCATCATCATCCTGTCGGGCGTGTTCGCTGCGATCTGGACCAGGCTCGGGTCACGCCAGCCGTCGACGCCGGTCAAGTTCGCGCTGGGCGCGATCATCATGGGCTGCGCGTTCCTGCTCTTCCTGCCGTTCGCCGGCGGCGGGCCCAACTCGACGCCGCTGCTGGCGATCATCGGCATCCTGCTCGTGTTCACGATCGCCGAGCTGTTCATCTCGCCGGTGGGGCTGTCGGCGTCGACCAAGCTCGCACCGGAGCGCTTCCACACCCAGATGGTCGCGCTGTACTTCCTGTCCGTCGCGCTCGGCACCGCCATCGCCGGCTGGCTCGCGCAGTTCTACGACCCCGAGAACGAGGTGCCGTACTTCACGGTGCTCGGGCTCATCGCGATCGCACTCGGCGCCGCGCTGCTGGTGGCGGTGCGGCCGGTGCTGAAGCTGATGCGGGGCGTGCGCTGACCGGTGGATGCCGGGGCATGGATCACGGTGAGTCGCCCCAGGTTGTTGCGCGCCGCCGCAGTCTAGCGAAGCGCGGATGGGTCGCGACGGGTGTGCAGCACGCGAAGGATCAGGATGTCGTTTCCATCGAGACGGTAGAACACTCCGTACGGGAACTGACGCATCCGGGCTCGTCTGACGCCGGGGAAGCCGTCGACGGGCGGCGCGCCTTGCGGAAAGGCGAGCAGGCGGGCGATGGTGAGATCGAGTCGATCGAGGAAACGCTGATCCAGGTCGTCGGCGATCGCGCGGTAGTGGTTGCGCGCCTCCGCCAGATCGGCCGCCGCGAGATCGGTGAGTCGGACCGTCACCGTTCGGTGCGCAACTCCGCGCGGACCTGGCTCCACTCACGGGTACGCTCCGGCGACTGCGCAGCTTCGTCGAGCGCAGCCGTCAGCAGCCGCCGCTCGTCATCGCTGGGAACAAAGATCGCCTCGCCGAAGTGCGTCCGCAGCGCCTCTTGGATCACTTCTGAGCGCGTGCGATGCTCGACCGCCCGAGCACGTTCGACGATCTCGAACAGCTCCTCGGGCAGAGTGATCGCCACTTTGCGAACAGCCATTCGTCACCTCCAGGTTCAGCCCGGTATGACAAAAGCATACCGGGCGTGGTGGTGGATCCGACATAGCGTGCGGATAGTCGCCAGCCGACTTTCGCGCGCAGTGAATGTCCGACCCCCTCGACTACCGTAGGAGAGTTGCACGTTCGAGGGGAGACGGTGTGGTCACGGGTGAGCTGAGGCGCCAAGTCGACAAGGTGTGGGATGCCTTCTGGTCAGGCGGCATCGCCAACCCGGTCGAGGTGATCGAACAGATCACGTATCTGCTGTTCATCAAGCGTCTCGACGATCTGCAACTGCTCGCCGAGAAGAAGGCCTCGCGTTTCGGTGATCCTGTCGAGAACCCGATCTTCCCCGTCGGCCACGACGAACACGCCGTCTCGCCGCGCCCCTACCGCGACCTGCGCTGGAGCGTGTTCACGAACTACTCGTCGTCCGAGATGTTCGACGTCGTGTCAGAGCATGTCTTCCCCTGGCTGCGCCGGCTCGGCGCCGAGGGGTCGAGCTATGCGCGCAACATGCGCGACGCCCGCTTCACCATCCCCACGCCGGCCCTGCTGACGAAGGTCGTCGACCTGCTGGCCGACATTCCGATGGACGATCGCGACACCAAGGGCGACATCTACGAGTACATGCTCGGCAAGCTCGCCACGAGCGGCACCAACGGGCAGTTCCGCACCGCGCGGCACATCATCAAGTTGATGGTCGATCTGCAGCAGCCGCGGCCCGATGACGTGATCATCGACCCGGCCGTCGGCACCGCGGGATTCCTGGTCGCGGCCGAGGAGCACCTGCGCGAGCATCATCCCGAGATCTGGGCGGATGCCGGGTCGCGAACGCACTTCAACGGCCCGATGTTCACGGGGTACGACTCGGATGCCGCGATGGCGCGTATCGCGAGCATGAACATGCTGCTGCACGGCGTCGATAACCCCACGATCGAGCGCGCGGATGCGCTTTCGGAGGGACATCCGGGGCTCGACCAGTACTCGCTCGTGCTGGCCAACCCGCCGTTCGCCGGGTCGCTCGACGACGAGACCGTCGCGAAGGACCTGCAGAAGGTCGTGAAGACCCGCAAGACCGAGCTGCTCTTCCTGGTCTTGATGGTCCGGATGCTGCGTAACGGCGGCCGCGCGGCCGTCATCGTTCCCGAGGGTGTGCTGTTCGGATCGTCGAACGCACACAAAGCGGTGCGCAAGCTGCTCGTCGACGACCACAAGCTCGATGCCGTGATCAAGCTGCCCTCCGGAACGTTCAAGCCCTACACCGGAGTCTCGACCGCGATCCTGCTCTTCACCAAGACGTCGTCCGGCGGCACCGACAACGTGTGGTTCTACGACGTGCGCGCCGACGGTATGACACTCGACGACAAGCGCACGCCGATCGAGGCGGACGACCTTCCGGACGTGCTGGCCCGCTGGCGCTCCCTCCGCCCCCCGATCGGTGAGCGAGCGAGGCGAGACGAAACGTCGCCCGTGTTCGATGAGCCCTCCAATCCCCGCACCGCTCAGTCATTCCTGGTGCCGAAGCAGGAGATCGTCGACAACAACTACGCCCTCTCGCTGAATCGGTACAAGGAGATCGAGATCGAGGAGGTCGAGCACCGCTCCCCCGCCGAGATCCTCGACGAGCTCGATGCTCTGGAACTGGGGATCCAGGACGGGCTCAAACGCCTGCGGGAGATGCTCGCGTGACTTGGGAATCGGTGCCGTTCGTTGACGCCTTCGCCGACGTCACGGCAAAGAGCCCGCGCATAAAGCAACGCGACTTCGCGATGGCAGGCAGATTTCCCGTGCGCGACCAAGGCGACCAGGACGTCGCCGGCTATTGGGACGACGAATCAGCCGTGACCAGAGTGGATCGCCCTCTACTTCTGTTCGGTGACCACACGCGGCGAGTTAAGTTCGCGTCGAATGACTTTGTGATCGGAGCGGACGGGGTGAAAGTCCTGAGCGTTTCACCCCGACTCGATCCGCGATATGCCTTCCAATGGATGCGCTCGCTCGACATTCCAAATGCCGGGTACTCGAGGCATTTCAAGTTCCTCCGCGAATACCGTGTGCCCGTCCCACCCCTCCACGAGCAGCGCCGAATCGCAGCGATCCTCGACGAGGCCGACGCCCTGCGCGCCACTGCGCATCGCGCAGCCACCCGGTTCGATGTTCTCGAAGACGCGAGCTTCGAGCGCCTCCTGGGTGGATCGATTGGGTCGGGGATACAGCTGGGCGACATCACCGAGGAATTTCGATACGGCACATCGCAAAGGGCGGGTGCGACGGGGCTCCCGGTCCTACGGATTCCGAACGTGACCGGGTTCGCCATCAACTCGGCAGATCTGAAGACCGTGGAAATACCAGTCGCGGAGTCGACGCGGCTGCGGCTGCACCCGCGCGATGTGCTGTTCGTTCGTTCGAACGGAAACCCCGACATTGTCGGCCGTGCATCTGCATTCTCAACCTTGAAGCCGACACCGGGAGACTCAACGCCGTGGGTGTTTGCCTCGTACTTGATCCGTGCGCGTCTGAAGCAAGGTATCGAGCCGCGCGCGATTGCCGCCCTGGCCCGCAGTCCGATCGCACGACGCCACTTGCGGTCGGGGGCTGCGACATCCGCTGGCCAGTACAACATCAGCATTCCCACACTGCGATCACTACCCGTCTTCGATCCGACCGATCACGCCCAGTCGCGCTTCATGGAGGCGCTGCGCGTAATCGACCAGGCTCGAGATCACGCAATCGGCCGTGCACAGTCGTTCAACTCCCTCATCGCATCTCTGCAGCACCGCGCCTTCCGAGGTGAACTCTAGACAGCGGGCGCGCTCACCCGTCCGGCTTGTCACCCCAGCGATCGCGCCAGATCGGCTGGTGCGAGGCGATCCGTTCGGAGAAGGCGCTCTGCAAGCCCTTGAGGCGAAACACGTACGGTTCCGGCATCCACCGTTCTTCGATGTACGGGATGCCCGCCGCCAACGAAGCGACTGTCAGGGCAAGACCCTTCTGTCCAGCGATCGTTGTGGTGCGGAGGTGGACGAACGACAGTTGATTCTCGAACAAACCACGGCGCTCGATTTCGACCCTCAGCTGACGATCGTCCTTCGAGATGATCGCGAGCACGCCGGCAGCGCGAACACGAGGGTAGAGATCGACATCATCGACGCCTGTGACACCAAGAGTGCGTGCGGTCTCGAATTCATGCCGATCGCCGAAGACAGCACGCAGCGGCGGAACAGCCACGACGGGCATGTTCTCGTCGAGGAAGAACCTCACGTCACGCTGCAATCGATTCGCGCCAGCCAGGGACGGAGCGAGCGAAATCCAACGCGTCCCGTGCCGCTGCTGCTGTGACGCCGGGGTAATAATGGCCGACGTCCGACGGCTCAATGGTTCCGTCGGACAGCAACTCCGCGATCGTGTCATAGGGTACCCGCGTACCTTCGATTGTCGGCCACCCTCCCAGCCACTGCTCCCGAACTCGGAGGTGTTCCCGAGGGCGACGCAGGTCGACGACCGCCCCACGGTGCGTTTCGAAGGAGTTCATGATGTCGGGAAGTGTGACGAGAATCGCGTGGCCCGGCCTGGTCACAAGGTCGATCTCGCTGCCGTCATCCCGGACCAGCGCGATGGTGGAGCCCTCGTTCACGAGCGCGTACTGTGCGGGATGCTCGGTGAGATCGAGGTGCGGAAGGGTGGCGAACGCCTTGCGGATCTTCTGCAGTGACTGATCCTGCCGAAGTTTCACCACGGCGCGAAGCGCGAGGATATCGCGGAAGGAGTAGAGAATCGGTCGGCTCGCGCTGTTCACCTCGGGCACGAGCAGCTCCGTCTTGCGCCAGTGCCCGAGCTGCCGGACGGACGCGCCCGAAAGCACCGACGTCAGCGCAACATTGAACGACATGATGACCCCCGATATTCATCACATCGTATTCCGCACTTCCCCCACGCGGCCGGAGATCGACCCGAATGTGGAGAAGCGGTGCGGCGGCGCCCACCCCAGAGTGACCGCCGCCGCGGTTTCCACTGAACAGGTCAGCCGATCAGTAGCCGACGGCGCTCAGTGCGTGCTCGATCTGCTCGGGCGTGAACTCTTCATATGCGAGCTGGTCGTACAGGCCCTGCCGCGAGAACGACGAGTAGTCCAGGTACGACGCTGCGCTCTCGGCCGCCTCAGCGTTCCAATCAGCACCCGCGTTGTCGGCACCGAAGGTGGCATCTTCGGTCGAGAATCCCTCGTACTCCAGCTGGCCGATCAGGCTGCCGCGCGAGAACCCGGAATAGTCCAGGTAATCCTGCGCCGTGCCGATCGCGTTCTGCTGAGCCAGCGTGTACACCGGCTTGGGCGCCTCGCTGGTGATGCTCAACTCGAGGCCCTCCAGCGGGTGCGATCCCTGCGCCGGCTGCTGGGCCGTGACGATCCAGTCGTCGCCCGCGTCGGTGGCTTCGAGGTCCAGACCGAGGTCGTTGAGCTGTGCTCGCGCTTCGGCGACGGTGACGCCCACCAGGTCGGGTACCTCGATCATCGCGACCGGCTTCTCGGTGGGCCGTTTGGAATCCTGTGTGAACCCGCCGCTTCCGGCTGCGGCCGGTTCTGCCGGCGCGGGATCGGATGACGCCGAGTCTGCGCCGATGCCGGCGACACCGTTGATCCCCGTGACGATCATGCTGATCAGCACGAGGGTTCCGAGCGCGCCGAGCGCCCACTGCCACCAGGTGAGCTTCGGCAAGCGACGCGTGCTCACCACGGCGGCCGCGGCGCCAACGGCCGACGGCGACTCGGTGCTCGGCGGCGTGGCAGCGGCGTCGGGTGCGGCGACCTGCTCGGTCCACCGCGCACCGTCCCAGTACCGCTGCCGCGCGGTGTCGTGCGGGTCGAGGTACCACCCGGCAGGCGGCAGAGCAGGCGTGTTGTTGTATTCAGACATGACGAATGACTTTCTGGTCGTCCCAGACGCAGACCCCAGTCGTGCGCCACCGGCCCGATGGCCAGTAGATCAGGACACACCACACCTCCGACATTGATGTCGGCGGCTTCGCTAGCATCGGTCTGAGCGGCGGCCGGTGCCGCCCAGAGGAGCCGTTCGTTGGGGAATTTCGAGTTCGTCGTCGGCCGATGGCCGCAGATCGGCGATGCCGCGACCCGCGCCGAGGCCTACCTCAAGCCCGATCCGCGCGCGGCCGCGACGTATGCGCGCCGCGCCGCCGAACTGTTCACCGAGTGGATCTACGCGGCCGAGAACCTCGTCCGCCCCTACGACGACTCGTTCTCGAACCTCACCCATCAGAAGCCGTTCCGCGACGCGGTCGGCGACAACGTGGGGGGGATCCTGAAGTCGATCCGGCTCATCGGCAACGACGCCGTCCACAAAGACGACGACCTTCCGCTGCTCCGCGCCCGCCTGGCGATCGAGCAACTGCACAGCCTGTGCCGGTGGCTGCACCACTGCTATGCCGATCCGGCCGCACCCGAACCCGCACCGTTCGCGTTCGCTCTCGTGCCGCCGGCGCCGGCCGTCGTGATCCAGCGCACCCGCGCCGAACTGGAGAAGCTGCAAGCCGAGTTCGATGCCGCTCGCGCCGACCTCACGGCGCAACTCGCGGCCGCGCACGCGCTCGGCGCCGAAGCGCAAGCCCAGTTGGATGCACTCCGCGCACAGCTCGCCGAGCTCAAGGCCGCGAACGAGGCGAAGAACGCCGATCTCGGCATCGCCGACCCGACCGAAGCCACCGAGACCGAGACCCGCAGCGCGCTCATCGACCTGCAGCTGCGAGAAGCCGGCTGGATTCTCAGCGATGCACGCGACCGCGAATGGCCGGTCACCGGCATCCCGAGCCCGTCGGGCACCGGCAAGATCGACTATGTGCTGTGGGGCGATGACGGCACGCCGCTCGCGGTCGTCGAGGCCAAGCGCACCCGCAAGGACGCCAGGGAGGGGCGGCTGCAGGCTGAACTGTACGCCGACGCGCTCGAGCGCGACTTCGGTCAGCGCCCGATCGTCTTCTACTCGAACGGGTACGAGCACTGGATGTGGGACGATCGCCGTTACCCGCCGCGTCGCATCGCGGGGTTTCTTACCAAGGACCAACTGGCCCTGGCCGTGCAGCGGCGCAGCTCAATGAAGCCGCTCGGCACGGTGGAGATCGACGGGACGATCGTCGAGCGCCCATATCAGTGGCGGGCGATCCGCGCAGTGAACGAAAGCTTCGAGCAGAAGAAGCGCCGTGCGCTGCTGGTCATGGCGACCGGCACGGGGAAGACGCGCACCGTCATCGCCCTGGTCGACGTGCTGCAACGCGCCAACTGGGTCAAGCGAGTGCTGTTCCTCGCTGACCGCACGGCCCTGGTCAACCAGGCCGTCGGCGCGTTCAAGATGCACCTGTCCGACAGTGCACCGGTCAATCTGCTCACCGACCGCGACAGCGACGGCCGCGTCTATGTCTCGACCTATCAGACCGTGATGGGGCTCATCGACGCCGGCGGGGATGACCTGCGCCGATTCGGCCCGGGCTACTTCGATCTGATCGTCGTCGACGAAGCGCATCGATCGATCTACCACCGGTACGGCGAGATCTTCGACTACTTCGACTCTCTGGTTGTGGGCTTGACCGCGACCCCGCGCGCCGACATCGACCACAACACCTACCGCCTGTTCGAACTCGACGACGGTGTGCCCACCGACGCCTACGAGCTCGACGACGCGATCGAGGGCGGCTACCTCGTTCCGCCGCGTGCACGTGTAATCGACCTCGGTTTCATGAACCGCGGCATCCACTATGCCGACCTCAGCGACGCTGAGCGCGAGCAATGGGACGCGCTGGAATGGCACAACGGCGAGATCCCCGACGAGATCGACGCGGCCGCGATGAACCGGTGGCTCTTCAACGCCGACACCGTCGACAAGGTGCTCGAAATCCTGATGCAGGAAGGCCACCGGGTCGCCGGCGGCGATCGCCTCGGAAAGACGATCGTCTTCGCCAAGAACCAGAAGCATGCGGACTTCATCGAGGCACGACTCGACGCGAATTATCCCGAGAGCAGGGGCTCGCTCGCGCGCGTCATCACACACGCCTCGGGGCCGTACGCCCAGACTCTCATCGACGACTTCTCGACACCGGGCAAGGCGCCGGACATCGCGATCTCGGTAGACATGCTCGACACCGGCATCGACATTCCGGATGTGGTCAACCTCGTCTTCTTCAAGCCGGTGCACTCGCAGACGAAGTACTGGCAAATGGTCGGCCGCGGGACCCGCCTGAGGCCGGACCTGTATGGTCCGGGGCTCGACAAGACCGACTTCATCATCTTCGACGTGTGCGGCAACATCGAATACTTCAACGTCGATGTGCCCGAGGCTCCCACTGGCCGGCAGACCTCGCTGTCGGAACGGCTCTTCGGCTCGCGCGTGCGGCTGCTGGCACTGCTCGGCGGCTCGGACGACGCCGATGACCGCGCGCTGCGCGACGGCCTTGCCACCCGGCTGCACGGCGCCGTCGCGGCCATGAATCGCGACAACTTCCTCGTGCGCAAGCATCTGCGGACCGTGGATCGATTCGGCCAGGAAGCGGCCTGGAACACGTTCACAGCCGCCGATGTCGATGCCGCCGCCGAGCTGGCAGGGCTCCCCTCACCGGCCGAGAACGATCCCGACGAGATGGCGAAGCGGTTCGACGCACTCCTGCTCGACGCACAGCTGGCCGTCGCCGACGGCGCACCGATCGCCCCCGCGGTCATCAATCGCGTCGTCGACATCGCGAATGGGTTGACCGAGCGGCGCGGCATCCCCGCTGTTGATGCTCAACGCGCGCTGATTGCCGCCGTCGCCGATCCGGATTGGTGGCAAGCGCCGTCCCTCGCACTGCTCGAACGCGTGCGGGTGAACCTGCGGGAGCTCGTGCGCCTGCTCGATGCGCGCGGACGGGAGCCGGTCTTCACCGACTTCGAAGACACAGTGGGAGACTCGCGCGACGTCGAGATCGCCCGCGTCATGCCGGGACTGGACCGCCGCGCATTCCGAGAGAAGCTCCTCGGCTTCCTGGATTCACATGCCGAGGAGGTGGCGTTGCACAAGCTGCGCACCGGGCGCCCGCTCACGGCCCTCGATCTCGCCCAGCTCGAGACGATCCTCGTGTCGGCGGGCGGGGTGGATATGGCCGAGCTGCGGGCACAGTCGGTCGAGGCCGGCGGTCTCGGCCGCTTCGTCAGGTCGATCGTCGGACTCGACCGCTCAGCCGCCGAGGCGGCACTGGCCGACTTCGTCGCCGCGCCCGGATTCACCCAGCGCCAGCACGCGTTCGTCGATCTGGTCGTGCAGCAGCTGACGATCGCGGGATGCCTCGATCCCCGGCGGCTGTACGAGGATCCGTTCACCGGACTGGCACCGGAAGGCCCCGACGGGCTGTTCAGCGACGGCCAGGTGACCGATCTGATCAGTCGCCTCCGTCGGATTGACGCGTCCGCCGATCCGGTCTCGGCCACGGGCTGAGCACCCGGCCCGGCACAGACCTCCTGAAACGGACCGGCTGCGGCCGTCCGCTACGCCCGCTCGCCCCCCTCGCCCGCGCGACGCTGGTCGCGCCGCAGACGACGGGCGCGCGCCCGCGCGACATCCTCCGCCTCCATCTGACGCTTCGCGTCATCGACCTCGCCGAGCGCGGGGCGGATCCACGCGGTGCGCGGGTCGGAGTCGATGAGGATCATGCGCACGAGCAGCGTCAGCGGCACGGCCAGGATCGCACCCATCGGGCCGAGCAACACTGCCCAGAACAGCACCGAGACGAAGGTGATCGTCTGGCTGAGCGAGACCGCATTGCCGACGACCTTCGGCTGGACGATCGACTGGATGACGGCGTTGAACACGCCGTAGACGAGGATGACGGCGATCACGAGGGGCCAGCCGCCGGTGAGCGCGCCGAACACGATCGGCGGGATGATCGCGATGAAGTAGCCGATGTTGGGGATGAAGCTGCACAGGAACGAGAGCAGTCCCCACAGCGCCGCACCGGGGATCCCCATGATCGCCAGCGCGGCCCAGTTCACCAGGCCCTGCGCAAGGCCCAGCCCGGTCGTGACGACCATGTAGCGCCGCACTCCGTTCGTGAAGCGGACCATCGCGCCGCCGACGGCCGGGCGCCGCTCGGTGATCCCGGCGGCGATCGTCGCGGAGAACGACGAGTCTGCCGCCATGAGGATCAGCACCGTCAACAGCACCACCGCCGACGAGATCAGCCCGGCCGCGCTTCCGGCGAGCCCGCCGAGATAGCCGAGGATCACCGACGGCTGGAACGACGACAGGATCGCTTCGACTTCATCCGGGCCGATGCCGAAACCCTCGAGCCGGACCCCGACGTCGGTCAGCCACTGTTCGAGCTGCGGGGTGTACTGCGGCAGCAGCGTCAGGAACTGTCCGAACGAGACGATCAGCGCCCCGATGAACGCGGCCAGCAGCGCCACGACAGCCACCAGGACGGCGACGGTCGCGAGCCCGCGCGGCACGCCGCGGGCTTCGAGCCATCGCCGCACCGGGTAGACGCAGATCGTCAGAACGAGGGCGAAGAACACCGACGCGAAGATGGATGCGATCGCGGCGATGCCGAACGACGCCAGCGCCGCGCCGCCGAATGCCAGCAGGATGAAGGCGGTGCGGTGCGTCGACGCCGCGCGCTCCGGCGGATCGACCGAGGTGTCATCCGGCGGGCCGACCGCGGGGGCGGGCTTGGGCTTGGGTTTGGCAGCGAAAGGCCACATGGCGTGAGCGTAGCGGTGTCCGGCATCCACCGTCACCTGGTTTCGCCCTCGATGGGCGGCGCGGGGCCACCTCAGCCGAAGACCCGGGCCTCGTGTCCCAGCTTCGTCGCCAGCGCGACGATCTCGTCGGCGTGCGCGACCGGTACGACCACGAGCGGAAACGCGTCCGAGTCTTCCGCGAGGTAGACGAGGCGCAGGCCCTGCGGTGCGAGGATCGCGTCGGCGCGCGCGATCGCCGCCGGCAGTTCTCCCTCGACATCGGCGACGGGCTCGAGGTCGACGCCGGCCCGGAACACCCGCGGAACGCCGGCCAGTGCGTCGGCCAGCTCGACGCCGGCATCCCCCCGCTCGAGGTAGGCGAGCGCGCCGGCATCGTCGAGACCGTCGATCACCGCGCCCCACGGGTCTGCCTCGTCAGGATCACCGGCGGCCGCACCGACCGAGGTGAGGAGATCGGGGTCGTCGTCGAGCAGTGCGCAGAGCCGGGTCCAGTCATCGCTCATGCGAACACCGTACCGGGGTCCGCCGCGCTCAGCGGCGGCGCGCTCAGCCGCGCCGCGCGCAGTCCGGCGCGCAGCACCCGCCCGCTCAGCCCCGCCGCGCGCTCAGCCCTCCGAGCGCCTGCGCCAGCCCCCCGCCGACGGACGGCGGCAGGCCGAAGATCCCGGCGACGAGCGGCGTGTGCGAGGACCAATCGGTGCGGTGCCGGAACATCGCGGCGGCTTCGGCGCCGGCTGCGGCCGTGACGGCGTCGATCACGCACGCGTAGGCCTCGGCGTCACCGGCGATGTCGCGGAACGGGGTGCCGAGCCCGACCTCGCCCGGACGTGGCGATGGAGTGGCGGCGCGGCTCCATTCGTGGCGCCCGGGGCCGACTCCGAACGGGTCTTCACCGGGCAGCCGGACGATCGCGTCCGCCCCCACGGGCACCTCGAGGGCGAACACGATCGAGCCGTCGCGCCGCTCCCAGCCGCCTTCGACCGTGCCGGCGGCCGTGTCGACGCGGGCGCGGGCATGATCGAGTGACGGCAGCGGACTGGGGGCGAAGCGGATCTGCCGCCAGCCCGGCGCCGCGGGGCCGATGCCGGCGACGCGCCGGTAGAGCGTGTCGACGACGGCGCCCAGGGCGTAGTGGTTGAACGACGTCATCTCGCCGGGGTTGATGGTGCCGTCAGGCAGCAGCGAGTCCCAGCGCTCCCACACCGTCGTCGCGCCTTGAGTGACCGGGTACAGCCACGACGGGCACTCCGTCTGCAGCAGCAGCCGGTCGGCGACCTCGACCTGGTCGGCGTCGAGGAGTGCATCCAGCAGCGCCGGGGTGCCGAGGAAGCCGGTGCCGATGTGGAACGCGCTGCGCCGCACGCATTCGGCCAGCCGCTGCCCCAGTCGCGCGCGCAGCGCCGGATCGGTCACGATGTCGAAGGTGAGCGTGAGCGCGTAAGCGGTGGGCGCGTCCGACATCATCCGGGCGTCGGGGGTGATGTAGGCCGAGACGAACGCGGCCCGCACCTGGTCGGCGAGCTGGGCGTACTGCTGCGCCGCGGCGGCGTCGCAGAGCACGCCCGCAGCCTGCGCAACGAGGGTCGCCGAACGGAAGAGGTAGGCGGTGGCCACGATGCCGGTGTCGACCTTCGACTGGCCGGGCCGGTCGGGCGGCGCGTCGGGGTCGAGCCAGTCGCCGAACTGCATGTGCCCTTCCCAGAGCAGCTCACCATCGAGGCGCTCGACGACGGCATCCACCCACGCGCGCATGCTCGGCAGCTGCCGGCTCAGCACCTCGCGGTCGGCGTAGCGCTCCCACATCACCGCGGGAATCACGGTCGCCGCATCGCCCCAGCCGGCGGCGGGGCTTGCGGGAAAGCGGAGCACGTCGGGCACGATGAACGGCACGACGCCGCCGTGCTGGGCCTGCTCGACCGCGAGATCCTCCAGCCAGCTGCCGTAGAAGCCCGACACGTCGTAGAGCATTGACGCCGTCGGGGCGAACAGCTGCGCGTCGCCGGTCCACCCCATGCGCTCATCGCGCTGCGGGCAATCGGTGGGAAGGGCCAGGAAGTTGCCGCGCATCGACCAGACAACGTTCTCGTGCAGGCGGTTCAACAGCGCGTGCGAGCTGTCGAACCAGCCCGTGCGGCGCAGGTCGGTGTGCATCACCTGAGCGGTGACGGATGCCGGGTCGAACTCCCCCGGCCACCCGCTCAGCTCGGCGTATCGGAACCCGTGGAATGTGCCCACCGGTTCGAACTGCTCGATGCCGTCGCCGGCGAGGACGAACCGGTCCGTCGCCGCCGCGGTGCGCAGCGGCCCAGTGGCCAGTTCGCCGGCGTCGAGAATCTCGGCGTGACGGACGACGATCTCGGTGCCACCGGGGCCCTCGACCTGCAGTCGAAGGCGCCCGACGAGGTTCTGGCCGAAGTCGAGAAGGATGCGCCCGTCGTCGCGCCGGGTCGCGCCGGCGACCGCGACCGACTCGATGATCCGGACGGGAGGTGCGGTCCGGGCTTCGGGGATGACATCGGCGTCGACCGTTGCGGCCGGCAGCCAGCCCGGTTCGAGGGCGGTGCCCCACCAGTCGCGACGGCGGCGGTGATCGATCGTCTCGCCCGCGTAGATACCGGATGCGACGATCTCACCGTCGCCGCGGGCCAGCCAGTCCTCGCCGGTGGCGATCACGGTTCCGCTGCCGTCGGGTGAGGTGAGGTGCAGCTGCGCGGCGACGGCCGGCTGGTCGCCGTACACCCGGCGGCCCTGCCCGTCGAAGCCGTACTCCTCGGTGAACCAGCCACCGGTCAGCTCGATGCCGAGCACGTGGCGTCCGGCCGGCAGCAGCGCGGTGAGGTCGATCGACTCGTGGATGAGCCGATGCGGCAGCGCCGTCCACCCCGGCGAGAGCACGCTGTCGTCGATCGCGACCCCGTCGATGAACGCCCGGAAGGCGCCGAGCGCCGTGACGTAGAGGACGGCGGATGTCGAGCCAGCCGGCACATCGATCGTGGTGCGCAGCAGCACCGGCTGCGCCGGATGCTCGGGGCCTGCCAGCCCGATGAACTGGGCCTGCCACTGGTCAGGGGCCAGCGCCCCCAGGGCGACGGGCACCGACGCGCTCCATGGGCTCCAGCCACCGGCGGCATCGCGCACCCGGACGTCGACCCGGTGCCGCACACGCGGCTGCAGCGGGTCGAACGGCCACGCGACGAACGTATGGTCGTCGCCGTCCAGGTCGGCGACGAGGTCACCGTCGAGGCGCAACTGGGCACCATCCTGACGCCAGCCCGCCGCGGCGTTGACGGTCCAGCTGAGCCGGGGGATCGGGGTGGCCACCCATTCGGCGTCGGTGCGGTATTCGGCGCGCAGGGCGTCGATGACGATCGCTGGCTGCGCGGCGCTCACAGCGCGCTCCAGCCCGCCGGGAACAGCGGGTCGGCGGAGTCGGATGCCACGTCGGGGCGGCTGTCGGCGACGGCGGCCATGCTGCGCGGCAACTCGAACGGCAGACGACCCTCCGGGCGGATCTCGCCGGTCAGGGCGCGCATGACGGCAGCATCCGACGCACCGAAGTCTGCGACCACCGCGGCGACGTCGGCGATCACGGGGGTGAGGATCGCCGGCCGGGTGAGCGTGACGACGAGTACCACTGGCATCCGCTTGCCCAGTTCGGCAATCTCGGCGACGAGGTCGGCGGGCAGATCGAGGCTGCCCTGCTCCATGCCCGCCTCGAGGAAGTAATCGTCGCGCGGCTCGAAGGGTGCCGAGATCCGCACGATGGCGAGCTCGGCGGCGGCGGCTTCGGCGGCGACCCATCCGGCAGGCAGCGCCGACGCATCGAGCCCCTGCAGGTGCACCCGGCGCGATCCGGTGAGGGGCAGGTGCGCCGGCGAAGGCGCGTCGGGGTTGACGAGCACCGTCATCACCCTGCTCTGCGCTTCGAGGCCGCGGGCGACGTCGCTCGGTGCGCCGAGTACGGGTGCGGAGTGCTGCGGTGGTGGGTCGATGAGTCCGAGCCGCAGTTGCAGCTGCACGATCCGGCGGGCCGACTCGTCGAGGCGCGCGATGTCGAGACGTCCGTCTTCGACGAGCGTGGTGACCAGGGTGGTGTCGAACTCACCGCCGAACTGGTCGACGCCCGCGTGCAGCAGCTTCAGCGTGCGATCCTCTCGCGACAGCTGTTCGACGCCCCAGGCCCGGGCGGGGAACGGCTTGCCGAACACGACCTGGTCGGTGATGAGCCCGAAGTCGCTGATGACGACGCCCTCGAAGCCGAGCTTCTCGCGCAGCAGACCGGTGATGATCTGCCGGTTGAAGGCGAAGCCGACTTGCTCGACCGGCTCGCCGTCGAGTTCGAGGCCCACCGGCATTCCGTAGTAGGGCATGACGATGCCGGCGCCGGCGGCGATCGCGTCGCGGAACGGGGCGAGATGGTCTTCGAACCGTCCCCCGGGGTACACCTGCTCGCGCCCGTAGGGGAAGTGCGGGTCTTCGCCGTCTTGCTGCGGGCCGCCGCCGGGGAAGTGCTTGACGGTGGCGGCGACGCTGTCGGCGCCGAGCGCGTCGCCCTGGAGTCCTTCGAGGTAGGCCCGGGTCAACCGACCGGTGAGGGGGGCGGTCGCTCCGAAGCTCTGCGCCTGGCGCGCCCACCGCGGCTCGGTCGTGAGATCGATCTGCGGATGCAGTGCCATGCGGATTCCCATCGCCCGGTAGTCGCCGCGGACGATGCGGGCGAAGTCGCGGACGAGGTCTTCGTCGGCCAGGGCGCCCAGCCCGATCGGCTCGGGCCACTGCGAAACGCCGGCTGCACGGTGGCTCGCGCCGTCGTTCTGCACGAACGAGTGCCGCGGATCGGTCGCGAAGACGATCGGCAGCCGCGATCCCGTCGTGGTGGCCAGGTCCTGCAGCACCTGGATCGCTCCGGCCACTCGGTCGGGCGCGGGAATCGCGCCCAGCGTGATGAACCGGATGCCGCGGTCGACGATGAGCTCGCGCAGGCTCACGCCGGTCAGCGGCGAGGGCGCGTCGAGATCAGGCGTCTCATCGAGGAAGACCATGGGATGAAACAGGAGCCCGGCGCGCTCGGCGACGGTCATGTCGGAGACGATCCGTGCGGCGCGGGCGGTCAGGTTCGTCGGTGCGGTGTCGATGCTCACGCTGCGGTGTCTTTCGGGTGGGTGCGGACATAGTCGTCGAACGCCTGCCGGCGCACGGCCTGCTCGGCAGGGTCGGCCACCGGCGATGCCAGTAGGAGCCGCTGGGTATAGGGATGGGCCGGTGCGGTGGAGACCTGCTCGCCGTCGCCCCGCTCGACGATCTCGCCGCGGTACATCACCGCGATGCGGTGGCTCATGACGCGGACGACGTCGAGGTCGTGCGAGATGAACACGTACGCGATGCCGGTGCGCTCCTGCAGTTCGATGAGCAGCTCGAGCACCCGGGCCTGCGTGGTGAGGTCGAGCGCCGAGACGGGCTCGTCGCACACGATGAGGCGCGGTTCGAGCGCGATCGCCCGGGCGATGGCCACGCGCTGGCGCTGGCCGCCGCTGAACTCGCGGGGCAGTCGGTGCACGGCGTCGGCGGGCAGGTGGACCATGTCGAGCAGTTCGGCGATGCGGGCCTGCGCCGCGGTGCGCGCGACGCCGCGCGCGCGCAGGGGCTCAGCGAGGGTGTCGCCGATCGTCAGCGACGGGCTCAGCGACGAGTACGGGTCTTGGAAGATCACCTGGATGTCGGCGGCGAGTTCGCGGCGCCGGGCACGGGCGGCGTGGGTGATGTCTTCGCCCGCGAGGGTCACCGTGCCCGCGGTGATCGGGGCGAGGCCGAGCACAGCGCGGCCGAGGGTCGATTTCCCGGAGCCGGACTCCCCCACCAGGCCCACGGTCTCGCCGGGCTGCACGTCGAGGTCGACGGCGCGCAGCGCCTGGAAGTCCCGCCGCCGCAAGCCGCGCGAGCGGTAGGTGACGTCGAGGCTGCGGATGTCGAGCAGTGCGGCTGCGGTGGTCATGCCGACCGTCCTTCCCCGTCGTGTGCTGCGGCAGCCGCCGCGAGCGCCCCGCGCGACGGCGCCGCGGTCAGCAATGCCCCGAACAGGGAGCGGGTGTAGTCGTGCTGCGGATCCGCGAAGATCGCGGCGGCGCTTCCGGTCTCGACGATCGATCCGTGTCGCATCACCGAGACGCGGTCGGCGATGTCCGCGACCACCCCGAAGTTATGCGTGACCATGAGGATGGCGACGCCGGTCTCATCGCGCAGCCTGCGCAGCAGGCGAAGGATCTCGGCTTGGACGGTGACGTCCAGCGCCGTGGTGGGCTCGTCCGCGATCACCAGCGGCGGCTCGCACGACAGGGCGCCGGCGATGAGCACCCGCTGCGCCATGCCGCCCGAGATCTCATGTGGGTAGGACCGGTAGGTGCGGGCGGGGTCGGGGATGCCGACCTGCGCGAGCAGCTCCAGCGCCCGCGCCTTCGCGGCCTTCCGGCGCATTCCCATCACGACGCGCAGCGGCTCGGTGAGCTGGTGGCCGATCGTATAGCTGGGGTCGAGGTTGGACAGCGGCTCTTGCGGGACGTAGCCGATGCGTCGCCCCCGCAGCCGGTCGACTGCACCTGCGGCCGCAGCGAGGTCTTCCCCCTCGAAGGTGATCGTGCCCGCCATGACTCGGCCGTTCTCGGGCAGCAGATCGAGGATCGACCAGGCGGTCTGGGTCTTGCCCGAGCCCGACTCCCCGACGAGTGCATGCACTTCCCCCGGCGCGATCCGCAGCGAGACGTCATCGACCACGGTCGTCCACCCGGCGCCCTTCGGGTACGCGACGCTCAGCCCCGATGCCTCGAGGAGGGGAGCCGGGTCGCTGCTGTCGGAGTCGTGCCGGATGGGGGCAGCCGGGCGCGGTGCCGGCGGCGTCCAGGACGACCGCTTCTGCGCGGTGGCGTCGCCGACGTGCTGAGTCTCATCGCGCAGGGCGGCGCCCAGCAGCGTGAAGGCCACGCACGTCAATCCGATCGCCAGGCTCGGCCACAGCATGAGCAGCGGTGCCCGGAAGATGTTGTAGTAGCCGTCCGCCAGCATCGCGCCCCAGGTAGGGATGCTGGCGTCTCCCAGCCCGAGGAAGTCGATGGTGGCCTGGATCGCGATGCCGACGGCGAAGATCGCCGACACCAGCAGAATCGCCGGTGCCCGCACCGCCGACAGGACGTGGCGGCCGATGATGCGCGCGTCGCTCAGCCCCGAGACCATGGCGGCGTCGATGTAGAGCTCTTCGCGCACGGCGCGGACCGAGCCGTAGACGACCCGGTAGAACGAGGGTGAGATCAGCACGCCGAAGATCGCCATGATCAGCCACATCGAGGGACCGGTCACCGAGCGCACCGCCAGCAGCACCACGATCGCCGGCAGCGCCAGCAGGACTCCGGCGAGCCAGGCCGAGACGCTGTCGAACCAGCCGCCGCGGTAGCCGGCCAGGAGTCCCGCCGGAATGCCGATGAGCGCGGCGACGACGACGGTGACCGCGGCGCCGGCGAGACTCACCGAGGTGGCGACGACCAGCCGGGACAGCACGTCGCGACCGGCGCTGTCGGTGCCCAGCGGGTACAGGCCGCCGGGCGGCGCGAACACATCGGCCAGTGATACGGCGTTGGGGTCGTGCGGGATGACGAAGGGGCCGATCACTGCGACGAGCAGCAGCAGCGCGAGGTAGCCGAGCGAGACCACGCCGAGGGGATTGCGGGCCAAGCGCGCCGGCAGCGATCGGCGGCGGTCGGCAGACTGGGTGGCGAGGGCCACCGTGTCGGGGATCGACGTGGTCATGACAGACGCACCTTCGGGTTGAGCCAGGCCTGCAGCAGGTCGACGGTGAGGTTGACGAGGACCACGATGACCGCGGTGATGATCACGACGCCCATGACCAGCGGAATGTCGCCCTGCGAGGTGGCCGAGACGGCGGCCTGGCCGAGACCGGGAAGGGCGAACACC
Source organism: Microbacterium invictum (assembly GCF_014197265.1). Classification (NCBI taxonomy): domain Bacteria; kingdom Bacillati; phylum Actinomycetota; class Actinomycetes; order Micrococcales; family Microbacteriaceae; genus Microbacterium; species Microbacterium invictum. The sequence goes on along the minus strand of NZ_JACIFH010000001.1, from coordinate 3,050,571 downwards.
TGTTCCACGACGACTGCGCCGCCGAACATGACCACGAACTGCAGGCCGAGGGTGCTGAGCGCGGGGCCCGACGCGTTGCGCAGCACGTGCCGGTAGACGACACGGCGGTGCGGGAGTCCGCGGGAGCGGAGGGTGCGCACGTAGTCGAGCCGGAGGGCGTCGATCATCGAGCCGCGCACCTGCTGCGCGACGCCCGCGATCGCGCCGACCGACAGGGCGATGACGGGGAGGGTGATGGTGGACAGCCACCCCACCACCGAGTCGGAGGGCCGGATGTACCCGGTTGCCGGGAACCAGCCGAGATCGATGGCGAACACGACGGCGAGGAACAGGGCGATCAGGAACCCGGGGACGGCGGAACCGGCGACGGAGAGCACCTGGACGGTGCGGTCCGCCCAGCCGCGCCGGCCGGCAGCGATCGCACCGATGGTGATCGCGACGATGGCCGACAGCAGCACCGCACCGATCGTGAGGGACAGCGTGACGGGCAGGCGGCCCACGAGTGCGTCGGTGACCTCTTGACCGGTGAACCACGACCTGCCGAGGTCTCCGGTCAGCGCACTGCCGGCCCAATCGGCGAACTGGACGATCAGCGGGCGGTCGAGGCCGAGTTCGGCCTTCTTGCGCTCGACGATCTCTTCGGATGCCGTCTGCCCGACGATGTTGCGGGCGGTGTCTGCCGCGCCGAGGTAGAGCAGGAAGAAGGTGAGCACGCACAGGGTGAGCAGCGTGGTGACGCCTGCGGCCAAGCGCCGGAGGATGAAACTGGGCATGACGGAACCAATGTGCGGTGAGAGGGCGGGACCATCCCCGCCCCCTCACATTGTCAGGAGGCGGGCTGGATGTTCCAGAGGTACGGGTAGGCGTTGTCGACCTGCAGTTCCACCTGCGTGTCGGCGTCCGTGAAGAACGCACTCTCCAGGCGGTGCGACGGCGCGTACCAGGCCTGCTCGACGATGTACTCGTTGACCTCGACGGCGATCTCGTCGGCGCGGTCGCCCTCGGCGGTGGCGAGCTCGGCCGCCCACGCGACCAGCTTCGGGTCCTCGACCTTGAACGGGTTCCACGGCGACCACGGCAGCATCGAGAACTGCATCGAGTTCCACATGCTCGTGTCGGTCTCGAGCAGCATCGAGAACGCAGCGTACGCGCCGCCGAGCATTTTGCCGAACAGGTCGTCGCCGACCTTCTCCCACTCGACGGTGATGCCGATCTGAGCGAGCTGGTCGGCGTAGATGGCGAACTCGGACTCCGGGACGAAGTCGTTGCTCGGCATGACGAGGGTGAAACCGTCGGCGTAGCCGGCCTCGGCCAGCAGCTGCTTCGCCTTGTCGACGTCGTAGGGGTACGCGTCATCGAGCGCCTCGTCGTAGCCGGGGTTCGAGGGCGAGATGATCTGCGTGGTCGGCACGCCGTACCCCGCCGCCAGAGCTTCGACCAGTGCCTCGCGGTCGAGCGCGTGGTTGATGGCCTGACGCACCCGCACATCGCCCAGCGCCGGGTTCAACGTGCCGTCGCGGTCGACGAGCAGGAATCCGGTGTAGTCGGACTCGCGGATGTTCGCGGTGAAGCCCGCCGCCTCGGCTTCGGGGATCTGCGTCGGCGTCTGCGACGCGGAGGCGTCGACCTGCCCGCCCTTGACGGCGTTCATGAGCGATGTTGCGTCGCCGTACAGGTTGATGACGATCTCGTCGTAGTGAACCGCGTCGGCGTCCCAGTAGTCGTCCTTCGCCGTGAACACGTAGGTCGACCCGATCACGGTGTCGCCCTCGTCGAGCACGTAGGGTCCGGATCCGATCGGCGACGTCTGCGCGTCGGCGTCGGCGAACATGGCCTCGGCGCCGACGAGGCCGGCGTTCTTCGTCAGGGACCCCAGCAGCCCCGGGTCAGCCTCGGCGAGCGTGACGACAACCGTCGCGCCATCGGGCGCGGTGACGCCTTCCACCGAGCGCAGCAGCGATGCGTTCTCGCTGGTGCCGTCGCGGAACTTGATGAGCTGCTCGGCGACAACCCCGGCGGTAAGGGCGGAGCCGTCACTGAACTCGACGCCCTCGCGCAGGGTGAGGGTGAGCTGGGTCTTGGCGTCGTCGTACTCCCAGGCCGTCGCCAGGCCCTCGGTGACGGTGCCGTCTGGCTCCGCCGTGAGGAGCGTGTCGTATACCGCCTGAAGATAGGGCGACTGGTTGGCCCATGAGGCCTCCCACGGCGCGAACGAAGTCAGCGGCGTCACGACGCCGAGGCGAAGGACGGATGCCGCCTCGTCTCCGGGTTCGGTGGTGGTGCCGGCGCATGAGGTCAGTGTGATCACGGTGGCGGCCCCGAGCGCGATCGCGGCAACGAGCGAGTTGCTGTGCTTCATTGCACTTCCTTTCTGGTGCGGGTAGGTGCCGCACTCCCGGCGGCAACCATGCGAACGTAGCATAGATTCTTTCGCGCTCGAAGGTTTTTAATTCTTTCGCTCGTAATAGGTTTCACTGATGTCCTGCATTAGGGTCTTGTCCATGTCTTCCGCGACCGCTCCCTCACCGCCGACCGGGCGACGCGGCGCCTACCGCAAGACGGCGCAGCGGCGCAGCCAGATCATCGACGCCGCCGCACACGTCTTCGCCCATGTCGGCTTCCGCAACAGCACGTTGAGTGAGATCGCAAAGCGCGTAGGGCTCACGGCACCCGGAGTGACCCACCACTTCCCCACCAAGGAGGCGCTGCTGGAGGCCGTTTTCGAAGACCGCGACCACGACGCCAACACCCACCTGCGCGACCGGCAGGGCATCGACGTCCTCCGCGGCATCCTCGAGATCGCCGAGCGCGACGAGAAGGACCTCGAACGCACACGGCTGTATACGATCATGGCCGCCGAGGCCACCACTGCCGGCCACCCCGCACACGAGTACTTCCGGGGGCGCTACGACCTGGTGCTGCACCATGTGGAGGCCGCGTTCGCCCATGCCGCGGCGCACGGCCAGCTGCGCGACGACACCGATCCGGCCACGGCCGCGCAGTCCTACGTCGCCGCGTCCGACGGCATCCAGTTGCAGGCGCTGTTCCGCGCCGGCGCGACGTCGCAGTCGGCATTCATCCGCCAGACGCTCGAGCGCCACCTCACGGTGCGGCTGTAGCGACGAGCTCGACGTCACGCGGCCCGTACCGCTCTCGATGCGCGGCATCACCTGCCGACATTTCCCGAGGCGTGCGTGGGCGTGTGGCGTCGGATGCCGGAGCGAGAGGAAGCGCACACGGCGCGAGACGCGCCACGTGGGCTCAGCGCGTGCCGGTCTCTGCGGCGATGCGCGCGGCGGCCGTCGCCATATGGACCGCCATCGCCGAGGCTGCGGCATCTGCATCGCCGGCCGCGATCGCCTGGAAAACCGCATCGTGCTCGGCGACGGCCAGCCGGGCCGCGCCCTCGTCGTGCACGGCTCGGTCGGCGTAGACCTGCAGCAGCGAGCGCACGACGTGCAACAGGTCGACCAGCGTGGCGTTGTCGGCGGCCGAGGCAAGCGCGTGGTGGAACTCGAGGTCGGCGCGCGCGAAGTTCTTGAGGTCGGCGACCGTTGTCCGCATGCGGGCGAGCGTGGCCTCGAGTGCGGTGAGGTCGGTGGCGCCGGCCCGGCCTGCGGCGAGGCGCGCGACGTAGATCTCGAGCCCCGAGCGCAGCTCCAGCAGCTGCGCGGTGTTGCGCTCGCCGATCAGCAGCCCCCACCGCAGCGTCTGCGGCAGCAGCTCGCTCGGCCGGCCGCGGAGGTAGGTGCCGGAGCCCGGGCGCACGTCGACGATCCCTAGGATCTCGAGGGCGGCGAGCGCCTCGCGCACCGCGGATCGCCCCACGCCGAGCGTCACCGCGAGCTGCCGCTCGGGAGGCAGCCGGGTGCCGGGCTCGATCGATCCGCTCGTGAACAGGTCGAGCAGGCGACGCGCGACCTCGGAGACAGGCGTGCCGCTGGGCAGCGCACCGAGCGCCGCGGAGATCTCGTCGGCGCGGCCACCGGGATATGCGGGCATGCGACCAACCTACCGCGGATCGGCGGTCGAAACTTGCAATTGGTCAACCGGTTTGTCACTATGTGGAAGGCACGCCAGCGCCGCGACACCGACAGGACCCCGCATGACCCGCCTCTGGAACGACCCCGCCGACTTCGCGGATGAGATGATCGCCGGCTTCGTCGCGGCGAACGAGAGATACGTGCGCCGGGTTCCCGGTGGGGTCGTGCGCAACACTGTGTCGCCGGCCGGTCAGGTCGCGGTCGTCGTCGGCGGCGGCTCGGGACACTACCCCGCTTTCGGCGGTCTGGTCGGCCAGGGCCTTGCCCACGGGGCCGCCATGGGCAACCTGTTCGCTTCCCCTTCCACGCAGCAGATCGTGTCGGTCGCGAAAGCAGCCGACACGGGCGGCGGCGTGTTCTTCTCGTACGGCAACTACGCCGGCGACGTCCTCAACTTCGACGCCGCGCAGGATCGGCTGCGGGTCGAGGGCATCGCCTGTGACACGGTCGCCGTCACCGACGACATCGTCAGCGCACGCCCCGACGAGGCGCACCGACGTCGTGGAATCGCCGGTGACCTGACCGTGTTCCGCACGGCCGCCGCTGCCGCCGAAGCCGGGTACGACCTCGCGGACGTCGCGCGCGTGGCACGACACGCGAACGACCGGACCCGCTCGGTCGGCGTCGCCTTCACGGGGTGCACCCTGCCCGGCGCAGCCGAGCCGCTGTTCACCGTGCCATCCGGCCGGATGGCGATCGGTTTAGGCATCCATGGCGAGCCCGGCATCGACGAGACCGACATCCCCACTGCCGATGAGCTTGCCGAACTGCTCGTGAGTCGCCTGCTTACGGAGCGCCCGGACGGCGCCGACGGGCGCGTGATCCCGGTACTGAACGGGCTCGGATCATTGAAGTACGAGGAACTGTTCGTCGTTTACCGGCGCATTGCTGAGTTGCTCGCCGACGCGTGCCTCAAAGTCGTCGACCCGCACGTGGGCGAGTACTGCACCAGCTTCGACATGGCCGGCACCTCGCTGACGCTGTTCTGGCTCGACGACGAACTCGCCGAGCTCTGGGAGACACCGGTCGACACCCCGGCATACCGCCGAGGCTCGGTCGCTCCCGCCAAGCGTGCGGATGCCACGGCGCACGTTGATGCGGCTGAGGAGCTGACGCAGGGCGACGCCGATTCGGTCGCGGTCGCCGCCACCGTCCGCGCCGTCCTCGAGACCATCGCCGCTATCGTCGACGCCCATGCGGACGAATTGGGCCGCATGGACGCGATCGCCGGCGACGGCGATCACGGGATCGGGATGCAGCGTGGCTCGCGTGCCGCCCTGGCCGCGGGGAGCGCCGCCGCCGAAGCCGGCGCGGGCGCGCGCACAGTCCTCACCCGCGCGGCCGACGCGTGGGCCGACAAAGCCGGAGGCACCTCCGGCGCGCTGTGGGGCGTCATCCTCACGCACGTCGCCGACGCCCTCGGCGACGAGGGCCGGCCCGATGCCGCGACGGTCGCTGCCGGGGTGGCCGCCGGGTCACAGGGTGTCATGGCCTACGGCAAGGCGGTCGTAGGTGACAAGACCCTCATCGATGCTCTCGTTCCCTTCAGCGCCGAACTGGATCGCGCAGCCACGGCCGGAGGCTCCCTCGCCGTCTCGTGGCGCTCCGCCGCCGAGCGTGCCACCGCGGCGGCAACCGCGACCGCCGACCTGCTGCCCCGCATGGGACGCGCCCGCACCCACGGGCACCACAGCGTCGGCACCCCCGACCCGGGCGCGCACTCGCTCGCCCTCATCGTGACCGCCATCGGCGATGTGCTCGCCGCGGCCCAGGAAGGAACCCGACGTGCCTGAACCTCTGCGCATCGTCATCGGCTGCGACGACGCCGGCTTCGACTACAAAGAGATCCTGAAGAGGGACCTCGAGGCCAGCGACGGCGTCGCCAGCGTCTTCGACGTCGGCGTGGCCGCCGACGGACACACGCCGTACCCGAAGGTCGCGATTGAAGCGGCCGAGCGCGTCGCCCGCGGTGACGCCGACCGAGCCCTGCTCATCTGCGGCACGGGCCTGGGTGTCGCGATCGCGGCGAACAAGGTCGCCGGCATCCGTGCCGTCACCGCCCACGATTCGTTCTCGGTCGAGCGGGGCGTGCTCTCCAACGACGCCCAGATCCTCACGATGGGTCAGCGGGTCGTCGGCATCGAGCTCGCCCGCCGTCTTGTGCGCGAATGGCTGACCTACCGCTTCGACACGACCAGCGCGTCAGCTGCGAAGGTCGGCGTGATCGACGAGTACGAGTCCACCGGTTCCTGCTGATGAGGCGGGTGACGATCGGCGTGAGCCTGAAGGCGTACTTCGGGCGCCGGCAGGCCGCTACGTGGTTCGGCGAAGTCGCCGCGCAGCTGCGCGACCATTCGGCCCTGCGCGATGCGCTGGTCGACGTCTTCGTCCTCCCGACCTACCTGCAGCTCGGCGACGCGCACGACGGCCTGCGCGGCACCGGCATCGCCATCGGCGCCCAGGACGTCTCGGCGTTCGAGCCCGGCCCCTACACCGGCGAGATCACGGCGGCCGAGCTCGCCGAGTCCGACGTCCGCTACGCCGAAGTCGGCCACGCCGAGCGACGCCGGCTGTTCGGCGTGACCGATCAGGACGTGACCGCCAAGGTCGCGGCATCCCTCCGTCACCACATCACTCCCGTGGTGTGTGTCGGCGAGACCGCGAGCACGGATGCCGCGGCGGCAGCCGCCGCGACCGTCGCGCAGCTGACCGCCGACCTGGCCGGCGCCTCGGCCGGCCCGATCGTGGTCGCCTACGAACCGGTCTGGGCGATCGGTGCCGCCGAACCCGCCTCCCCCGAACACATCACCACCGTCACCCGCGGCCTGCGGGACGCCCTCGCCGCCGACCCCGCCCGGAACGGCTCGCAGGTCATATACGGCGGCTCCGCCGGCCCCGGCCTGCTGACCCGTCTGGGCGACGACGTCGACGGACTGTTCCTCGGCCGTTTCGCCCATGATCCCTCGGCGCTGGCCGCGGTGCTCGACGAAGCGGTCACGCTCGCCATCCGGAGACGCGCAGCATGATCGGGCTCGGCAGCTACGCCTTCTATTGGCAGCACTCCGACCGTGTCCCCGAGCCGCTGACCCTGATCGGCGCGTTCGAGGAGACCCGAGCGCTCGGGGTCGACCTGTTCCAGATCTGCGACTACGCCCCCCTCGAGCACATGGATACCGCACAGCTGCGCGACGCGGCGTCCGCTGCCCTCAACCTGGGTCTGACAATCGAGCTCGGGACGAAAGGCATCGCCCCGGAGCGGCTCGAGCGCTTCCTCGACCTCGCCACCGTCTTCGACGCCTCGCTCGTGCGCAGCATGCTGCACAGCCCCGACTCGCGGCCGACGATGACCGAGGCCGAGCGCTGGCTGCGCACCGCCCTGCCACAGTACGAAACCGCCGGCGTGACACTTGCGCTGGAGACCTACGAGCAGGTTGCGACGGCCGACCTGGTGCGGCTCGTGGAATCGTTCGGCAGCCCGCAGCTGGGCATCTGCCTCGACGCGGCCAACATCGTCGCCCGACTCGAGCAGCCCCGCGACTGCGTCGAGCAGACCGCCGCGCTGGTCGCCGACATCCACGTGAAGGACTTCGCGTTCGACCGCCAGCCCGGCTGGGTCGGCTTCACCTACTCCGGCGCCCCGATGGGCGCGGGGCTTCATGACTACCCCCACCTGCTCGAGACCGTCCGCCCGCGGGAGCGCGGCATCAACGAGATCGTCGAGCACTGGCTGCCCTGGCAAGGCGACGCCGAGACCACCATCCGCACCGAGCGGGAATGGACCCGCACCACCCTGGACTACCTGAGGAGCACCCCATGAGCCACACCATCGCCGTCATCGGAGCAGGCGGGAAGATGGGCATGCGCGTGTCCGACAACCTCGTGAAGACCGACCACATCGTCCACTACGTCGAGACCTCCCCCGCCGGGCAGCAGCGCACCCGCGACGCCGGTCGCGAACTGACGGATGCCGGAACCGCGGTCGCCGATGCCGACATCGTCGTCCTCGCCGTGCCCGACCTGGCCCTGGGCCCGGTCACCGCCGACCTCGTCCCCCAGCTCAAGTCCGGCGCGATCGTGCTGACCCTCGACCCGGCCGCCGCCTATGCGGGACTGCTCACGACCCGCGAAGACGTCATCCAGGCCGTCGCCCACCCCTGCCACCCGTCCGTGTTCCTGGAGCGCACCACGAAAGAACAGTGGGCAGACACCTTCGGCGGCATCGCCGCCCCACAGGACGCGATCGCGGCGATCGAGTCCGACGACGACGACAAGAAGCACATCGTCGAAGAGACCGTCCGCGCCATCTACGCCCCCGTCATCGACGTGCACTGGGTCACGATCAAACAGCTCGCACAACTCGAACCGACCCTCGTGGAGACCGTCGCCTGCATGATCGGCTCACTGCTGAACGAAGCACTCGACGAGGCCATCCACACCATGGGCGTCCCCGAGGCCGCGGCCCGCAGCATTCTCTACGGCCACACCCAGGTCGCCCTGGCCAACGGGCTGCGCGGCGACAACCCGTTCAGCGACGCCTGCCTCATCGCCATGGGCTACGGTCGCGAGAGCATCATCAAGGAAGACTGGAAGAAGATCTTCCGCGACGACGAGCTCGACCGCAACCTCGCCCGCATGCTGCACCTGGACCACATCGAACGGTAGGACAAGAGCATGATGCGATTGGAAGGTAAGACCGCGCTGGTCACCGGCGCCGGATCGGGCATTGGGCTGGCCGTGGCCACGCGGTTCGCCGCCGAGGGCGCGCGCGTCGTGATCGCCGATCGCGATGCGGATGCCGCGGCCGCGGCCGCCACGCTGATCGGCGAGGCGGCGCGCGCCGCGGTGATGGACATCTCCGACGAGCAGGCCGTCGAGTCCGCGTTCGCCGGCCTCGCCGCCGAACGATGGGCGCCCGACGTCGTCGTCGCCAATGCCGGGGTGCAGTTGTTCGGCCAGGACGCCCCCGCCGCTGACCTCGACCTCGACGTCTGGAAGCGCACCCTCGACATCAACCTGACCGGCACCTTCCTCACCGTCAAGCACGCGGTGCGCTCGATGCTCGCGACCGGCGGGGGGTCGATCATCCTCACCGGCAGCCCGACCGGCATCAACGGCGAAGGCAGAGACTTCACCGCGTACAGCACAACGAAGGCCGGCATCCACGGGCTCGCACGGACAGCGGCGGCTGCCTATGCCGATCGGGGCATCCGCGTCAACACAGTAGTCCCCGCATACACGGAGACGACCCTGGTCAGCACCATCACCTCGGACCCGGAGTCTCGGGCGGCCATCATCGGCCGGATCCCGCTCGGCCGCGCCGGCGCTCCGCGCGACGTCGAGGGAATCATGGTGTTCCTCGCCTCCGACGACGCCGAGTTCGCAACAGGCTCACTCTTCGCCGTCGACGGCGGCATGACTGCGCTCTGATGGCATGGCACACGGCGGCACGGCCGTGGCAGCGCGGGGCCTGGTCGATCGAGGTGCGCGGTGACGAGATCGCCGACATCGCATTCGAAGGGCGCCGCGTGCTGCGCAGCGTGCGCGCCGTCGTGCGCGACAGCGGCTGGGCGACACCCGACCTGGTCGTCGACGCCATCGAAGAGGGTCCCGACGGCTTCGAACTGCACGTGCACACCGAAGGGCAGGATGCCGATCTGCGCGGTGTCGTGCGAGTCGATGCCGATGGCGACCGCCTCGTGGTCTCGATGGATCTCGCCGCGCCCGACGGCTTCGCGACGAACCGCACCGGACTGGTCGTGCTGCACCCGCACCAGGCCGCAGGCGTCGACCTGCACGTTGGACACACGGACGGCCGCCAGAAGCGAACCCGCTTCCCGGAAGCGATCAGCCCCCACCAGCCGGTGTCCGACATCGCCACCCTCGCCTGGACCGATGACGGCATGATGATCTCCGTCAACTTCGCAGGTGACGTGTTCGAGATGGAGGACCAGCGCAACTGGTCAGACGCATCCTTCAAGACCTACAGCCGTCCTCTCGCACTACCCTTCCCTTACACGATCACTCCCGGCGAGCACGTCCGCCAGACGGTGACGGTCGAGGTGAGCCCAGCGGGCGATCCCGACGCCCGCGCCGAGCCCGACCGGATCGTGCTCACGAGCGGCGGCCCGTTCCCGCAACTCGGACTGGGCGCAGCGACCGGCCCTGACCCGGCGCCGGCGACGATTCCCCGCGTCGGCGACGTGCGTCTGGTCGAACTCGATCTGGCGACGCCGTCGTGGCCAGCGGCGCTACACCGGGCGACGGCGACAGGCCGGGCGCTGGACGTGCGGTTCATTCTCGATCCGGCCGACCCGACGGTTCCCGTCCGTGCCGCGCGGGCCCTGCGCGATCACGATCTGGCCCGCGTCGGAGTGTTCCACCGGACCGGCGTCGCGCGCCACGTCTCCGACGTCGAGGCGGTCGCGTCGCTGCGTCGTGCGCTGGCGGCTGCTGACGTGAGGGCGCCGGTGGTCGGCGGCGCCCGCTCGCACTTCACCGAGCTCAACCGCGAGCGATGGCGACTGCCCTCGGATCTCGACGGCATCGTCACCGCGACCACGCCGCTGTTCCACGCGACGAGCACCGAGCAGCTCGTCGAGGCTGTCGCGATGCAGCGCCTGATCGCGATGCAGACGGTCGCCGATGCCGGGGGGACGCCGGTCCACATCGGCCCGGTGACCCTGCGGCCACGCTTCAACGACGTCGCGACGGCCCCCGAGCCGGCGCCGACCGGCGCCGATCTGGCCGAGGGCTACGGGGCCGAGCACACCGGGATCGACGATGTGCGCCAGCGTGTCCCCGAACTGGCGGCCTGGACGATCGCGAGCGCCGCCGCCCTCGCGGTGCCCGGCGTGGCATCGCTCACCTTCTTCGAGGAATGGGGGCCACGCGGCATCCATTCGTCGTCGGGCGCCGCCTTCCCCGTCGCCGCTGCAATCGACGCCCTTGCTGCGCTCGCGCCCGGTGAGCTGCAGTGGGGGCCTAGTCCGGACGGACTGCTGTGGGCGCTTGGCGTGCGCGATGCGGACGGCCACACGCGGGTGCTGGCGGCGAACCTCGGCCCGGCAGACCGTGCCCTCACGATCGAGGTCGCCGGCGCGACGATCCACGCCCATATCCCAGCCGACGGCTGGGTCGCAATCGATCACTCTCAGCCCGCGCGCGGCTCCACCCTCGCGTCGGCGTGACCCCCGCGCGCGGCCGCGAAGGTGATGCGACCGCATACCGCGAGGGGGTGGGTCAGCGCACGGTGAGCACGACGCGCTGCCACGCAGAGAGCGGTTCGGGCGCGTCGTCGGTGGCCGCCACGATGACGTGGATGGTGGCGCCGGGCGCGGCATCCGCCGGCACCCGCACCACCACCGCTGTGGCATTCGCCTGCACGTCGACAACGGCGGTCTCACCGGCCTCGGCGTCGCACCACCATTGGCACGAGACCGCGTCGCCGTCAGGGTCGTCCACCTGCGCGGTCAACTCGACGCGCTGTCCTGCCGAGACGGCCAGGTCGAGTCCCTGCTCGATGCGCAGCATCGGGTGGTGGTTCACACCGCCGAACGACGGCGTCACCGACCATCGCAGTCGGGCCGCGAAGTCCGCCTGCGCGTGGGCGAACCAGCCGGTGACCGACGACTCGTCGCCGTCACCCGAACCGAAGAAGCCGCCCAGCGGCTCCCACGTGTCGGGGCCCACGCCAGTGCGCCGGGACCGACCACCCCAGCCACCGAACGTCGGGTGCTCGTGCCCGCGCAGCCCGGGCACAATGAGGTTCAGCATGTTGGTCGTGTCGCCCTCAGAGATCCACTCGCCGGCAGGCTGCGGCTCGACCCACACCCGATACCCCATGGCGCGCAGCTCATCGCTGGAATGTCCGGAGAGGTGAAAATAGTCGGCGACATCGCCGGGCACCATCTGGCGCCCATCGCCCCAGACCCGGTAAAGGGCACCCAGCGGGCCGACACCGGTCACGTTCGCGCGCATCCACTCGGCGCCCAGCAGATGCCTGTCGGTGGGTTCGATGGTCTTGCGCGTCAGGTACCCCCAGGCGGACATCGCGGTCTCAATCACCCGGATGTCCGGCCACACCGGAAGGATGTAGTCGTCATAGGTGGAGTCCTGCGAGGCGAACTTGGTGATGATGGCCTTCGCCGAGACCTCGGCGCGCACCCGCTCCCACTCCGCGGTCTCGCCGTAGCGTTCTTCGATCGACATCAGGGCACGCGCGACTGTGGCCGGCCCTGCCCACATCTGCAGGTGCACCGGTCCCGGACGGTCATCGAGCAGGACATCGGTGATGAGCTGCGAACCGGGTGATTCCGTCGAAGTGTCGCCCTCGAAGTCGACGTTGCCCATCCGTACCACTGAGCGAAGTGTGTCGGGCGATGGATAGCGCGGGTCGTGCACGACGAGGTTCTCGTGCACCTGGGCGTACGCGTCGACGGCGTCGTCGATGAATCGTTCGCCCGGCGCCCACCGCCAGGATGTCTGCGGCCGGTCGTATTCGCGGTCGGGCAGGAAGTACTCGGCGCCCTCGCCGTCTCCGCGCCAGTGGTACCGGCTGCTCGCGTAGACGAGTCCCTCGATCTCGACATCGTTGCTGTAGAGCAGGAAGCGGATCATCGAGTTCAGATCGTCAAGCTCGGGATCGGCTGTGACGATCGTCCGGGGGCGCGCTGCGCGGCTCCGTGTCGCAATGCGGGTCACTACATCTCCTCATATGACGGCAGCTGTCGCTCCGCGCGTCCCACCAAGCGTAACACCGGTTGACCAATTGGACTTCTGACTCCGGTCGCCGCGATCGCTGGTTTTCGACACGCGTGAAGTTTTTTGTAGACGATCTCGGGCCATGACCACAGCCGCATCACCACTCTCGATGCGCGTCATCACCTGCCGACGGTTCCCGGGGCGAGCGTCGGCGCGTAACGTCGGATGCCGGAGCGAGAGGGAGTGTCGACGATGACGTATCCGGGACTCGAAGGACGCACCGTGGTCGTCACCGGCGCCGCCGGCGGTCAGGGCGCGGCCGAGGCGCTGCTGCTCGCGGCATCCGGCGCCCGCGTGATCGCCACCGATCTCGCCATCGAGGCGCCGGCCGCCTTCCAAGGGACGACCGTCGCGTACCGGCGTCTGGATGTCACGTCCGAAGCCGGCTGGGAGATCCTCGCCGAACACCTCGCTTCCACGCTTGGCGACATTCCTCTCAAGGGCCTCATCAACAACGCCGGCATCACCCACCGCGCGCGGCTCGGGCAGACCGCACGTGCCGACTGGGATCGTGTGCTGGCCGTCAACGTCACCGGCGCCATGCTCGGCATCCAAGCGCTCGCGCCGCTCATGGCCGAAGGATCGTCGATCGTCAACATCGGCTCGGCGGCCGGACTCACCGCGCACTACACCGCCGCCTACACGGCCTCGAAGTGGGCGCTGCGAGGCCTCACCCACGTCGCGGCGACCGAGTACGGGCCCCGCGGCATCCGGGTCAACATCGTCCACCCGGGATTCATCGACACCGACATGACAGCGGGCGCGCCCGCCGCGATGCTCGACGCCCAGCTCGACCTCACGCCGCTGGAGCGCACCGGGCAGCCCGATGAGGTCGCGCATGTCGCCGCCTTCCTGGTTTCGGATGCCGCTGCCTATGTTTCGGGCGCCGAGATCCCCGTCGATGGCGCCTTCACGTCGTCGGCGGGTGTCAAGTACATGGCCGACCGCATCGCCGGACGCTGACACCGGCGCTGCCGACCTGAGCCGCCCCACGATCGTCGGCAGTTCAGCGGTACCGCGCCCTCGAGCGCTCGCGCGCGGCGGGCAGCTCGGGCGCCGGCACGGCGGCACCGACGGTACCCACGAGTTCGCCGATGCCCTCGACCGTCATGCGCACCTCGTCGCCCGGCTGTAGCGGCGGCGGGTTCAGCGACCCGTTGCGCCCCCACAGCTCACCCAGACACCCGCCGTTGCCGACGGTACCCGAGCCGAGCACATCTCCAGGGACGACCCGTGAGTTACGCGACGCGTAGGCCACCAGCTCTCCGAACGGCCAGCCCATGTTCGAGACGAGGTCTTCGCCGATCAGCTCGCCGTTGACGCGCACCTCGGCGCGGACGGCCAAGAATCCATCGGCGTCGACGAACTGCTCGAGCTCGTCGGCGGTCACGATCCACGGGCCGAGCGTCGTGCCGAAGTCCTTGCCCTTGGCGGGCCCCAGTCGCACCTTCATCTCGCGGCCCTGCAGGTCGCGCGCCGACCAGTCGTTCATGATCGTGTACCCGAAGATGTGGCCGGTCGCGGCCTCGGCCGTCAGATTGCTGCCGCCGGCACCACCGATGATCGCCGCGACCTCGAGCTCGAAGTCGAGCCGCGCGGTCACGGGCGGGTCGAGCCGGTCACCCGGGCCCAGCACGGTGTGCGGGTTCGTGAAGTAGAACGTCGGCGCCTGATACCACTCGGGCGCGACTTCGCTCTTGCCCTCCACTCCGGCGCTGACGCCCTCGACGTGCTCCTCGAACGCGACGAAGTCGCGGATGGATGCCGGGACCAACGGCGCCAGCAGACGGACGCCCGCCAGCGCTGTGCCCTCGGCGGTGCGGACGCGGGCGAACGCGTCGTGCGCGGCATCCAGTCCCCTGGCGAGCACCTCGGTCACCGTCAGCGAGTCGGGGAACGCGACGACGCGGTCGTCGATCACGAAGCCCTCGCCGATGCCGGTGGCGTCGATCCAGCGCGCGATCCTCATGCCGTCACCTTCGTCCGCAGCAGCGCTTCGGCATTGCCGGCGAGGATGCCGGCGGCCACGTCGTCGTCCAGCCCCGCGCCCGCGATGAACGCGACCGGGTCGTCGAGGCCCATGTCGAAGGGGAAGTCGCTACCCAGCACCAACTGCGCCGGGCCGGCCACCTCGATGAGATGCCGGAGCGCGCCGGCGTCGTGCACGACAGTGTCGAACCAGATCTTCTTCAAATAGCTCGACGGCTCGTGCGCGCAGTCGTGCGCCT
Organism: Microbacterium invictum; assembly: GCF_014197265.1. NCBI lineage: Bacteria > Bacillati > Actinomycetota > Actinomycetes > Micrococcales > Microbacteriaceae > Microbacterium > Microbacterium invictum. The sequence continues at coordinate 3,035,540 of NZ_JACIFH010000001.1, read as the reverse complement.
CGGGGCGCACCCGCCACGCGTGGTCGGAACGGCCGATCGCGGTGGGCAGGTAGCCGCCGCCGTGCGCGGCGACGATCTTGAGAGCCGGATGCCGGTCGAGCACCCCCGCGAAGATGAGATGCGACAGGGCGACGGCGTTCTCGGCAGGCTGCCCGACGGTGTTCGACAGGTAGAACCGGTCGAGCCGCTCGTCGAGGCTGCATCCGAAGGGATGCAGGAACACGACGCAGCCGAGCTCGGCCGCCCGCGCCCAGAACGGCTCGAGCCGCGGATCCGACAGCTCGACGTCGCCGGCGAACGACGAGATCTCGACGCCGGCGAGCCCCCGCCCGAGCACAGCGTCGTCGAGGTACTCGACGATGTGGGAGGGGTGCTGCAGCGGTACGACGCCGAGCCCGATGAGCCGGTCGGGCGCCAGGGCCACGTGCTCGGCGATCAGCCGGTTGGTCTCGCCCGCGACCCACCCCGCGAGGCCCTCGTTCGCCCAGGGGTAGAAGTGATTCGGCGAGACGCTGACCCACTGCTTCGCGACGCCCTGCTCGTCCATGGCGGCCAGGCGCGCGTGCACGTCGGTGAGCTTCGGAATGCGGGCCCCGACCATCTGCCCCGACGCCTGCACGCTCGGGACCCCGTTGCGACGGCGTTCCAGGTCGGCCGCCTCGGCCACTTCTTCAGGCGCGCGCCGCTCCACCTCGGCGTGCAGCTGCGGCAGCAGCAGATGCGCGTGGACGTCGACCGCGGTCAGACCCTCGTTCATGCCGGCTCTGCCATCTGCTGCGCGATGCCGAAGATGAGTCCCCCGGCATCCGCGTCACGGTCACCGTCGATCTGCCACTGGCCGAGCTGAACCGAGGCCTCGACCACGGCGGTCGCGCGCGGTAGCCGGCGCGCGTGGAACTCGTCCCACAGCGCCTGGTCGACCCCGTCGCGCGAGACCAGCAGCTCGGTGAGGACGAACGCGTCTTCGAGGCCCTGCGCTGCGCCCTGGGCGATCGTGGGAGGGCACGAGTGCGCGGCGTCGCCGATGATGACGACGCGGCCGCGGTTCCACGGCGCGGTCACGATGTGCTGCGTGAACCAGGTGTAGTTGGCGTGCGCGCCCTTCTGTAGGTCGGCGCGAATGGCGTTCCACGGCCCGGCGTAGGCGCGGGACTCGTCGAGCATGATGCGCGTGGCCTCGTCGTCGGGGGTGCCGAACCGGTCCTGCGCCTTCTCGACGAGGAATGCGTACATGGTGTCGTCGCCGGTCGGGGTGTAGCCGGCGATGTACACCGGGCCGCCGTAGTACAGCTCGCTACGCACGACTTCGGCCGGGCGCGAGACGAAGGTGCGCCAGATGCCCATGCCGGTCGGCTGCGGCTTCTGGTCGATGCCGATCAGGTCGCGCACGGTGGAGTGCAGGCCGTCGGCGCCGATCACCAGGTCGTACGCGCCGGCGCTCGCATCGTCGACGAAGACCTCGACGGCGTTCTCGGCGCGGGCGTCGAGACCGGTGACCCGAACGCCGAACCGGACGTCCGCGCCGGCGCGCTGGGCGTGGTCGAGCAGGATGCGGGCGAGATCGGCGCGTGGCATGCCCATCGCGGCCGGGTAGTCGGGGCCGCCGGTCTTGACGTCGGGCAGTTCGGCGACAATCGGCGCGTCGGGCCCGGGGGCGCGCAGATTGAGGCCTTCGAAGGGGTACCCGGCCGCGCGGATGTCGTCCCACGCGCCGAGCGCGTCGAACACGCGCAGCGCGTTGCCCTGCAGCGAGATGCCCGAGCCGAGGGCGCTGAGCTCGGGCTTGGCTTCGAAGACGTCCACCTCGACTCCGGCCTTGGCGAGCTGGATGGCGGCGGCGAGTCCCGAGACTCCGGCGCCGACGACGGCGACCTTGCGTACGGCGGTCATGTCAGAACCTCTCTGTTCTTGGCTTCGGGTGGGCGAGTGCGGTTACAGGATGGCGACGGGGTTGATCGGCGAGCCGACCGCGCCGGTGATCGGAAGGGGTGGCGCCGACAGCAGGAACTCCCAGCGACTCCGCTCGGCGCACGCGCCGGCGAGCTCGTCGAGGTTCCACATCTCGCCGATCGTGAGCCCCATGTTCGGAATCACGACCTGGTGCAGCGGCTGGAACGCGGGCACGTCGAACTCGTTCGGGCGCACTTCGAAGCCCCACGTGTCGGTGGCGATGGCAGCGATCTCGGTGCGGTGCAGCCAGCCCGCGGTGGTCAGCGACAGGCCCGGGGCCGGTCCACCGGCGTACTCGCCCCAGCCGTTGCGGCGGGTGCGGGCATACTGTCCGGTGCGGACGAGCACGATGTCGCCGCGGCCGACCGCGACACCCTGGGCTGCAGCCGTGGCCTCGAGGTCGGCGACGGTGATGGCGTGGCCGTCGGCGAGCTCGCCGGTGTCGGGGCTCAGGTGGCGGCCGACGTCGAGCAGCACGCCGCGCGAGACGATGGCCGATGCCGCGTGCTCGATGCCGGTGACCAGGTCGCCTTCGCTGGTGACGACGTCGCCCGCGCGGCGGCCGTTCCAGGCGTTGCCGTGGTCGAAGATGTGGCCGAGGCCGTCCCACTGGGTCGAGCACTGCAGCGGCATCGCGATGACGTCGTCGGCGCCGCCGATGCCGTGCGGAAAGCCCTGGGCGCCGCGCTCGGCGTCGGTGCCGGTGTCGGTCATGGTGTGCACCGGGTTGGTGCGGCGCCGCCAGCCCTTCTGCGGCCCGTTCGTGTCGAAGGCCTGCGCCAGCGAGATGACGACGCCGTCGCGCACGAGACCGGCGGCCGCGATTCGGTGTGCGGGGTCGATGTAGTTCAGCGTGCCGAGCACGTCGTCCTCGCCCCAGCGGCCCCAGTTGCGGTACGCCTCGGCGCGCGCGGCGATCTCGGCCTCGGGATTCTGGCGGTCGAGGTCGGCCGGGTTCTCAGAGGGCATGGTCATGCGATCACCGCTTTCGGTCGTTGAGCGAGCGGAGCGAGACGCAACGCCTGCGGTTCGGGAGTCACGCCCCGGCTCCTGCCGTGATGCAGCGGACGACCTGAGTGCCCAGGCCTTCGATCGATCCGGTCATCACATCGCCGTCGCGGAGGAACCGCCTCCAGTGCTGGCCGTTGCCTGCGGGGCTGCCGGTCAGCAGCAGGTCGCCCGGCAGCAGGGGCATCGTCTGCGAGGCGCCAGAGATGAGCGCGGGAATGTCGAACAGCAGGTCGCTGGTGGAGGCGTCCTGCATGACGTCGCCGTTGAGTTCGAGGCGCACGTTCAGGTCGGACGCCTCGACGAAGGATGCCGGCACCAGGAACGGGCCGGTCGGCAGGAAGCCCGGCGCGTTCTTGGCGCGATACCAGTCGGTGCCGATCTCTTTCATGTCCTTGCGGAAGACCAGATCGCGCGTGGTGATGTCGTTGCAGATCGTGTAGCCGGCGACATGGTCGAGCGCGTCCTCGCGCGAGACCTGGAAGGCTTCGCGGCCGATGACGACGGCGAGCTCGAGCTCCCAGTCGTGCACGTCGCTGTACGAGGGAAGGGCCAGCGGCACGTCGTCGCCGACGACGCACGCCGGCAGGCCGATGAAGAAGTAGGGCTCGCCGTTCGCGGCGCGGTCGTCCATCATCTTCGCCGCGAACTCGCGCGCCTCTTCCACGGTGCGATCGGTGGTGTTGGTGAGGCCGGCGGCGACCAGCTCGATCACGTGCTGCCGGTAGTTGGCGCCGGTCTGCAGCACCTGACGCGGCTCGACCGGGGCGGTGAGCGTCACATCGGCCAACGCCATCCATTCGCTGCCGGCCTCGGCCTCGGCGAGCGCAGCGATCCGATCCCATGCGGGCGCTGCGAGGAAGTCGTTGAGGGACGCCACCCCCAGCTCATCCGAGCTGAGCGGCCGGATGCGGTCACCCACCACCAGAGCCACACGCGTCGCATCGCCCTCTCGATAGCGGGCAAGGGCGAACGGTGCGGTCATGCGGTGCGACGTCGTCGTCATGGGGGTCTCCTGCGGTGAGCCTGGTGATGGTGCGATGGTGCGGTGGAGGCGGCCGATCGGCGGGCCGCCCCCACCGGGTCTGTCAGCCCTGTCCGTGCTTCGCGTACGGGTTGAGCAGGGCGTCCTTGATCTCGTCGGGCACACCCTCTTCGGTCGCGCTCGGGCCGTCTGCGGACGGGAACGACTCGGTCATCGACATCGGCATGGCGCCGTTGCGGTAGAAGTTGTTCGATCCCTGCGACGGCCGCCAGGTGTTGGCCTCCCAGTCCGGCACATAGTTGCGGTAACCGCCGGTGTTGAGTTCGATGCGCAGCGCAGACGGCTCCCGGTAGTAGAGGAACGTCTGCTCACCGATGCCGTGGATGTTGGGGCCGTACTCGATGTCGATCCCGTTCTCCATGAGGGTGTCGGCCGCGATCAGCAGCTCTTCGCGGGTGTCGACCCAGAACGCATAGTGGTTGATGCGTCCGGCGCGGGTCGAGCCGTCGAGCACGACGCCGAGATCGTGCGACTTCTCGTTGGTGGTGAGCACCGAGAAGACCGAGATCGGCGCTTCGTCGAGCACGGTGCGGGCCATGAAGCGGAAGCCCAGCACGTCGGCGTACCACTGCACGAAGGCGTCGACATCGCTCGCCGCGACCGTCACGTGGTCGAGCTGGCGGGGAGCGCCGGCGACCTTCGAGCGCTTCTCGGGGCGGTCGGGGTAGATGGATGCCGTGGTGCCGGCCGCCTGGTGGCGGGTGACGTCCCAGTGCAGCGTCATCGAGTGCCCGAACGGGCCGGTGAAGCGGTACGCGCGGCCGATCTTGTGCAGGTCGACCCATTCGCCCTGAATGCCGGCGGCTTCGACGCGCTTGGCGGCCTCTTCGAGCGCCTCGGCGCTCGACGTGCGCCACGCCATGGTGGCCAGCGACGGCTCGTCGCCGGGGAGGACCACGACCGAGTAGGCGTAGTAGTCGCCCCAGCAGCGGAGGTACACGGCGCCGTCGATGCGGTCGACGACAGTGAGGCCGACCTGGTCTTCGTAGAACGCGACGGAGGCCTCGACGTCGGGCGTGGTGACCGCCACGTACGAGAGGTGGGAGAGCAGTTTGATCATCTTCGATCCTTTCGGGACGGGCACCGCTGTGGGCCTACGTCTACTCTGCGGGGCTCATCGGTATCAGGGAAGACGAAACTGTTTATCCTGCGAATCAGTTTGATTGATATGCCCAAGGAGGTGGGCTCCGGGCCCACCTCCTTGGTCGTCACGTCACGCCGCAGTGCGTACTATTCGACGATTCCCTCGTCGCGCACGTCGACGATCTCGCCTTCGGGCAGCCAGCTGGTGCCGTCGAACCGGCTGAACTCGAACTGGAAGGCGATGCGCCCGTGCGGCCCCGAGTCGTAGACGATTCCGGGCACCAGGAGCGGGTTCTCGAGCTCGGAGAACGAGTCCCACGCGGCGATGATGCCCTCGCTGTCGTAGGAGTCCGCGCCCTCCAGGGCCGCCACGATCGCTGCGCCGAGCCCATATCCCTGGATCGTCATGGCGTCGCCGAGCACGTCCTCATGGCCGGCTTCGGTGACCGCCGCCGCGTACGCCAGATAGTCGGGGTCTTCCGCGAACCGCGGATCGGCCGGATCGATGAACGTCTTGAACGCGTACGCCCCCTCGACCGCGTCGCCCCCGGCCTGGTGGATCGCCGTCGTGAAGTCCGACGTCGTCGATCCGAGGATGATGGTCGGCTCCCACCCGATCTGATGAATGTACGCCAACACGGCGCCCACCGTCGGGGCCCCGATGTTGATGATGACGGTGTCCACCGCGGCGGCCTGGAACTGGCTGATCTGTGCACTGAGGTCGGCCGTTCCCGGGGCCACCAGCGCGGTCTCGACGGGTTCGACGCCCCCCGCCTTCAGGCCGGCGAGCTGGCTCTCACTCAGGTCGTTGTTGAATCCGATGTAGCCGACCGCGGCATCCGGCTTCTCGGCCTTGAGCCAATTCGCCTGGAGGTGACCCTCCCACGAGACGTCGGACCAGAACGCCCGCTGCAGCGGGAATCCTTCGATGTCGCTGAGCGGGCTGTTGCCGGCCATCGAGATGCCGGCCACGCCGTTCTGGTTCAGGTAATCGCGGCCGGCGATCGAGATGCCGCCGAAGTTGACCACGAGGACGGCGCCGTCCTTCTCTACGAACTTGCGCTCGTTCTCGACCAGACGGGCCGGGTCGTAGGCATCATCGGCGGTGACCAGCTCGATCGGGTGACCGTCGATGCCGCCGGCTTCGTTCGTCATGTCGATATAGGTCTCGAGGCCGGTCAGGCCCGGTGCCACCGCGCCCAGCGGACCACTCTGCGGCCAGCTGGCACCGATGACGATCGGTGCGGCATCCTCGCTCTCACCTCCGTCTGCGGGCGTGGCGTTGCGCGCGGTGCAGGCGCTGAGGGTGAGTGCGGCGGCGCTCAGCAACGCCAGGGAGGCGAGCGCGGCACGTCGGGAAGTCTTCATTGAATATCCTGTCGGTTGCTGTGGGTGGTGGATGGGGTGGATGCGGTGGCGGGTGGGCCGGCACGGCCGGGGACGATGGCGGCGAAGGCGCGTGCGACGAGGCCGCCGATGCCGGCGGGAGCCAGGATGATGCACACGCCCAACACGATCGCGAAGACGAGCTGCGCGAGGTAGGCGGACGTGTCGCTGGGGACGGCGGCGCTGAACCAGCTCGGGAGGTACACGATGACCGCGGCGCCGGCGATCGCGCCCCACCACGAGCGGTTTCCGCCCACGACCGAGGCGACCAGCAGCGTGATCGAGAAGATGAGCGGGTAGGACTCGGGCACGACCAGGCCCAGCACGAAGGCGTAGAAGGCCCCGCCGAGCCCGGCCAGTGCCGAACTGATCACGAAGACGGAGAACTTCAGCCGGTCGGCCTCCACGCCCATCGACGCGGCCAGGATCGGGTTGGCGCGGATCGCCGCGAGCGCCCGGCCCACACGCCGCGAGACCATGTTGCGCAGCACCAGGATGATCAGCAGCAGCACCGCGAACAGCACGAGATACATCCACTGGGCATCGGTGAGCGCCATCGTCGGCGACGCCATACCGGCGCCGGAGAGAGTGATACCCGCCTGGCCGCCGGTGAAGTCCGAGAAGCGGTACAGGACGATGGGGAAGACGGCCGCGATGACGATCGTCAACAGGCCCAGGTTGAACCCGCCCAGGCGCACCCCCGGCAGGCCGATGATCGCGCCCACCACCGCGCAGATCGCGACGGCGCCCAGGACGGCCAGCCAGACGTTCCACTCGGCGTAGCGGATGAGCATCATCGCCGCGTAGCCGCCGATGCCGAAGACCGCGCCTTGCCCCAGGCTGATCTGGCCGGAGAAGCCCATCAGCAGGTTGAGGCTGATGACGCCGAGCGCGACGGCGAACACGCGGCTGACGGCGAACAGATCGTAGTCGCTCACCAGGAACGGCACGATCGCGCCGATGACGATGGCGACTGCGGCGACGGCGCGGGGCAGCCACACGCGCAGGACCCCGCTCATGCGCGCACCGTGCTCTCATGGCCGAACAGCCCGGCCGGCTTGAACATGACCACGCCGATCACGACGGCGAACGCGAGCAGCACGTTCAGATCGCCCCCGAGGCCGGGAACGTAGCGGCCGCCGATCGCGGAGAGCAGTCCGATCAGCAGACCGCCGATCACCACGCCGATGCGGCTGTTGATGCCGCCGAGGTTGGTGGCCGCCAGCGCCATGAGCAGCGCGACCGTCAGCATCGCCGGCGAGAGTCCCACCGTCGGGGCCGCGACGACGCCGGCGACGGTGCCCACCGCGCTGGCGACGACCCATCCCGCTGCCAGCCACAGCCCGGCCGACAAGCCCAGCAGCGCCGCCGACGATTGGTTCTGGGCGACCGCGCGCAGGCGCAGGCCGAACATGGTGCGGGTGAACAGCAGCGCCATGAGGCCCATCGCTGCCAGCACCAGGGCCGCGCCGCCGATCTGCTGGCTCGTCAGGCGGAGTCCGGCGAACTCGACCACCCAAGTGCCGAAGGGGTTCGGGAAGTTGCGGGGGTCGGTGCCCCAGATCATGCTGACGATCGCGTTGATGCCGAGCAGCAGGGTGACGCCAAGTGTGGTCAGTGCCGTCTGATTGCGGCGATCGACCCATCGCACGACGAGCAGGTAGATCGCCGCACCGATGACGCCGGATGCCGCGATCGCGAACACGATGGACAGCCACAGCGGCCACCCCGCGATCATGGCGCTGTAGGCGATGTAGGTGGCGAGCACCGCCATCTCGCCCTGTGCGAGGTTCAGCATGCCGGTGCCCTGGAACACCACGCTGATCGCGAGGGCGAGGGCGGCGTACACCAGCCCGGTCATCAGGCCGTCCAGACTGATCTGCAGGAACTCGATCACGGTGCCTCCTCCGTCGATCCGGCGGGCTGCGGCCCGCCGCCCAGGTAGTGTGCCTGCAGCGCGTCTGCCGAGTGGAAGTCGCGCGCGGGGCCGTCATGGACGACCCGGCCACGGTTGAGCAGCACGGCCCGATCGGCCACTTGCAGCGACAGCCGGGCGTTCTGTTCGGCCAGCAGAATGGTGAGATCCCACTGCTCGCGCAGCGAGACGAACTGCGCGAACAGCTCCTTCGTCGTCAGCGGTGCGAGCCCGAGCGAGGGTTCGTCGACCAGCAGCAGTCGCGGCCGCGCCAGCAGCGCGCGGGCGACGGCGAGCATCTGCGCCTGTCCGCCCGACAGCGCGCCGGCGGGGCGGCCCCGGAACTCCTTGAGAATGGGGAACGTGTCGTAGATGCGCTCCAGGTCCGCGGTCGAGTCCTGGCGGCGTCCCGCTGGGCGTGCCGCGCTGCCGAGCCGCAGGTTCTCTTCCACGGTGAAGTCGGTGAAGGTGCCGCGGCCCTCAGGCACGTGCCCGATGCCGAGACGGGCGATCTGCGCGGTGCGCTTGTTCGCCAGCTCGACGCCGTCGAAGCTCGCCTGGCCGCGGACGCCGATCATGCGACAGATGGCGCGCAGCAGCGAGGTCTTGCCGGCGCCGTTCGGCCCCAGCAGGGCGACGATGCTGCCCTCCTCGATGTCGAGGTCGATTCCGTGCAGCACTTCGACGCGGCCGTAGGCGGCAGTCAGATTCCGCAGTCCGAGCAGCGTCATGCGACATCCACCTCGGCTTCCGTGCCGAGGTACGCGGCGATGACGGCGGGGTCGTGCTGGACCTGCTCGGCGGGACCGCAGGCGAGCAGGCGGCCGGCGTCGAGCACCGCGACCGTCGACGCATAGCGCATCACCAGGGCCACATCGTGCTCGACCAGTACGCAGGTCGTGCCCGTGCGCGCCCCGTGGTCGACGATGAGGTCCATGAGCTCGGTGGCGTCGGCGTCGCTGAGTCCGGCTGCCGGCTCATCGAGCAGCAAGAGCTTCGGCGTGGACACGAGCGCCCGGGCCACCTCGACCCGCCGCCGGTCACCGTGCGCCAGAGCGCCGGTGGGGGTCGCTGCGTGAGCACTCAGACCGACCTGGTCGATGAGCTCCCGAGCGACCTCGCGCGCGTGCGCCTCTTCGCGGTTGCTGCGGGGCGTGCGCCAGAGGTTGGCCATCAGCCCCGCCCGGGTGCGCACGTAGGTGCCGAGCATGACGTTGGTGAGCACGTCGACGTCGTCGAGCAGCGCGGGCGTCTGGAAGGTGCGAGAGATGCCCGCCGCGGCGCGACGGAACGCGCGCATGTGGTCGAGCGGCTCACCGTCGAGCAGGATGCTGCCCTCATGGCGGTAGATGCCGCTGACGCAATTGAACAGCGTCGTCTTACCGGCGCCGTTCGGGCCGATGACGGCGCTGACGCCGCCGGCAGGCACATCGAAGGACACGTCGTCGAGCGCCCTGACCCCGCGAAACCCCACTCCGACCTTTTCCAGCCGAAGCGCGGGAACTGACTCCGTCGCCACGCGAACTCCTTCGTTCTCCTCAATGACAACCCACCGCACGGCATCACAGAAGGCGGATTCGGTTATCCGGGGCATCAGTCCCGTCGATAGCCCCCGCTCCTCCCTCGACTGCTCCGCGCACTCGGCGCGGCGCGCTCGAGTCGCCGCGTCCGGCCGCACTATCGACGCGCAAGATGAGCGCCCGCCTCCACATCAGCAGCTTCGATACACTGGGGTCACGCACCCGAACGAAGGATCACGCCGCTGTGACCGACCACGCCCTGCTCTCGCGCCTCGACCTCAACCTGCTCGTGTCGCTGGACGCGTTGCTCACCGAGAAGAGCGTCACTCGAGCCGCCGAGCGACTGCACCTCAGCCAGCCGGCGCTGAGCGCCTCGCTCGCGCGGCTGCGCACCCATTTCGGCGACCAGATCCTCGCCCGCCGCGGCAACACCTACGAACTGACGCCGTTCGCGGTGCGGCTCAGCGAGCACGCGACGGCGGCGCTCGACGCCGCGCGTCGGGTGTTCGAGAGCCAAGCGACCTGGTCGCCCGAAGAGTCGACCCGCGAGTTCATGATCTACGGATCCGACTACGGATTCGTCACCGTCGGCAGCATCGTCTCGCGTCTCGCGGCCGAACGGGCACCGGGGGTGCGGTTCCGGTTCATGCTGCACAACCCGACGATCGTCGATGATGCCACCGCCCGGTTGCGGTCGGTGGATGGCATGCTCATTCCGCACGGGTCGCTGGCCGATCACCCGTATGTCGATCTTTGGCACGACGACTGGCTCGCCATCGTGGCCGACACCAACGACGCCGTCGGCGATGTTCTGACGATGCAGCAGCTCGCCGAACTGCCGTGGGTGATGACCTACCAGACGCGCACCGCGTTCACCTCTGCCGCTCGGCAGGTGCAGCAACTCGGCGTCGAACCGCGGCTGAAGGTCGTGGTCGAGAGCTTCTTGTCGATGTCGCACTTCATCGCCGGAACGTCGCGCGTCGGGATCATCCAGGCGGCGATCGCGCCACTGGCGGTGCGGACCGGCGGCGTGCGCACCGTGCGCCTGCCGTTCGCCCCGACTCCGCTCACCAACGCGCTGTGGTGGCACCCGATCCACGGCCGCGACCCCGAGCATGCGTGGATGCGCGATCTGTTCGTCGAAGCCGGCCGCAGCGTCGAGGCGGGTGCGCACGTGGCCCAACTGCGCACGGACTGAGCGTCCCGACGCACGCACGCCGCCCGGCGACCGCCCGATGCGGTCGATGCGCCGCGCACGGCAGAATCGATCCATGACCATCCACGGCCCGAACCTGCTGCCCGACCACGCCTGCCTCATCGTCCACGGCAGCGATCGCCCCGGAATCGTGGCTGCGGTGTCGGCGATGATCACGCGGATCGGCGGCAACATCGTCGCGTTCGACCAGTACACCGATGACCCCGTGGGCGGCGCGTACTTCCAGCGCGTCGTGTTCCACCGGCCGCAGTTCGCCGCCGATCGGCCGAGCATCGAGGCCGAGATCGCGGCAGCGCTCGACGGATTCGAGCTGGAGTGGTCGCTGACGGACCAGTCCGTGCCGAAGCGCATGGCGATCCTGGCGTCGCAGCAGGACCACTGCCTGCTCGACCTGCTGTGGCGGCACCGCCGCGGCGACCTGCCGGTCACGATCCCGATGGTGATCTCGAACCACACCACCGCGGCCGAGGACGTGCGCACCTTCGGCGTGCCGTTCTTCCACGTGCCGTCGGTGGCCGGGCCCGACAAGGCCGAATCCGAGGCACAGCTTCTCGAACGGCTGGTGGGCAACGTCGACTTCGTGGTGCTCGCCCGCTACATGCAGATCCTGTCAGCGGACTTCCTGGAGAAGCTGGGTGTGCCGGTGATCAACATCCACCACTCGTTCCTGCCCGCGTTCATCGGTGCCGAGCCCTACAAGAAGGCCAAGCAGCGTGGCGTGAAGCTGATCGGCGCCACGTCGCACTACGTGACCGGCGACCTCGACGAGGGACCGATCATCGAGCAAGACACCGTGCGCGTCACCCACGCCGACTCGGCCGGCGAGCTCACCCGCCGCGGCGCCGACGTGGAACGGCAGGTGCTGTCGCGCGCGGTGCTGTGGCACGCGCAGGACCGCGTGATCCGCCACGGCAACCACACCATCGTGTTCTAGACCAGGCGCAGCTCGGCGTCGATGGCCTCGGCAGTGCGCAGCAGCCGCGGCAGGTGCTGCGCCTCGAGGTGCTCGACGGTGTCGCGGGTGGCGCTCGTCGACACGTTGACGGCGGCGACGACGGCCCCGCGCCGGTCGCGCACCGGCACCGCAACCGAGCGCAGCCCCGGCTCGAGCTCGCCGTCGACGAGCGCCCAGCCCTGGTCGCGCACCCGCCCGATCTCGGCACGCAGCGCAGCCTCGTCGGTCACCGTGCGTTCCGTGAGGCTCGGGTGGGCGGATGCCGCGAGTGCGGCGTCGAGGTCGGGCTCCGGCAGAGCGGCGAGCAGCACCCGGCCCATCGAGGTCGCGAACGCGGGGAACCGCGTGCCGATCGTGATGCGCACGCTCATGATGCGGCGCGTGGGCACCCGCGCGATGTAGACGATGTCGCCACCGTCGAGCACGGCCGCCGACACACTCTCATCGACCTCGCGCGAGAGCCGCTCGAGGTGGGGCTGCACGACCTCGGGGATCGACAGCGCCGACAGGTAGCTGAAACCGAGCTCGAGCACCCGGGGCGTCAGCGAGAAGTCGCGGCCGTCGGCCCGGACGTAGCCGAGCTGCTCCAGCGTGCGCAGAAACCGGCCGGCCGCGGCGCGGGTGATGCCGGCCCGCCGCGCCACATCGCTCAGGGTGAGCGCGGGGTGCTCGACGTCGAACGCGCGGATGACGGCGAGGCCGCGGACGAGCGACTGGACGCTGTCGTTCTTGGAAGCCAGCGCGCCCCCTGGCGAGGTCGCGGTGCCGTCGCGCGGCCCCCCGGCATCCGCCTCAGTCATCGCCGAGCTCGTCGAGCGCAGAACGTATGTCCGTATGCGAGAAGTCGTCGCCGACGTACAGCAGGGGTTCGTCGCGGATGTAGGCGAGCGCGTAACTGAAGGTGTCTCCGAGGTTCAGCTTGGCCGCATGACCCGATCCTTGCCCGAAGTCGCGGTAGGCCGCCGATGCGATGTCCGCCTGCTGTTCGGAGAACGGAACGACGCCGACGTCGAAACGCCGAATCAGCACTTCCAGTCGTCGCACGCCATCGGTACCGAGCTTTCCACCGACGACAGCGCGCACCTCGACCAGGGTTGGTGCCGAAATGAGCGAACTGTATGCAAGCAGCAGCCTCTTGATCGTGTCGGCCCGCGGCTCGCTGCGAAGCAGAGCGACCAATGCCGACGAGTCGACGATCACTTCGGGAGTCCGAGTTCGTCGTAGAGATCGTCGTCTGCAGTTGCCAGCGCCGCGCGCTGTTCAGGTGTCGTATGCGCCCGGAAGTCGGCCAGGATACGATCCACCGCGACGCGCCGACGCTCGATCTCCTCCGGAGAGTAGTCGGGGGAAGCACGCACACCACCCGTCTCACCCTGCAGCTCGTGCAGCCGCCGGCGCACGGCGTCTTCGACCGCGCTCGTCTGACTCATGCCGGTGAGCGCCGCCAGCTCGCGCACCAGCGCGTGGGTGCCCTCGTTCTTGATGTTCAGGCTCATACGGCCGAGTCTACCCCGGTAGATAGCGAAAGGGTAGACGTCTACCGCTCGAGGACGACGGCCATGCCCTGGCCGACGCCGATGCAGATCGCGGCGACCGCAACACCGCCGCCGCGACGGGCCAGCTCGTGCGCGGCGTGGCCGATGATCCGTCCCCCCGAGGCGCCGAGCGGGTGACCGATCGCCAGGGCCCCGCCGTGGATGTTGACCTTCTCGGGGTCGAGTCCCTCCCAGCCGGAGATGTCCGCGAGCGCCTGCGAGGCGAAGGCCTCGTTGAGCTCGACGAAGTCCACGTCGTCCCACGTTCTGCCGGCGCGGGCGAGGGCCTTGTTGGCCGCCTCGATCGGGGCGAGCGGGAAGACATCCGGGTCGACGCCGTGCGTGGCACGCGACACGATCCGCGCCAGCGGCTCGGCGTCGATCGCGCCCTCGCCGCCCAGCAGCACCGCCGAGGCGCCGTCGTTGATCGACGACGAATTGCCGGCGGTGACGGTGCCGTCCTCGGCGAACAATGCTCTCAGGCCCGCCAGCTTCTCGACGGTCGACCCGTCGCGGATGCCCTCGTCACGCGCCAGCTCGGCACCGGGCACCTGCACGATCTCGCCGTCGTAGACACCGTCGGCCCATGCCTTCGCGGCCAGGTCGTGCGAGCGCACCGCGAACGCATCCTGCGCCTCGCGGCTGATCCCCCACTCGCGGGCGACCTTCTCGGCCGATTCGCCGTTGCTGATCGTCCAGTGCTGCGGCAGCGCCTTGTTGACCATGCGCCAGCCGATCGACGTGTTCCACATCGTCTGGTTGCCGGTGGCCGGCCACGGCTTGGCCGACTTCTCGACCACGAACGGGGCCCGGCTCATCGACTCGACGCCGCCGGCCAGGATGATGTCGGCATCGCCGGCCTCGATCGCCCGCGAGCCCTGTACGACGGCCTCGACCGACGATGCGCACAGCCGGTTCACCGTGACACCGGTCACGCTCGTCGGAAAGCCCGCCAGCAGCGCACCGAACCGCGCGACGTTGCGGTTGTCTTCGCCGGCCTGGTTGGCGTCGCCGAAGATGACGTCGTCGATGCGCGCCGGGTCGAGACCGGTGCGCTCGACGGTCGCCTTCATGACGAGCGCGGCCAGATCATCGGGACGGATGCCGGACAGGGCGCCCCCGGCCCGTCCGAACGGTGTGCGGACGGCGTCGTAGACGAAGGAGGCGGTCATGTCAGTTCTCCGTTCCGGATGCCGCGGCCGCGGCATCCATCAGCCTCAGGCCGGTCAGCTCGCTCAGCGAGGTGACCGTGTTGTCGCCGAACGCCTCGCGCACCGCGAAGCCGTCGGGCGTGACATCGAACACGGCGTGGTCGGTGTAGACGCGGGTGACGCAACCGACACCGGTGAGCGGGTAGGTGCACGATGCGACGAGCTTGGACTCGCCGGTCTTGGTGAGCAGGTCGGTCATCACGTACACGTTCTTGGCACCGATCGCGAGGTCCATCGCGCCGCCGACGGCGGGGATCGCGCCGGGCGCACCGGTCGACCAGTTGGCGAGGTCGCCGTTCTGCGCGACCTGGAACGCGCCGAGGACGCACACGTCGAGGTGACCGCCGCGCATCATCGCGAACGAGTCGGCGTGGTGGAAGTACGCGGCGCCGGGCAGCGCGGTGACCGGCTGCTTGCCGGCGTTGATGAGGTCGGGGTCGATCTTGCCCGGCTCGGGAGCGGCGCCCATGCCGAGCAGTCCGTTCTCTGTGTGCAGGATGATCTCGAGGTCATCGGGCAGGTAGTTGGCGACCTTCGTCGGCGCCCCGATGCCCAGGTTCACGAACGAGCCCTCGGGGATGTCCGCGGCGATGCGCGCGGCCAGGTCGTCACGGCTGATGCGGGTCACTGGTCTGCCTCCGTCGTCGTGGTGGATGCCGGTGCCGTGGTGGATGCCGATGCCGGGCGTCCCTCGATGTCGACGCCGCCGACGAACTCGCCGCCCGTCAGCCAAGCCCGCTCGCCGACCGCGACGACGCGGTCGACGAAGATCCCGGGGGTGACGACGGTCTCGGGATCGATTGCGCCGAGCGGGACGACCTCGTCGACCTGCACGACCGTGGTCGCCGCCGCCGTGGCCATGATCGGCCCGAAGTTGCGCGCCGTCTCGCGGAACACGAGGTTGCCCCAGCGGTCGCCCCGGTACGCCGAGATCAGCGCGAAGTCGGCCTTGATCGGGTACTCGAGCACGTACTGGCGGCCGTCGATCTCGCGCGACTCCTTGCCCTCGGCCAGTTCAGTGCCCACACCGGTGGGCGAGAAGAACGCTCCGATGCCGGCCCCGGCAGCGCGGATGCGCTCGGCCAGATTGCCCTGCGGCACGATTTCGAGCTCGATCTCGCCGGCACGGTAGAGGCCGTCGAACACCCATGAGTCATGCTGCCGCGGGAACGAGCAGATGATGCGGCGCACCCGCTTCTTCGCGAGGAGGGCGGCGAGCCCCGTGTCGCCGTTGCCGGCGTTGTTGTTCACGATCGTGAGGCCCGTCGCACCCTGCGCGATGAGCGCGTCGATCAGCTCGACGGGCTGACCGGCGCGGCCGAAGCCGCCGATCATGACGGTTGCCCCGTCGGGGATGCCGGCGACGGCCTCCTCGACACTCGTTACGGTCTTGTCGATCACGCACGCCTCCAATGTTCGCTGTGCGAACAGTTGTCCGTTCTGTGACCAGAGTACCCCGACATGGGCGTCGGCGCCACAGCCATCTGCCCGGCCGGTCGAGAGCGCGAATCTCCACCACGGGCCGGCCCGAGCGACGATCTGTGGATCTCGACATCGGCACGAGCGCCGCGCGCGTCAGCCGCCGAGGGCCTCGCGAATCACCGAGGCCGACCGCGCGAGACGCTCGGCGATGGCGGCGGGCTCGTGCGACGGGTCGACATAGACGACCGCGAGCGCGGCCGGCCGGCGCCCCCGCACGGCGAGCGGCACCGCCACGGCCCGCACGGTCGGAATCACCTCGTCGTGGCTGGTCGCGTAGCCGCGCCCGCTCACCTCGGCAACCTCGGCGCGCAGGCGCTCCGACACTCCCGCCGGCCACTCGCCCTCGGGCAGCTGCGCCAGGATCGCCTTGCCGGGCGCCCCCACCGTCACCGGGTGCTGGGCCCCGGGCCGTTGCGCGACCGAGGCGACGGCATGGCGGGGCTCGATGCTCGCGAGCGTGATGCACTGGTCGCGGTCGAGTACCCCGAGAAAGCAGGTCGCGCCGAGTTCGTTGGCGATGGTGGTCAGTTCGGGCAGCGCCTCGGCCTGCAGATCGGCGGCGACCCCGGCGGCGAGCGCGGCCATCCGCCCGCCGAGCGAGACGCGTCCGGCGGAGTCACGGAGGACGAGCCCGTGGTCTTCGAGCGTGCGCAGCAGCCGGTAGGCGATGGAGCGGTGCACCTCGAGGCGCCGGGCGACGTCGTCGATCGAGAGGGGCTCGCGGGCGTCGGCGAGGATCTCGAGGATCCGGATGCCGCGGCTCAGCGTCTGCGATGCCGGCGTCGTCTCGCGTGCTGTCGCCATGGGCCCTCCAGCGCCGCCCGCCCCGGCCGTGCCGGCCATGGCTGCGGGTCCTCTCGCGCGCAGCGCGGCCCTTGCGCGGGGTGCGCCACTTCGTATACGATCTGTCCAATAGTAGAACAGCCAGTTCGAATATAGAACGGGTTCTGCTTCTCCGTCAAGCTCCCGACGATGCCGTCGGGGAGAGGATCGAAGACGATGCAGTTCCACCATCACGGCTACGTGTCCGGCGACCCGCGCGTCCAGGCGGCGGCCGGTACCGGGCTCGACCGGCCGGAAGAGCTCCCCGGCGAGACGGACGTCCTGATCGTCGGCTCGGGACCGGCCGGCATGCTCCTGGCCGCGCAGCTCGCCCAGTTCCCGAGTATCACGACGCGCCTGGTCGAGCGCCGCGGCGGCCGACTCGAGATCGGACAGGCCGATGGCATCCAGGCCCGCAGCGTCGAGACGTTCCAGGCGTTCGGGTTCGCCGAGCGCATCGTCTCGGAGGCGTTCTGGCTCACGTCGATGAACTTCTGGTCTCCCGACCCGGCCGACCCGTCGAGCATCGTCCGCACCGCCCGCGAGAAGGACGACCCGGCCGGGGTCAGCGAGTTCCCGCATCTGATCGTCAACCAGGCGCGGGTGCTCGACTACTTCGCCGAGTCGGCCGCGAACGGCCCGGCCCGCGTGAAGCCGGACTTCGGCTGGGAGTTCGTGACGCTGCAGGTCGCCGAGTCCGGTGAGCACCCGGTGCGCGTGACCCTGCGACGCAGCGCGGGCGAGGGGGAAGGCGAAGAGCGTGTCGTCCGCGCCAAGTACGTCGTCGGCTGCGATGGCGCGCGCAGCCGCGTGCGCGAGGCGATCGGCCGCAAACACGTCGGCGCCGTGTCGTACCACGCCTGGGGCGTGATGGACATCCTGGCCGACACCGACTTCCCCGACATCCGCACCAAGTGCGCGATCCAGTCGCACGACGAGGGCAGCATCCTGCTCATCCCCCGTGAGGGTGGCTACCTGTTCCGCATGTACGTCGACCTGGGTGAGGTGCCCGACGACGATCACGGCAAGGTGCGCACCACGCCGTTCGACGCGATCGTCGCCAAGGCGAACCGCATCATCGCCCCGTACACCCTCGAGGTGCGCAACGTCGCGTGGCACAGCGTCTACGAGGTCGGCCACCGCGTCACCGACAAGTTCGACGACGTGTCCATCGCGGAGACCGGCACGCGCGACCCGCGCGTATTCATCGCCGGCGACGCGTGCCACACGCACAGCGCGAAGGCCGGGCAGGGCATGAACGTGTCGATGCAGGACGGCTTCAACCTCGGCTGGAAGCTCGGACAGGTACTCGAAGGCCGCAGCCCCGCTTCGTTGCTGTCCACCTACTCGGGCGAGCGGCAGGTGATCGCCCAGAACCTGATCGACTTCGATCGTGAGTGGTCGGCACTCATGGCCCGCAAGCCCGAGGACTTCGACAGCCCCACCGAGCTCGCCGAGTTCTACACGCGCACCGCCGAGTTCCCCGCCGGGTTCATGACCGAGTACCAGCCGTCGCCGATCACGGGCGAGAAGACGCACCAGGATCTCGCGGCCGGGTTCCCCATCGGCAAGCGCTTCAAGTCCGCCAAGGTCACCCGCGTCGGCGATAGCAACCCCGTGCACATCGGCCACCACCATCGCGCCGACGGCCGCTGGCGCATCTACGCCTTCGCCGATACTGCGGCCCCTACCGACCCGTCGCCGCTGCGCGACTGGGCAGAATGGGCCGCGACCGCGCCCGACTCCCCCATCACCCGGTTCACGCCGGCGGGGACCGACATCGACAGCGTCTTCGACGTGAAGGTGATCTACCAGCAGCCGCTCGACGACGTGCAGATCACCGACGCGCCGGAGGTCTTCTTCCCCCGGGTCGGCCCCTTCCAGGTGCGCGACTACGAGAAGGTGTACGCGACGCTTCCGGACGACGACATCTTCGAGGGCCCGCGGCGTCGACCGCGGCGGCGCGCTCGTGATCGTCCGTCCCGACCACTACGTCGCGCACATCCTGCCGCTGACCGCGCGCGAAGAGCTCACCGACTTCTTCGCCCAGAGCATGCTCCCCCAGCGCCGCCGCCCCCTCCCTCCCGGTGAGAGAACAGTTCGGCGCCGAGAGAACGGTTGAACCCCGTTCTCTCGGCGGGGAGTTGTTCTCTCGCGGCTGAGGGCGCGGTCAGCGGCGCGGGCGGCGGCGAGCGCGGGCGGCGGCGGGCGCGGTCAGCGGCGCGGGCGCGGTCAGCGGGCGCGGGCGGCGGCGAGCGCGGGCGGCGCGGGCGGCGGCGAGCGCGGGCGGCGGCGGCGGGCGCCCTCAGCGGCGCGGGCGCGGTCAGCGGGCGCGGTCAGCGGCGAGCGCGGGCGCCCTCAGCGGCGCGGGCGCGGCGCGGGCGCGGTCAGCGGCGCGGGCGCAGGCGCAACGTCGTGAGTTCGAAGGCTCGCAGCTGCAGACGCAGCACCCCGGCATCCACCCCTGCGATCACCTCGCCGGTGACGGCGCGTTCGAGCAGGTCGACCTGCTGCGCACCCGTGACGTCGAAGCCCGGGCGCAGGGTCGCGGTGCGTCGCGCGCCGAGTGCTTCGTAGAGCCGGACGATGACATCGCCCGACCCGTCGTCGGCGAGCTTCACGGCTTCGATCACGACGCCGCGGTCCGACACCACCAGAGCCGGCTCGATCGCCGAGCCGCCGCGCACCGAGAGCACCGGCAGGTTGAGCCGGAACCCGTGCGCGATCGCCTCGGCGACATCCGCGCCCGGCAGCAGCGACACCCGGAACTCGTGCGCGCCCTGATCGGCCCCCGGATCGGGGAACAGCGGCGCCCGCACGAGCGTGACCCTCGCGACGGTCTCGGTGCCGCCGCCCACACCCGCGCCGTGCTGCACGTCGTGCCCGTAGCTGGCGTCGTTCGCGACGCTGACGCCGTAGTCCCCCTCGGCCAACCGCAGCCAGCGGTGCGCGACGGTCTCGAACTTGGCGGCATCCCAGGACGTGTTCGCGTGGATCAGCCGTGAGACGTGGCCGAACTGGGTTTCGGACTGGGCCCGCTCGGCTCGCACCCGCAGCGGGAACGCGAGCTTCAGCATCTTCTGCCGCTCGCGCCAGTCTGCGCGCACGGTGATGTCGAGTGCGCCGGTCTCCGCGTCGACGCGGAACTCCTGCTCGATCCGCGACGACCCGAACGCGCGCCGCACGAGGATCCCGGCACCGTCACCGGTCACCGCCACCGACTCGGCATCGAGCAGCTCGACGCCCAGCGCGCCGTCCTCGGCGTCGATGTTCCAGGCATCCCACTCGCGCGGAGTGTCACGGAACAGCTGCAGGATGCCGGTGGCTCCACCGCGCGCGACGAGCTCACGGTCGGCGATGTGATCGTGCGCGCCGACCACGACGCCGCGCCGATCGAGCGTCCAGGTCACCCGCGGGTGCGCGAACACCCAGCTGTCTCCGGACGCCCGCACGGGCACCGGCGTCGTCCCCCCGGCGACACCGGCACCCAGTGCGGGCGCTCCCCCCAGTGGAACGGGCGCGGCGTTGACCGCCAGCTCCCGCTCCCCCTCCCCGACGAGCGTCCCCACCGCGTCGTCGATGATCTCGGTCAGCTCCTGCGCGATGCCGGCATAATCGCGCTCGGCCTCCCGATGCACCCACGCGATCGAGGTGCCCGGCAGGATGTCGTGGAACTGCAACAGCAGCACGTTCTGCCACAGCCGGCGCAGCCGCTCGGCCGGGTAGTCGGACCCGGCGCGGACGGTCGCCAGTGTCGCCCACAGCTCGGCGGCGCGCAGCAGGTGCTCGCTGCGCCGGTTGCCGCGCTTGGTGCGCGCCTGCGCGCTGTAGGTGCCGCGGTGGTACTCGAGGTAGAGCTCGCCCGACCAGATCGGCGGGTTCGCGTATTCCGTCTCGGCGTCTGCGAAGAACTGCGCCGGCGATCCGAGCCGCACCTTGGGTGACCCCTCGAGGTCGGCGGTGCGCCGTGCGGCGGCGATCATCTCTCGGGTCGGTCCGCCGCCCCCGTCGCCCCAGCCGAACGGCACGAGCGAATGCGAGGCGTGCGCCTTCTCGCCGAACTGGCGCTCGGCCCGGGCGAGCTCCGCCGCCGACAGCTCAGAGTTGTAGGTGTCGACCGGCGGGAAGTGCGTGAACACGCGCGTGCCGTCGATCCCCTCCCAGAGGAAGCTGTGGTGCGGCATCCGGTTCGTCTCGTTCCACGAGATCTTCTGCGTCAGGAACCAGCGCGACCCGGCAGCGACGATGATCTGGGGCAGCGCCGCGGAATAGCCGAACGAGTCGGGCAGCCAGACCTCGAGCGGCTCGACGCCGAACTCCTCGAGGAAGAAGCGCTTGCCCTCGACGAACTGCCGCGCAAGCGCCTCAGAGCCGGGCATGTTGGTGTCGGACTCGACCCACATCCCTCCGACCGGGACGAAGCGTCCGGCCGCGACGGCATCGCGCACGCGCGCGAACAGGTCGGGGTAGAACTCCTTGAGCCAGGCGTACTGCTGCGCCGACGAGGCCGCGAAGACGAACTCCTCATCACGGTCGATGAGGTCGAGCACGTTCGCGAAGGTCCTCGCGACCTTGCGCACCGTCTCGCGCGTGGGCCACAGCCAGGCCGAGTCGATGTGGGCGTGGCCGACGGCCGTGATCAGATGAGTGGATGCCGGTGCCGGCGCCGCCAGCACGTCGACCAGCTCCGCGCGGGCCGCCGCAGCCGTGCCGGCCACGTCTTCGGGGTCGAGGGCGTCGACGGCGCGACCCAGCGCCGCGATCACCCGCGCATGCCGGGTGCGGTCGGGCTCGAGCTCGTCGACGAGACCGCGAAGGGTCCAGATGTCCTGCGCCAGCTCCCACACCTCGATGTCACGGAGTGCGAGGTCGAGGACGTCGAGGCGATAGATCGGATCGGTCCCCGCGGTCGCGAGGTCGCCGAGCGGCGTGGGCGCGAACGTGAACGTGCCCGCGACGCTCGGGTTGCCGGCGGCCTCGATGTACAGGTCGACGGTGCCCGCGTCGACGGGCACGGTCGCATTGCGCGGTTCGATCGCCTTCACGATCGACCCGTCCGGACGGTAGACGAGGGCCTCGGCTTGGAATCCGGGTGCCGAATCGTCGAAGCCCAGATCGACCCGCAGCTCGACCTCCGCGGCATCCACCCCCCGCCATTCGGTGGGCACCGCGCCGGTCACGTGGAACCACACCGTGCCCCACGGGCGGCCCCAGGATCCCCGGACCGCGAACGGCGTGTAGTCCTGCGTGACGGCCTCGGCGAACGGAACCGGCTCGCCGGGGACCTCCCACGCCGTGATCGTCAGCGGCACGGCAGCCCGGTGCAGCGCCGGACCGAGCCGGTCGCGGGCGAGCCGGTCGATGCGCTGGAGGGTGAGTCTGTCGTTGCGGTGCATTCCGTGTTCCGTGTGTGAGAGGTCTGGTCGCGGGCGTCAGCCCTTGACGGCTCCGGAGAGCGCGAAGGTTCCGCCGAGGCCGCGGGTGACCAGCAGGTACAGTCCGAGGACGGGCAGGGAGTAGATGATCGAGTATGCGGCCAGGCGGCCGTAGGCGACGGTGCCGTACTGGCCGAAGAAGGTGTAGATCGACACGGCGGCCGGCTGGTACTCGGGCGAGTACAGCAGCACGAAGGGAACGAAGAAGTTGCCCCAGGCCTGCAGGAAGACGAACACGAACACCACCGACAGGGCCGGGCGCATGAGTGGCACGACGATGCGCAGCAGCGCCGACATCGCGCTGGCGCCGTCGACCCAGGCGGCCTCTTCGAGGCTGATCGGCACCGAGTCCATGAACGTCTTGGTCATCCAGAGCGCCATCGGCAGCGAGCTGGCGGCGAGGAACAGCGCGACCGCCCACGGCTGGTTGATGAGCCGCAGCTGCACGAACAGGCTGTAGACCGGCACCATGATCGCGGTGATCGGCAGGCAGCTGGCGAACAGCACCGAGTAGAGGAACGGGGCGTTGAACCGCGAGCGGTACCGCGAGAGCGGGTAGGCGGCGAGGATCGAGGCCACGACGGTGACCAGCGCGGCCGCGGTGGACAGCAGCACGCTGTTCAGCAGCGGGCGCAGGGTGAGCTCGGGCGTCAGGATGTCGGCGAAGTTGCTGAGCGTCGGCTCGGTCGGGATCTTCACCTGATAGCCGGCGGACGAGTCGACCGAGGCGAGGACGACCCACAGCAGCGGGAGCAGGAAGATCAGCCCGATGACGATCAGGACGAGGTTGGCCCAGAACTTCGTGACCGACCGCCGTGGTCCGGCGATGCTGGCGGTGCTCATGCCCGGTCACCGGCCCGGCGCAGCGAGACGACGTACCCGATCGAGAACACGGCGCCCAGCGCCAGCATGACCACGGCGATCGCGTTGCCGTAGCCGATGTCTCCGAACTGGAACGCTTCGGCGTAGGCGAGCACGGGCAGAGTGCTCGACTGGTTGCCCGGGCCGCCGCGGGTCATCACCCAGATGAGGGTGAACACCGACAGCGTCTGGAGGGTGGTGAGCATCAGGTTGGTGAAGATGGTGCCGCGGATCATCGGGATCGTGATGAGGCGCAGCCGCTGCCAGCCGCCGGCGCCGTCGAGCATCGACGACTCGACCACTTCGAGCGGCACGTCGTCGAGCGCGGCGCGGTAGATCATCATCGAGAACGCCGTGCCGCGCCAGGTGTTGGCGAGGATGATGGCGAGCACCGGGAAGGCGTACAGCCAGTTGGGCCCGGTGATGCCCACAGCCGCGAGCAGGTGGTTGAGCGTGCCGTCCGCCGACAGGAACGCGTAGCTGACGAAGGCCGCGACGATCTCGGGCAGCACCCACGCGGTCACGACGATGACCCCGGTCACCCCCGCGACGGCCCGGCTCCCCGAGCGGAAGAGCACCGCCAGCAGCAGCCCGAGGATGTTCTGGCCGATGATCGCCGAGCCGACCACGAAGACGACCGTGACTCCGATCGACAGCGGCAGCACCGGGTCGGCGAACAGCCGCGCGAAGTTGTCGAGCCCGATGAACTCGGGGTTGGCGGCGTTCGGGCCACTGAGCGACTGGTTGGTGAGCGACCCGCCGAGCGCCCAGGCGATCGGACCGGCAAGGAACACCAGCAGCAGCCCCGCCGCCGGCAGCAGCGGCAGCGCCCGTGCGGGCGTCGCTCTGTCGCTGATGCGGCTTCTGCGTCTGGTGCCCGAACCGCTCGCCGGTCCGATCGTGGTCGCGGTCATGCCTTATTTCACGACGACCTTGTCGTCGCCGACGATCTGACGCACGGCGTCGTCGTACGCGGCGGCTGCCTCCTCAGGGCTCTGCTGGCCGGTGATCACGGCTTCCGTGGCCTGCTGCGCCGCCACCGAGATCTGCGGGTACGAGCTGTTCGCCGGGCGGAAGTGCGTCACGGCGACCGCCTCGGAGACGTCGCCGACGAAGGGGTTCGCCTCGAGGTAGCTCGGCTCGCTCGCCACGTCGGTGCGCACGGCGATCTGTGCGTTGTTGATCGCGTACCAGAGGGCGTTCTCCTTGTTCAGTGCCGTGGCCATGAACTCGAACGCGAGGTCGGGGACGTCGGTGTGGGCGGATGCCGCGAGAGTCCACCCACCGGACATGCTGACTCCGCCAGGTGCCTCGCCGTCCTGTGTCGGGAACAGGGCGACGCCCATCACGTCGCCATACTCGGGCCACTCGTACGAGCCGCCTTCGGCCCAGAACGACGGCGTGTACGAGCCCTCCACCGTGCCACCGAGCTTGTCCTGCGGGAACATCTCACCGAACACGGCCTGCCACACGTTGGGGTCGAGCGCCTGGTCGGGTGCGACCGCATAGCCTTCGTCGTACAGCGTCTGCAGGAAGGTCAGCGCGTCGATGAAGCCCTGCGACTCGACGACCCACTTGCCCTCGGCGTCGTCGTACAGCCCTGTCCCGTCTCCGGTGCCGTAGAGCAGCTCGAAGAAGCTCTGCATGACCGTGCCTTCACCGGTGCCGGTGCCGGCGTACATGTTGAACGGCACGACGTCGGGCTGGCTGGCCTTGATCTGGGCGGCGACGCCCAGGATGTCATCCCACGTCTCGGGCTGCCAGGGAACCCCCACCCCAGCAGCCTCGAGAACGTGGGTGTTGTACCAGATCACCCGTGTGTCGGTACCGAGCGGGAGCGCGTAGATGCTCCCGTCCTCCCCCTGGCCGGCCTTCTTTCCGCCTTCGTCGAACAGGGACCAGTCGTCCCAGTCGGCAAGGTGGTCGTCGAGGTTCAGCAGGTAGCCCGCCTCGACATCACTGCGCACGTTGAACGTGTCTTCGTAGAAGACGTCGGGCGCGGTGTCGGCAGACCCCAGCGAGAGCTGGAGCCGGGTCTTGTAGTCGTCGTCGGTCGCCGTGATCGGCTGCAGCTCGACGGTGACGCCGTCGTGGGCGGCTTCGAACTCGTCTTTCGCCGTGTTCAGCAGGGTGTCGAGGACGGTGAACGAGTCTGTCTTCGCGTACACGACCGTGACGGTCTGATCCCCCGAATCGTCATCCGCGGCGGTGCATCCGCCCAGTGTCAGGGTGACGGCGGCGATCGTCGCCACGGTCGCCGCTGCTGCGGTGGTGGTCTTCATGACTGCTCCCTTGCTCACCATGCGACCTGCCGGGTGCGCGTGGTGCAGGGGCGCGGGGAGGTCATCAATAAGTCAAGCGAATGGATTTATCTCTGTCAAGGGGGTCAGCCGACGAGCAGCGAGGTCGGCCGGGGTGTCAGCGCCTCATCGAGCACGAGGCACGCCGCCCCGATCGCGCCCACGTCCTCGCCGAGTGAGGTGCCCACGATCTCCACGTGATGCAGGCCACGGGCCACGAGCAGCCCGGAGAGCACTTCGGGCACCTGCCGTTCGAACCAGGGTGCGAGGCGCGACCACGCCGGGCCGCCGATGATGACGCGGTCGACGTCGAGCAGGTTGCACACGACCGCGAGGGCGCGGGCGATCCGCTCGGCCGCGCGCTCGAGCACGCCCAGCGCACCCACGTGCCCCCGCCCGGCGAGCTTGACCAGCGCGGTGAACGCGTCGTCTATCGTGCGCGGATCGCTGCCGACCCGTGTCGCCGGAAGGATGCCGAGGTCTTCCGCCTCGGCGACCAACGACGCCGGGGTGCAGCTGACGGCGATGCACCCGCGCATTCCGCACGAGCAGACCGGCCCCTGCGGGTCGGTGACGATGTGTCCGATCTCGCCCGCGTTGCCCGACCCGCCACGCACGACGTCGTCGCCCAGCATGAGCCCCATGCCAAGGCCCGTCCCCATGTAGAGGAACGCGAAGCTCTGCGCCGCGGCCGCCGCATCGACCCAGCGCTCGGCGACCGCCGCAGCGGTGACGTCCTTGTCGAGCACGACCGGGAGCCCCGTCGCTTCGGCCACCGCATCGCGCAGGGGGACCCGGTGCCAGCCGCCGAGGTTCGGCGGGTCGACGATGACGCCGCGTTCGGCATCGATCGGACCGGGAGCCGCGATGCCCACACCCACGACGCTGTCGCGCTCGACGCCCGAGGCGTCGAGCAGCTTCTCGATCTCCCTGGTGATGAGGCGCATGGTGCGCGTGGGCGCATTCGCGCTCGGCGTGGGCCGGCGGTGACTGGCCACGACCGTCCCGTCGATCGCCAGCAGCACGATGGTCAGCACGCTCGGGTCGAGGTGGACCCCGACCGCGTGGCGGCTCGATCCCACCAGCCGCAGCGTCGTGCGCGGCTTGCCGGGGCCGCCCGCCGTGCCGCTGGTACGCCCGGCCTCTTCGATGATCCCGGCGTCCAAGAGGCGTTGGCTGATGTTCGACACCGTCTGCGCCGACAACCCCGTCGCCGCAGCGAGCTCGACCCGGCTGA
This sequence comes from Microbacterium invictum, assembly GCF_014197265.1. Classification (NCBI taxonomy): domain Bacteria; kingdom Bacillati; phylum Actinomycetota; class Actinomycetes; order Micrococcales; family Microbacteriaceae; genus Microbacterium; species Microbacterium invictum. The sequence goes on along the minus strand of NZ_JACIFH010000001.1, from coordinate 3,008,579 downwards.
GGCCGCCGGCGCGCCGGATCTGGTCGAGGATGACAGCCTGGTTGTAGCCGCCGACCCTCGGCTGATTCGCGCCGCGTCGCTCCATCGCGCACCTGCCTCGTCGTGGACTGTCGACGTCGAGCGTAGCGCTACGGCTGGTCGGCGAAGACTTCGCTCGCGATGCGGAATGCGGTGTTCGCGGCAGGGACGCCCGCGTAGATCGCCGACTGCAGGATGACCTCGGTGATTTCGTCGACGGTGAGGCCGTTGCGGCGCGCGGCGCGCAGGTGCATCGCGAGCTCCTCGTGGTGGCCGAGGGCGATCAGCGATGACAGCACGGCGACCGAGCGTGACCGGCGGTCGAGCCCGGGTCGCGACCAGACGTCGCCCCAGGCGACGCGGGTGATGAAGTCCTGGAAGTCGCCCGTCACCTCGGTGGTGTTCGCGATCGACCGGTCGACGTGGGCGTCCGACAGCACTTCGCGGCGTACGGTCATGCCCTGGTCGTAGCGCTCCTGGTCACTCAGGCCTTCGCCGGCGGGACGGGTCATACGGAGCCTCCCGCGATGGGGTCGAAGAAGTCGCGGAGCGCGGCGGCGGTCGCGATGTGATCGTCGGCGGGCGCCAGATGCGACGCCTCGTGGATGCCGGTGGCGCGGCCGTCACGGACACCGTCGGCGATCTCGCGGGCCGACGCTTCAGGGGTGACGCCGTCGTGGTCGCCCCACACCGCGAGCACGGGTGCGGAGATCTCGCCGAGCCGGTCGCGCACGTCGAAGGTCGCCAGCGCCTCGCAGCACAGCGCGTACGACTCGTCGTCGGCGTCCTGCAGCGCGTGCAGCAGACGGCCGGTGATGTCGGGGTTGCGCTCGATCGAGCCTGGCGCGAACCACCGCTGCGCCGAGCCGATGATGAGCGTCGAGGTACTCTGCGCGCGCACCTGGGCGGCGCGTTCACGCCAGGCATCGGGCTCGCCGATCGCGGCGCCCGAGCAGATGATCGCGGCGGCGCGCACCCGCTCGGGGTGGCGCAGCAGCAGTTCGAGCCCGACGCTGCCGCCGAGCGAGACCCCGGCATAGAGGAAGGGTCCGTCGACGGCTTCGGCCACCGCATCGGCGAGTTCGCCGACCGTGAACCCGGCGGTCGCGGCAGGAGCGCCACCATGACCGGGCAGGTTCCAGCCGATGACGCGGTAGCGCTCGGCGAGCGCCGGGATGGTCGTCGACCACAGCAGCGTCGAGGTGCCCAGCGACGGGCCGAGGACGAGGAGTGGGGCGTCGTCGGGGCCGACCGGCTCGGTCAGCGAGATGGCGGGGACGGTCACGCGGTCTCCTTCGGGTCTGCGCCGACCGCCTGATCGACGAAGCGGCCGGCCAGGCCGGTGTAGCGGGCGGGGTCGAGCAGATCGGCGACGAACGCCTCGGGGTCCAGTCCGCGCTGCCGCGCGAAGTCGGCCACGTCGGCATCGTCGGTCAGTGTGGTGGCGAGGCCGGCGCCGCGGGCGGCTGCGGCGACCAGTGCCGAGACGCGGTCGGCGCCGATCACCGGCGCCAGCACGATCGAGAGCCGCTCGGCGACGATGAGGCCGCCGGTCGTGCCGAGGGTGCGGGCCACGGCATCCACATTCACCCGAAGTCCCGTCACGAGCGACGCGGCGTGCGCAGTCGCGCCGAGCGCGAGGCGCAGCAGATCGCGCAGAGTCGGCCACTCCGCGTGCCACGCGCCGTCGGGGCGTTCGTCGACGGCGAAGGCGGATGCCAGGTGCAGCGTCGCCCCCAGCTGCGGCGCCCGCAGCGCGGCCGAGCGGATGAGCACGGATTCGGCGGGATTCTGCTTCTGGGGCATCGCCGAAGAACCGCCGCCGATCCCCTCGGCGAGCTCGCCGATCTCGGTGCGGCTGGCGCTCGCGACGTCCGCGGCGATCACGCCGACCGCGTCGATGGCCTGCACGAGCGCATCGCCGAGCTCGGTGACCGGCCACCGGGTCGTATGCCACGGCGCGTCCGGCACGGCGAGCCCCAGCTCATCGGCGAGTGCCGCGGGCAGGGCAGCCGCGGCATCCATCCCCGCCAGCTCGGCGAACGACGCGAGCGTGCCGGCGGCACCGCCGAGCTGAACGGGCAGCTCATCGCGGGCATCGGCCAGACGCGCGATCGCCCGGCGCACGCCGCGCAGCCAGGTGGAGGCACGCAGGCCGATCGTCGTCGGCACGGCATGCTGGGTGAGCGTGCGGGCGGCGGCCACCTCGTCGCGGTGCGCGGCGGCGAACTCGGCGAGCGCGACCTCGACGGCCGCCAGTGAGGCGAGCACCCCGACGGCCGCGCGCCGCGCGATCAGCATGAGCGCGGTGTCGAGGATGTCCTGACTGGTCGCGCCGCGATGGACCCAGCTGCGGGCATCGCCCGGCACGCGTTCCTTGAGCAGCTTCACCAGCGGGATCACCGGATTGCCGCCGGCGACGGCCGCCAGTGCGAGTTCGCCGGGGTGGATTCCGTGCGCGGCTGCGGCGTCCGCGATCGCCGCGGCGGCGGCATCCGGAACGAACCCGGCTCTGACACCGGCGCGCGCGAGGGCGACCTCGACCGCCACCAGCGCATGGAGCACCGCCGCATCCGACACGACCATGTCGTGCCCCGCCGTCACGGGCGAGAGCAGCCCGACGTCGATCGGGTCGCTCTCGCGGGCGTCAGAATGCAAGGAAGACGGTCTCCTTCTCGCCCTGCAGATGGAAGTCATGCTGCAGGTACCCCTCGGGGGTGCGCGTCGCGATGAGCGTAGCGCGCTCGCCCGCGTCGAGCGAGGACAGCAGCGGGTCGGATGCCAGCAGGTCTGCACTCTCGGGCAGGTAGATGCGTGTGTGGAGCTTGTTCGGCAGGCCCCGCGCGTAGACGATCGCGGCGAAGAACGGGGCCTTGCCCGGCTCGGCACCCGGGTTTCGGGTCCAGAACTCGTAGTGCCCCTCATCGGTCGTGAACGTGCGGCCGAACCCGGTGAAGGTGTGTCCGTCGCGGTGCAGCGAGCCACGGGCGCGCGGGATCGTGCCGTCGGTGTCAGCGCCCCAGATCTCGACGATCGAGTCGGGGATCGGGTGGCCGGCGCCGTCGTACACGGTGCCTGAGACGACGATCGCGCCGGGGCTGTGCGGGAAGGCGATCTCGTTCATCCGGTCGTACTCGGTACCGAACGCGAAGAACGGGCCGACGGTCTGACCGGCGGTGGGGGCGTGGGTCTTCTCGCCCCACGCGGTGGGCGGCTGGGCAGCCATCAGTGCTCTCCCTCGGGCTCGAACCAGGTGGCATCGGGGCCGTCGACGACGATGTCCCAGCGGTAGCCCATCGAGAACTCGGGCACCGTGAGGTCGTGGTCGTAGGCCGCGATGAGGGCTTCGCGGTCGCTCTGGCGACGGATCGTGTTGTAGATCGGGTCGAGCGCGAACAGCGGGTCGCCCGGGAAGTACATCTGCGTGACGATGCGCTGCGTGAAGCCCGAGCCGAACAGCGAGAAGTGGATGTGCGCGGGTCGCCACGCATTGATGTGGTTCTTCCACGGGTACGGGCCGGGCTTGATCGTCGTGAACTTGTACTCGCCGTCGTCGTTCGTCACGATGCGGCCGGCGCCGGTGAAGTTCGGGTCGAGCGGCGCCGGGTGCTGGTCGCGCTGGTGGATGTAGCGGCCGGCGGCGTTGGCCTGCCAGATCTCCACGAGCTGGTTGCGCAGCGGCCGGCCCCACGAGTCGAGCAGGCGTCCTTCGACCGTGATGCGCTCGCCCTGCGGCTCGCCGGTGTGCTGCAGCGTGAGATCGGCCTCGATCGCCGCGACGTCGCGCTGCCCGTAGGCCGGCGACCACAGCTCGATCGACTCGGGGTCGACCAGGCGCGGGTTCTTCGTCGGGTGGCGCAGGATGCTCGAGCGGTACGGCGGGAAGTCGTACAGCGTGGACGGCACCGTCTCGCCGGCCGCCTCGCGGTCGTTCGCCGCGGTGTGCAGATCGATGATCTCCTGGGTGATCTGCGACTGCGGCGGCATGTCGGCCGACGCGAGCAGCGACTCGGGCGCGGCCACCGTCTGCGACGGCTCGATGATCACCGAAGACGAGAAGGTGTCCGTGTCCTGCTCATCGGGTTGCAGCGTGGTCATGAGGTCTCCTTCGACACCCGGACAGACGGGGCGTGTCCAGGTTCGCACTCCGCGCGACCCGTCGGGTGTCGATTCTCATCCAGTGAGAGTGGATGCCGGAGGATCACGCCTTGCGCAGGTCGTGCCGCAGATCCTTCGCGGCCTGCACCACCATGGGCGCCAGGCGGCGCTCGTCGGCGCGTTCGAGGTGCACGACGAGCCCGAGGGCGATCGGTGGCAGTCCGTCGACGCGCCCGAGCGCCGCGGCCACCGACACGTTGCCGAGGGTCATCTCCTCGCGGGTCGTCGCGTAGCCCAAGGTGCGCGCGCGGGCGAGGTCGGCACGCAGCGCGGCTTCGGTCGTGAGGGAGTGGACGGTCTCCCGCACCAGCGGCGCGCGGAAATAGCGCTCCAGCCACGGCTCATCGCGGTCGGCGAGCAGCGCCTTGCCGACGCCGGTCACGTGCAGCGGATTGCGCCCGCCCATGCGGCTGAGGGTCGGTATGGACTGCCGCCCGGTGAGCCGGCCGACGTACAGCGCGCTCGAGGCCTCGGGGGTCGCGCCGTCGAGGACGGCCAGGTGCACGTTCTCGCCGGTCGCCTCGTACAGCCGCACCATGTGCGGCAGGGCCGTCTCGCGCAGGCGCAGCGAGAGCGGCGACAGTTCGCCCAGCTCCCACAGCCGCGAACCGATGACATAGGTGTGGCCGGGACCACGGCTGAGCAGCCCCTCGGCCACGAGGGTCGCCAGCAGGCGGTGCAGCGTCGATGAGGCCAGCCCGGTGTGCTGCGCGAGGGTGGTCGCGGTGATGGCGGGTTCGTCTTCGGAGAAGCATCCGAGCACGCGCAGCACCCTCTCGAGCACGCCTTCGCCGTCGGTCATCGGTCCTCCTGACAGCGAGATTACCGGCGACCGGGTGCGCCGTGCCGCGAGCGGCGTGAGACAGTGGGCGCATGGCCAACTCGCCTTCCGGCGACTCGATGACAGACCGGATCGTGCGCGTCCTCGAGACCTTCAGCGCCGACCGGTCGATGCAGACCGCGTCCGAGATCGGGCGTCATGCCGGCCTGCCGTCGTCCACCGCGCACCGCATCGTCGACGAACTGGTCGCGGCGGGGCTGCTCGAACGCGACGAAGACCGTCGGGTGCACCTGGGCATGCGGCTGTGGGAGCTCGCCCTGCGCGGGTCCACCGCCTTGCGCCTGCGGCAGGCGGCGCTGCCGTTCATGGCGCAGGTGCAGGCGCGCGTGCGAGAGCACACCCAGCTCGCGGTGCTCGAGCAGAACGAGGCGCTCTTCCTCGAGCGCCTCTCGCACCCCGAGGCCGGCGCCAACATCACCCGCATCGCGGGGCGTCTGCCGCTGCACGCCTCGTCGAGCGGGCTGGTCCTGCTGGCCTTCGCTCCGGCATCCCTCCGTGAACGCGTACTCGCCGGACCCCTGCGTGCCGTCTCGCCCGAGACGATCACCGACCCCGCGCGGCTGAGCCGGATCCTGACGGACATCCGGCGGGCGGGAGTCGTCGTGGCGCCCGGATCGGTCGAGACCGTCTCGACCGGAGTGGCGGTGCCGATCCGGGATGCCGGGGAGGTCGTCGCCGCGCTCTCGGTCGTGCTGCCGCGTGAGGCGTCGCCCCACCCGGCGACCGCCGAATTGCGCGAAGCTGCGGCCGCCATCGAAGCTGCCCTCCGCGCTTCCCGTTGAATGGCAATCTCGCGACCGCGCGTCGGATCATCGGCACACTGGTGACGCACGAGACACCACGTCGAGGGAGACGCCATGACCACCACCCGCACCCGTGTCGCCATCGTCGGCGCCGGCCCCGCAGGCCTCCTGCTGTCACATCTGCTGGGCAATGCCGGCATCGAGTCGGTCGTGATCGACGACCGCAGTCGTGAGCAGATCGAGACGACGATCCGCGCCGGGATCCTCGAGCAGGGCACCGTCGAGATCCTCGAGCAGTCGGGGGCCTCCGCCCGCGTGCGGACTGCCGCGCACCGTCACGACGGCATCGAACTCCGCTTCGCCGGCGACGGGCACCGCATCGACTTCGCCGACCTCGTCGGCCGCGGCGTGTACCTGTACCCACAGCACGAGGTGCTCAAGGACCTCATCGCGGTGCGGCTCGAGCGCGGCCAAGACCTGCGATTCGGCGTCACGGCCGAGCGCGTCGAGGAGCCGGCATCCGCTCTCCCCCGTGTCATCGCAACCGGACCCGGCGGCGAGCGGATCGTCATCGAGGCCGAGTTCGTCGTCGGCGCCGACGGGTCGCGCAGCGTCGTGCGCGAGGCGGTCACCGGGTCGCAGACCGGCGGCTACTTCCGCGAGTACCCGTTCGCGTGGTTCGGCATCCTCACCGAGGCGCCGCCCAGTGCCGACGAGCTGATCTACAGCAATTCGCCCAACGGCTTCGCGCTCATCAGCCAGCGCAGCGAGACCGTGCAGCGGATGTACTTCCAGTGCGATCCGGATGCCGATCCGAACGCGCTCAGCGAAGAGCAACTGTGGGAGCAGCTGCAGTCCCGCGTGCCGGGGACGACGCTCAAGGAGGGTCCGATCTTCCAGCGCGACGTCCTGCGCTTCCGCAGCTTCGTGGCGCACGAGCTGCTGCACGGCCGCACGGCGCTGATCGGCGATGCCGCCCACACCGTGCCGCCGACCGGAGCGAAGGGCATGAACCTGGCCGTCGCCGACGTCGTCGTGCTCGAGCGCGCTCTGCGCGCGCTGCTGCTGGAGGGCGACTCGCGGCTGCTCGAGGCCTTCCCCGAGACGGCATCGCACCGCATCTGGAAGGCGCAGCACTTCTCGTGGTGGATGACCTCGATGCTGCACGTCGCGCCCGACGCGTCCGACTTCGACCGGCTGCGCCAGCTCGGCGAGCTGCGCTCGGTGGTCGAGTCCGAGGCCGGCCGGCGCTACCTCGCCGAGGCGTACACCGGGTGGCCGCTGGAGGGTCTGGCCTGAGGGTAGTCCGGTCGCGGCGCCCGCAACCTGTCCTCACAGCGCATGTGACTTCCGGCTCACACACTCCGGCTCCGCGCACTGTCAGCGCCGAGCGTCGGTGATCCAGCCCCTTCCCTGCGCGAGGAGGGTGGCGTCGGAGGTGAGCAGCTCGAACGCTTCACTCGCGGCCTGTGCGACGAGCATCCGGTCGAACGGATCGTGACGGGTGAGCTCAGGAAAGTCGGTCATCGCCGCCGCATGGGCTGATGTCAGCGGTAGTTCCACCAGCCCGGACCGGATGAACACCTCGGGGAACCCCTCACCGCCCGGAAGCGGCAAGCGCCCCAGCATGTGCTTGATCGAGATCTCCATGATGCTCGCCGCTGAGAAGTGGACGCGGGTCGCCCGAACGATCTTCTGACGCGCCTGCGCACCAAGATCAGAACTGTCCTTGTACAGCCAGAGCAGGGCGTTCGTGTCCAGCAGGATCACGCGTCCGCGCCGTAGAACATGCCGGCCACTTCGGCGTCCACTCCATCGAACAGCGCAGGATCGTGAGCGGGCTCAGCTGCGCCCAGCCCATAGACGATGGTCAGCTCTCGATGCGGGACGAGGTCGACCACCGGCATCCCTGCCCGGGCGATCGTGACCTCCTCCCCCGCGAGCACTCTGGCGATCAGCGCCGACAGCTGCGACTTCGCTTCGTGGACGTTCACCTGGGTCATGCGTCCAATCTACCGGGCTTAGCTAAGTCTGGCTAGAGATTGTCGGGCAGGACGGGACGGCGCTCGCATGTGAAACTGCCCGTCGATGATCTGCGACTGGGATATGGTCCGTACTCATGGCCACACCGTCGCGGACCCAGCCGCCACCGCCGGCGCGCGGAACCTCCGTCGCCCTGCTGCTGGTGGCCGTGTGCCTCGTCGCGGCGAATATGCGACCGGCGATCACCGGGCTGGGACCGCTCATCGATCAGATCGGCACCGACACCGGGATGTCCGTTGGCACCCTCGGCGTCCTCGCGGCCGTGCCGCTGGTCGCGTGGGCACTGTTCTCGCCCGTCGCCCACACGCTGAGCCGCCGCTTCGGGCAGCCGCGCGTGCTGCTCGGATCGCTCATCGTGCTACTGGCGGGCACGCTCGTGCGGTCGCTCCCCGGCGTGAGCGACGGACTGGGCGAGATCGTCTGCCTGTGGATCGGCACAGCGGTCATCGGCGTCGGCATCGCGATCATCAACGTGCTGATGCCCGCGATCGTCAAGCGCGAGTTCCCGGCACGCGTGGCGGTGATCACCGCGCTCTACACCGCGCTGCTCGCCGGATTCGGCGCGGTCTCGTCGGGCGTCGTCGTACCGATCTCGCACATCGAGCTGGGCGGCGATCCCGCCGGATGGCGCTTCGCGCTGCTGGTGACCGGCATCGGCCTGCTGCCGTTCGCGATCGTCGCGTGGTGGCTCGCGCACCGGGGCCCCCACCACGCCCACACCCGCGCGCCAGAGCACCGCGGCCGCACCGGCATCTGGACCGACCCGGTCGCCTGGC